>NZ_JBHWGA010000002.1:63047-230524 GCF_042733315.1 Streptomyces sp. NPDC059718
GGGCAGGGGACGGCCCGGGCCGTCCGACCGGACCCGGCCGGGGGAACGCACCGAAGGGCGAGCGAGGTACATGGACACGACGGCAGGAGCCGGGCTGCGCGGGCGGATCCGGACGAAGGACGGTTGGGCGGTGCCGCACGCCGTGGTGACCGTCACCGACATGACCGGGCAGCAGATCGCGCGGGAGGCCGCGGACGCCGAGGGCGCCGTGCGCACCGCCGCGCTGGCCCCCGGGGCGTACACCGTCATCGTGACGGCCGTGGGCTACCGCCCGGCCGCCGCGACGGCGCTGGTGACCGCCTCCGGCTCGGCGGACCTGGGGACCCTGCTGCTGGGCCGCGCCGGCGGCCTCGAACTGCCGCCACCCGGACCGTGGACGATCGACCCGGCGCACTCCGAGGCCGGCGCGGTCGCCCAGCACCTGGGCCTGTCCACCGTGCACGGCCGCTTCAGGACCTTCGCGGGCCGGATCGACGTCGCGGAGCAGCCGCTCGCGTCGTCCGTCAAGGCCGTCATCGACGCCGCGTCGATCGACACCGGCAACGGCACCCGCGACGAGCACCTGCGCTCCGCCGACTTCCTCGACGTGCGGGAGCACCCCACCGTCAGCTACCGCAGCACCTCGCTGGAGCCGGCCGCCGGCGACCGGTGGACCGTCCACGGGGAGCTGACCATGCGCGGGATCACCCGCCCCGTCGACCTCGACCTGGCCTACCTGGGCACCGGGCCGGACGCCTGGGGCGGCGTGCGCGCCGCCTTCCGCGCGACGGCCGAACTGCGCCGCGAGGACTTCGCGATGAACTGGAACCAGGTCGTACGGGCCGGGATCGCCACCATGGGGACGACGCTGAGGGTCACCCTCGACATCCAGGCGGTCCAGGGGAGGGCCCTCCCCGCCGTCGAGCCGGGGGAAGCATAGGCTGCCGTCATGGCTGCCTACATCGCGACCAATACCAGCGTGCAACTCGACCAGTTGCTGGAATTCGTACGACCGCGCCACCGCGCCCTGCTGCTGACCACCCGCGCCGACGGCCGCCCCCAGGGCTCCCCCGTCGCCTGCGGGGTCGACGACGCGGGGCGCCTGGTCGTCTCGACCTACCCCGAGCGGGCCAAGGCCCGCAACGCCCGCCGTGACGCGCGGGCCTCGGTGATCGTCCTGTCGGACGAGTGGGACGGCCCCTGGGTCCAGGTCGACGGCACCGCCGAGGTCATCGACTCCCCCGACTCGGTCGAGCCGCTGGTGGAGTACTACCGCAACATCGCGGGCGAGCACCCGGACTGGGACGAGTACCGCGCCGCCATGGTCAGGCAGGGCAAGTCCCTGGTGCGCGTGACCCCGGAACGCTGGGGCCCGATCGCCACGGGCGGCTTCCCGGCGCGGCTGGCCCCGAAGGACTAGGACCCGTCGTCAAAGGAGCTCCCCCGGCTACCGCCGGGAGGTGCCCCCACCGCCCGAAGGGGGCGGCGGCCCAGTGGCCGCCGCCCCCTTCCGCGTCCCACGACCTGGGTTCAGCTCGGGTCGGTCAGGTCGTAGACGGTCGTTCCGCCCAGGGTGGTGGAGCCGAAGTTCTCCTCCACCCACGAGCTGATCCGCGAGGAGGTACCGCTGCCGCCCCGGCCGCCGCCCCCGCCCATGCCGCCGGAGGCGATGAAGTAGTGGATCTTCCCGGCGGCCACGTACTCCTTGAACCGCTCCAGCGTCGGGGACGGATCGCTGCCGTTGAAGCCGCCGATCGCCATCACCGGCTTGCCGGTGGCCAACTGGTAGCTCGCGGCGTTCTGGGAGCCGATGGCGGCGGCCACCCAGGTGTACGCGTCGGCGTCCTCCAGCAGCGCCTCCTTGGTGGCGTCGGCCACCTGTGAGCCGCCCAGCAGTCCGCCGAGGCCCCCCGCCGCTCCGCCGCGGCGGCTCTCGCCGCCCGTACCGCCGCCGGGGAAGCCCTGGCCGCCCTGGCCCTGGCCTTGACCCTGTTGGCCCTGCTGGCCCTGGCCCTGCTGCCCGTTGCCGCCGGGCATGCCCCCGGGGAAGCCGCCCGTACCGCCGGGACCGCCGCCGGGGAAGCCCTGCCCGCCCTGGCCCTGCCGTCCGTTGCCGCCCGGCGTACCGCCCGGGAAGCCGCCGCGCATGCCGCCGCCCTGCACCGCCGGGCCCGCCGTCACGATGGAGCCGGTGTGCGCCGTCCCGACGGTCTGCACGGTGTACGCCAGCGGCCCGCCGAGGACCGCCACCAGGCCGGCCGCGGCCGCGAGCGGCGCGAGCCGCCGGAGCAGCCGGGCCCCGAGCAGCAGCCCGCCCGCCGCGATCCCGGTGACCAGCACGGCGTACCGCACCCAGGGGTACCAGTCGGCGGAGCGCCCCAGCAGGACGTACGACCAGACCGCCGTGAGCACGACCGTGCCCGCGAGGACCGCCGCGGCCGCGGGGTGCGCGCGCCGCTCCCACAGCATCACCGCGCCCATGCCGGTCAGCGCCGCGATGTAGGGCGCCAGGGCGATGTTGTAGTACTGGTGGAAGATCCCGGACATGAAGCTGAAGGTCAGGAAGGTGACGGCCAGCGCACCGCCCCAGGCCAGGAAGGCCGAACGGCCGGTGTCCGTGCGCGGGGCGCGCCGGGTCAGCCAGAGTCCGGCGACCAGCAGCACGAGGGCCGCGGGCAGCAGCCAGGCGATCTGACCGCCCATGTCCGAGCCGAACAGCCGGCCCCAGCCGGTCTCGCCCCACTGTCCGCCGCCGTTCGGTCCGCCGCCGCCCCCGACCGAACCGGTCTCGTCGCCGGTGATCCGGCCGAGGCCGTTGTAGCCGAAGGTCAGCGACAGGAAGCTGTTGTCCTGCGAACCGCCGACGTAGGGGCGGGAGGACGCGGGCCACAGCTCGACGATCGCGACCCACCAGCCGCCGGACACGGCGGTCACCAGACCGGCGAGACCGAGCTGCGCGAAGCGCCGCTTCACCGTCGCCGGGGCGCAGACGGCGTACACCAGCGCCAGCGGCGGCAGGATCAGCCAGGCCTGCAGCGTCTTGGTGAGGAAGCCGAGGCCGAACGCGACGCCGGCGAGCACCAGCCACTTCGTACGGGCGTCCTCCAGCGCGCGCAGGACGCAGTGCACCGCCGTCACCATCAGCAGGCACAGCAGCGCGTCGGGGTTGTTGAAGCGGAACATCAGCGCCGCGACCGGGGTGAGCGCCAGGGCCAGTCCGGCGATCAGGCCGGCGGCCGGCCCGGAGCGGCGGCGAACGGCGGCATGGAGGACGCCGACCGCGGCGACCCCCATCAGCGCCTCGGGCACCAGGATCGCCCAGGAACTCAGGCCGAACAGCCGCACGGACAGCGCCATCGGCCACAACGCGGCCGGGGGCTTGTCGACCGTGATCGAGTTCGCCGCGTCGGACGAGCCGAAGAAGAACGCCTTCCAGCTCTCGCCGCCCGCCTGCGCGGCCGCCGAGTAGAAGCTGTTGGCGTAGCCCGAACTGCTCAGGTCCCACAGGTAGAGCACGGTCGTGAGGGCGAGCAGCACCAGCAGGGCGGGCCGCGCCCAGCGCGGGTCCTGCGGCCGTCCGCGCCACAGGCGGGCGGCGGTCCCGCGGGGGCGGCCGGTGCCGCCGCCCTGCGGCACGTGGTGCGCCGGGGGTGCCACCGGCGCCAGGGCACCCGCCGGGACGGGGCTGCGCCCCTCGGCGCCGGGCGGCGGGGCGTCCACCGGGACCGGCGTACGGCTCACGACCGCGGGTGCGTGGGCCGGGGGCGGGGGGAGGGGGCGCTGAGCCGGCACGGCCCGGTCCCGGGCCTCGTCGCTGCGCGACGTGGTCATCGGTCGCTCCTCGGGTCGTGCGCGCCGGGACGCGCGGTCGGCAGGGGGACGGTGGCGTCCCGGGTGGGATCCGCGACCGCTACGGGCCGTGTGCCGCCCGTCCGGTCGGGGAAGACCCAGGCGCGGAAGAGCAGGAAACGCAGCACGGTCGCGGCGAGGTTGGCCGCGACGAGCACGGCGAGTTCGGTGCCGTGCGCGGGCGTGGTGTCGGCGACGTGCAGCGCGGCCAGCGATCCGCTGGTGAGCGCCAGGCCGATGCCGAAGACGACCAGCCCCTGCGCCTGGTGCCGCACGGCCTTGTCGCGGCCGCGTACGCCGAAGGTCAGCCGCCGGTTGGCGGCCGTGTTGCCCACCGCCGAGAGCAGCAGGGCGAGGGCGTTGGCGGTCTGGGCGCCGCAGAGGGTGCGGAAGAGCGTGTACAGCAGCAGGTAGGCGACCGTGCTCAGCCCGCCGACGACGCAGAAGCCGACCAACTGCCGGGCGAGCCCGGCCGGCACGTCGGCGAGACCGCGGTCGCGCGGGTCGTCGCCGAAGGGCCGGCGCAGCCGGTCGAGCGGGAGTGCGCCCGTGGCGAGTGCCCTGCCGACCCGCCACACGCCCTTGAGGTCGTCGGTGGCGGTCCTGACGACGTCCACGCTCGAGTCGGGGTCGTCGACCCAGTCGACCGGCACCTCGTGGATGCGCAGCCCGGCCCGTTCGGCCAGCACGAGCATCTCGGTGTCGAAGAACCAGCCGGTGTCCTCCACCAGGGGCAGCAGCCGTTCCGCGACGTCCTTGCGGATGGCCTTGAAGCCGCACTGCGCGTCGGAGAAGCGGGCGGCCAGCGAGGTCCGCAGGAGGACGTTGTAGGAGCGGGAGATGAACTCCCGCTTGGCGCCCCGCACGACGCGCGAGCTGCGGGCCAGCCGGGAGCCGATCGCCAGGTCGGAGTGGCCGGAGATCAGCGGGGCGACCAGCGGCAGCAGCGCGTTGAGGCCGGTGGAGAGGTCGGCGTCCATGTACGCCAGCACCGGCGCCCCGGAGGCCGACCACACCGCGCGCAGGGCGTGGCCGCGGCCCTTGCGCTCCAGCCGGAAGGCGGTGACCTCGGGGAGTTCGGCCTCCAGGGCCGTGGCGATCAGCGGCGTGCGGTCGGTGCTGGCGTTGTCGGCGACGGTGATCCGGAACGGGTAGGGGAAGGTGCGCCGCAGGTGCGTGTGGAGCCGGCGAACGCAGCCTTCGAGGTCCTTCTCCTCGTTGTGCACGGGGATCACGACGTCGAGCACCGGTTCGGTCTGCGCGACGGCCAGGTGCTCACGGGCGGGGAGGGCCTCCGGGCCCCGGGCCGGCCGGCCGGTCGGTGGGAGCTGTTGGGTTCGCATGGCGACGACCTTCGTCCGGCACGCTGTCATGGCGTTGTGGCGGCGCTGAGCGGCAGCTGTGAGTGCGCGGCGGGCAGGTGGACGCGGAAGACGGTGCGGCCTGGCACGCTGTCGATGGACACCGTGCCGCGGTGCGCGGCCACCACGGCCTGGACGATGGCGAGTCCCAGGCCCGTGCTGCCGGCCGCCCGGGAGCGGGAGGCGTCACCGCGCGCGAAGCGCTCGAAGACGTGCGGCAGCAGGGCGGGCGGGATGCCGGGACCGTCGTCCTCGACCTCGACCAGCACCTCCCGGCCGCGCGGCACGACGCGCGCGACGACGGTGCTGCCGGGCGGGGTGTGGGTGCGGGCGTTGGCGAGCAGGTTGGTCAGCACCTGGTGCAGGCGCTCCGGGTCGCCGTGCACGACGGCGGGTTCGTCGGGGAGGCCCAGCAGCCAGTGGTGGTCGCTCCCGGCCGCGCGGGCGTCGCTGACGGCGTCGACGACCAGCGGGGACATGTCCGTCCCGGTCAGGCCGAGCGGACGCCCGGCGTCCAGCCGCGCGAGCAGCAACAGGTCCTCCACCAGGGTGGTCATCCGGCTCGCCTCCGACTCGATCCGGCCGAGCGCGTGCCGGGTGTCCGGGCCGATCGCCTCCCGGCCGCGCCGGGTCAGCTCGGCGTACCCCCGGATGGAGGCCAGCGGGGTGCGCAGTTCGTGGCTGGCGTCGGCGACGAACCGCCGGACCCGGGTCTCGCTCTCCTGGCGGGCGTGCAGGGCGTTGCCGACGTGGTCGAGCATGCGGTTGAGCGCGGCGCCGACCTGGCCGACCTCGGTGCGCGGATCGGTGTCGGCGTCCGGCACGCGGTCGTGGAGGGCGACCTCGCCACGGTGGAGGGTGAGTTCGGAGACCCGGGTGGCGGTGGCGGCGACCCGGCGCAGCGGGTGGAGGCTGAGCCGGATCATGACGAAGCCGGCCATCCCGGCGGCGGCCAGCCCCGCTGCGGTGACGCAGGCCTCGACGACCACGAGGGTGCCGATGGTGTCGCGGACGGTCGTCGTCGGCAGTCCCACGAGCAGCCACCCACCGGTGCCGTCGGTGGCCGACTGCACGCGGAAGCCCCCCAGTCCCGGGACGTCGAGCGTGTGCGGCAGGCCGTCCAGGGGGACGGCCGCGAACGCCTCGCGCTGCGGGGCGGTGAGCGGCCGGGCCTTCAGCCGGGACTGGGTGCCGCTGGGCTGCGCGCTGACACCGGCGGCGGTCACCGCGCCGGTCGCGTCGAACCGGGCGCCCACGGTCCCGGGGGCGATGCCGGGCCCGGTGATGAAGCGCAGGGACTCGGTGCCGGAGCCGTCGGCCCCCGTACCGGTGGTCCTGGGGACCACCGGCGGCCCGCCCGGCTGCTCGCCGCCGTAACCCGGGTCCAGCCGGGCCCGGCCTGCGACCGCCCCGACCTGCTTGTCCAGTTGCGTGAAGAGGAAGGACTGCAGGGCGAGCGTCGTGACCGTACCGATGACCGCGCACACGACCGCGATGAGCGCGACCGAGGAGACCACCAGCCGGGTCCGCAGGGAGGGGCGCCGGCGGGCCCGGCTCACGCCGTTTCGCCCGGCTTGATCAGGTAGCCGGCGCCGCGCCGGGTGTGGATCATCGGGGGGCGGCCCACGTCGATCTTCTTGCGCAGGTAGGAGATGTAGAGCTCGACGACGTTGGCCTGGCCCCCGAAGTCGTAGGACCAGACGCGGTCGAGGATCTGCGCCTTGCTCAGCACCCGGCGCGGATTGCGCATCAGGTACCGCAGCAGCTCGAACTCGGTGGCCGTGAGGTGGATGCCCTGGCCGCCGCGGCTGACCTCGTGGCTGTCCTCGTCGAGCACGAGGTCGCCCACGACCAGCAGCGACTCCTGGCGGCCGGTGGCGGCCCCGGCCCGGCGGAGCAGCCCGCGCAGCCGCGCCACGACCTCCTCCAGGCTGAACGGCTTGGTGACGTAGTCGTCACCGCCCGCGGTGAGGCCCGCGATGCGGTCCTCGACGGCGTCCTTGGCGGTGAGGAACAGCACCGGCACGTCGGGCAGTTCGCGGCGCAGCCGGGCCAGGACCTCCAGGCCGTCCATGTCGGGCAGCATGACGTCGAGGACCACGGCGTCCGGTCGCAGCTCACGCGCGGCGCGCAGCGCGTCGGAGCCGGTGCCTTCGGTGTGGACGTCCCAGCCCTCGTAGCGCAGGGCCATGGAGAGCAGGTCGGCGAGGGCGTTCTCGTCGTCGACGACGAGCACCCGGACAGGTGCGCCGTCGGGACGCGTGAGGTCGGCGGCGGGGGAAGGAGACGCGGTCATGCCCGCATCCTGTGAGCCGCCGCTGAGAACCCCCTTTCCGCTGCCTGTGATTTCCCTGAGAATCCCCTGTCGCGGAGGCTGCCGCGGGACCTGCCGGCGGTCCCGGCGGACACCCTGACGCGCCGCCGGGCCGGGAATGCGCGGGCCGCGGACCCCGTTTTGGTACGAAGGACGTCGAACTTCAAACGGACTTCACGGCGGGAGAAGACCCATGAGCGACAGCCAGACGCCGGCGATCGGGCGCTACGGCCTGTGGAACGCCGGGCTGCGCGACCCCGACCCGGCCCGCGCGGCCGAACTCGCCGAGACCGCGGCCGAACTGGAGGAGCTGGGCTACGGGGCCCTGTGGCTCGGCGGCAGCAGCGGCGTCGAGCACGCGGTGCCGCTGATCGAGGCCACCTCCTCCATCACCGTCGCGACCGGCATCCTCAGCATCTGGCAGTACGGGGCCGAGGACACCGCCGCCCGCCAGGCGGGCATCGAGGCCGCCCACCCCGGGCGCTTCCTGCTCGGGCTGGGCGTCAGCCACGCCCGCCTCGCCGAGCAGTACAAGCACCCGTACGCCGCGATGACCCGCTATCTCGACGAACTGGACGCCGCCGGGGCGCCGGCCGGGAAGCGGGTGCTCGCCGCGCTCGGCCCGCGGATGCTGGAGCTCGCGCGCGACCGCTCGGCGGGCGCCCACCCCTACCTGGTCACCGTCGAGCACACCGCTCAGGCGCGCGCCACGCTGGGCGAGGGGCCGCTGCTGGCACCGGAGTTCACGGTCGTCCTGGAGACCGACCCGGCACGGGCCCGCGAGACCGCCCGGGAGATGCTGGCGTTCTACCTGACGCTCCCCAACTACACCGGCAACTGGCTGCGCCTGGGCTTCACCGAGGACGACCTCGCCGACGGGGGCAGCGACCGCCTGGTCGACGCGCTCTTCGGCTGGGGCGACGAGGAGCGGGTCCGGCAGCGGATCGACGCCTTCCTCGACGCGGGCGCCGACCACGTCGCCGTCCAGGTGCTGGCCTCGGGCGAGGACCGGTCCGGACTGCCGCGCGAGCAGTGGCGCCGGCTGGCCGCGGCGCTGAAGCCCACCGGTCACTGAAGGTCCGCCCGCAGGCAATCGGGGACAGGCCACCGACAGGAACGGAACCCTCCGCTCAAAGGCGTTCAGCGCCCGGCCGCTCCACGGGGCCGGGCGTATGTTCGGCCCCATGGACAGCGGCACCGTGCCTCGTACTGTCTCGGTCGACCGCATGGCGTCCGGCGACCACGCCTGCCTCGGCTTCCAGGACGAGGACGACCGCTGGGAGATCCGCGCCGCCTTCACCGCGATCGGCCTGGCCCGCGGCGAACGCGTCCTGCTCTTCACCGATCCCGGTACGCCCCCGGCCGAGGCCGTCACCCGCCTCAGCGCCCACGGGATCCGCGCCGCCGACGCGGTCCGCCACAGCGCCCTCGTCATCACCCCCGAGGTCCCCGGCTACGACGGCGCCGCCGCCTGGACCGCGCTCACGAACACCGCCCACTGCCACGGCTTCTCCGGCCTCCGCGTGGCCGGCGACATGTCCTGGGCCCTCGGCCCCCGCCTGGACCGCGACCGCCTGCTCGGCCACGAGACCGCCATGACCCCGATCCTCGCGGGCCTCGGCCTCACCACCATCTGCGAGTACGACCAGCGGCGCTTCGCCGCCTCGCTCCTCGACCGGGTCAGGGCGGCCCACCCGGTCTGCGTACGCCCCCGCCACGGATCACTGCGCGCGGAGCGCTCCGGCGACACCCTCGCCCTCCGCGGCGACGCGGACCTCGCCACCCGCAACGACTTCGAACTGGCCGTCCGTCACGCCTTCGCGGCGCCCTCCGGCCCGCCGTACCGGGTCGACCTCACCCGGCTCGCCTTCCTCGACGCCCGCTGCGCATCCGTCCTGATCCGCCACGTGGCGTCCCTCGGCCCCGCCGACCGCGTCACCATCCACTGCCCACGACTGCACGCGCGCACCCTGCGGCTCTGCGGCGCGACCGAGGTCCCCCAGCTCCTCCTCGAGGAGACCTGAACCCCCGGCCCGGCGTCAGGCCTGCTGGGCCGCCCAGAACTCGTCCCACGAGATCTTGCCGTCGCCGTTGGCGTCGACGGCCCTGATGACGCTCTGCGCCACGGTCTCGGTCACGTTGAAGTCCCCGAGCTGCGCCATCACGCTCTTGTACTCGCCCGCCGTGATGAGCCCGTCCCCATCGACGTCGAATCGCGTGAACGCCTTCTTGGCCGCCTCGATGTCCGCCATCGTGACCACCCCTCCTTGTGTGTGCTCGGTCCTGACTGCGCACACCCTAGCCGCCGCAACGACCCCCCAACGCGAGAGGCCCCCGGGTGATCCCGGGGGCCTCTCGCCTGCTGTGCACTCGGCAGGATTCGAACCTGCAACCTTCTGATCCGTAGCTCTGCAGAGATCGGTCAGCGAAGGTCATACCGGTCGTGCTTCGGCCCTGGGAAGACGCTACCCGACAAGGCCGGTTGGTGCGGTTGCTGTACTTCGCTGCTGTACAGCAGCGGCTCCGGAGGCCTGTTGCCTGCCCGGCATCTCGTCAGGTCAGCGCTTTCCATTGACGTCCACCGGTACGGCCGGTGTGAGGCGAACGTCCGTGAAAAATGGTGAGCGGGAGGAGCAACCCTGACCCCGCCTCATGAGTCACACAGGCGTCGCCCGTTTCACGGGCTTTCCCTTGGTCCAGAAGGGGCCCACTCTCTGTGATGACTCGTACCCGGCTGTCCGCGCTGGCCGCGACGGCGGCGCTCGCCACCACCGGCGGGCTGATCACTGCCGCCCCCGCCTCCGCGGCGGTCACCTGCACCTCTCCCGTCTGGAGGGCGCAGTACTTCGGCAACTCCACCTTCAGTGGCACGCCGAAGCTAACCGTCTGCGACACCGCCATCAGCGAGAACTACGGGTCCGGCGACCCGGCCGGCGTTACTCTGCCCAAGGACAACTTCTCCGTCCGCTGGTCCCTCACCCGGGACTTCGGCTCCGGTGGCCCCTTCCGGCTCTCCGCCGCCACGCAGGACGGCATGCGCGTCTACGTCGACGGTGTGCGGAAGATCGACCTGTGGAAGAACGTTTCCACCACCGCCCGCAAGACCATCGACCTGACCATCCCAGCCGGCAAGCACACGCTCCGCGTGGACTACGTCGCATGGACCGGCGTCGCCAACGCCGCCTTCACGTACACCCCGCGCACCGAGGCCGCCGTCGACACGGTCAAGCCGCTCGCCCCGACCGGCCTCACCGCCGCGTACGACCGGGCGACGGCCAAGACCACCCTGCGCTGGACCGCCAACAAAGAGATGGACCTCGCCGGGTACCGCGTGTACCGCCGGCTGAGCGCCACCAGTTGGGCCAAGGTCAGCGGGACGTACCTGCTGACCACCCGGTCCTTCGTCGACGCTCCGCCCGCGACCGGCCAGACCTTCCTGTACGAGGTCCGCGCCGTCGACAAGGCCGGCCGCGAGTCCGCCGGCAGCCCGGACGTGACGGCGACGACCGTCGACCGCACCGGGCCGGCCGCCCCCACCGGACTCACGGTCGCCACGGGCGACGGGTGGTGGGACACCCTGAACTGGCAGGGAGTCGCCGACACGGCGAAGTACGAGGTGTACACCTCGTCCGCGGCTGCCGGACCGTTCGAGCTGCGCGGTACGACGACCGCGACGTCGTACCGGACCAGCGGCGTTGTGAACACGAACACGTACTACCGGGTCCGGGCCCTCGACGCAGCCGGCAACCCGGGGGCGTACGCGACGGTCACCAGCGACGGCGTCGACCGGATGCCACCGAAGTCCCCGACCGGCGTCACCGCCGGCGCCCGTCCCGGCTACACCAATGTGCACTGGAGCCAGCCCGACGGTTTCCACGAGGACTGGGACAACGGCGGGCACTACCGCGTGTACCGCTCGCCCGGCAAGACGTTCGACCCGACCGCGCGCACCCAGGTGACCTGCGTCGCGGAGGAGAGCGACGAGGCGAGCAACGGCGGCAACTGCTACGACGTGGACATGCCCGCGAACACGTACGTGACGTACGCCGTCACGGCGGTGGACCCGTACGGCAACGAGTCGGCGTACTCCGCGCCGGTCGTCGTCCGCACCGGCGACACCGTGGCGCCCGGCCCGGTCACCGGCGTGAAGGTCACCCCGCGCAACGACGGCATGCTGGTGAGCTGGGCCGCCTCGCCCGAGGACGACATCGACGAGTACGTGGTGTGGAAGGGCGTCCGGCAGGCCGACGGCACGGTCAAGTGGCTCGGCCCCGACACCTGCTCGGACGGCACGAGCAACTGGCTCGCGATCCTCTGCGGCAACCTGCCGGACGGCGAGACGCACGTGTACGCGGTGATGGCCAAGGACCACTGGGGCAACACGCTGCACCCGAGCGACCCGAAGGTCACCGTGGTCGAGGCCACCGAGCTCGACGTCCGGCCGTCCGTGACCGTCACCCGGGACTGGAGCCTCGGCAGCCTGGGCCACAACCGGACGGCCACTCGTC
This sequence comes from Streptomyces sp. NPDC059718, assembly GCF_042733315.1. Taxonomy (NCBI): domain Bacteria; kingdom Bacillati; phylum Actinomycetota; class Actinomycetes; order Kitasatosporales; family Streptomycetaceae; genus Streptomyces; species Streptomyces sp. NPDC059718. Next base: position 75,059 of record NZ_JBHWGA010000002.1, read on the forward strand.
CGTCCGTCGACTGGCAGTGCACCGACACGGCCCGCTGCGCCACGGTCACCGGCTACCGCGTGAGCCGGTGGAACCCGGCGACCAAGGCGTACGAGCCCCAGCACGACGGACTGCTCCGAGCGGACGCCCGGACGTGGGAGGACGCCACGGCGACGAAGGGGAACACATACTTCTACACGCTGGAGGCCGTGACGGCCGACGGCGCCGTGGTGGGGACATACCCCTGGTACACCGTCTTCCAGGACCGCGTCTAGCCAGAAATCATTCACCTAAAGCTTTGCTCATTCGTGACCCAGGGGCGGTGGGTTGCTGACGCGAAAGGTCGGCGGAACGGCTTTGACCGGAAGCTGCTTTGGGGCGAGTGATCACGGCCCTGTAAGCTTCCGGCGCGTCGGGCAGTCCGTTGACCTGCGCATGTCGACCCGGCGATGACGCTGCGGGTGTACGCCCACTTGATGCCCGACAGCTAAGAGCGTGCCCGTCGAGCCATCGATACCGTGTTTCAGCGCATGGCTCAGGAAGATCACGGCCCACACGAGGCCCAGTAGGACTCCGACGGCCCCTGGTCTGCCCATCTGTACATGTCAGGGGCCGTTCCTCCTTGAGAAGGCTCTGAACTTCCTCTACTTCCGTCCGGGGGATGGCACCTGCGACGGTGTTCGGAGCAGCGCCCTTGAGCAGGGGAAGGAGCGTCGGCGACTGTCGTCATCTGTCGTCGTCGGCTACCGTCGGACGGCCCAGAGACGGCCCGGGAATGCAGGCCCTCCGTCGCACCGCACCTTCCGATAGGTAGCTCTAGCCGGACGGGGACGGTTACTGAGATGCGGTACCGGGCCGCTGTACCGGGCGCGGTAGCTACCCCGCTCGTTCGAGGCTCAATTCGCTGCGAGTCGGTTCGGCCCGCCACATAGCGGCCAGCTGGGGGTACGACTCGATGAAGCGACGCATCTCTCTGAGCGCGGCAGTCCTCGGAACGCCGATCTCTTCATAGTCGAGCCCGGTGTCCTGATGTCCCAAGTTGTCAAGATCAGCCCATGCCGGGTCCTCGCCGAAAATGAGCTGCAACTCCACCTTCCAGTGCTCCGGTTGCCAAAGGGGATCGTCACGGTCCCCGACATCATTGAGTACGTCTACGGCAAGACTCGGGACGAGGTTCACGACAAGTGGATCAACCTTCACACCGAGGCGAAGAAGGGCCCGGTGGCCACTCGGCACCGCACCGTGGCCGCCTTCCTCGCGTACTGGCTTGAGTCGATCGTGCGGCCCCACCTCGCCCCGCTGTCGTACGTCTCGTACGAGGGCGCGGTCCGGCTGTACATCGCTCCCCACCTCGGGTCGAAACGGCTCGACAAGCTGACCGTGCGGGACGTCCGCGAGTGGCTGACCAGGCTGGCGACCGTCTGCCAGTGCTGTGCGCAGGGCAAGGACGCCAAGCGGAAGCCGAGCCAGCGCCGTTGCTGCGCGGTTGGCGATTGCTGCGGGGCCTACCCGTCCCGCCGGGTGATCCAGGCAGCTCGCGACGCTCTCCGGGCCGCTCTGACGCATGCCATGGCAGAGGAGGAGATCAGCAAGAACGTCGCCTCCTTGGTGAAGGTGCCCAAGCCCCGGCGCCAGAAGATCAAACCGTGGTCCGTCGCCGAGGCAGGCCGATTCCTCACCGACGCCGCGGCTCGCGATGACCACCTCTTCGCGGCCTGGGTGCTCGTCCTGTCCCTCGGGCTGCGCCGTGGCGAGGTCCTGGGGCTGACGTGGTCGTCTGTGGACTTCGAGGCGGGTGAGCTCTACGTCGATCACCAGATCCAGCGGGCCGGCCGCCAGATCCTGCACCGGGAGACCAAGACCGAGGACTCCGACGACTTCCTCCCCTTGCCCGAACTCTGCCGCAACGCGCTCCGGATGCGCCGCGCACAGCAGCTCGGGGACCGGAAGGCTGCTGGGGAGCTCTGGCAGGACAGCCGTGGGCCGATCTTCACCACGAAGCACGGAACCCCGATCGAGCCGGGCAACCTGACCCGGATGTTCGCCCTGCGCGTTCGCCGCGCCGGCCTCCGGGCAATCCCACTGCGGAACACCCGGCACACGTGCAGCTCGCTCCTGGTCGCCCTCGGGGTCCATCCCACGGTGGCTCAGCGCATCCTGAGGCACTCGCAGATCGCGATGACGATGGAGGTCTACGCCGCGGCAAGCGATGAGGAAGTGCGGACGGCCCTCGGCAAGCTTTCCAACGCCATGGGCGGCGACTGACGCGGTTGCTGTACTTCGCTGCTGTACGCCCCAACGCGAGAGGCCCCCGGATCATCTCCGGGGGCCTCTGGCCTGCTGTGCACTCGGCAGGATTCGAACCTGCAACCTTCTGATCCGTAGTCAGATGCTCTATCCGTTGAGCTACGAGTGCTTGTGCTTCCCGGCGTTTTCTTGCCGGTCGGCGTTGCGGGAACAACATTACATGACCCGCGCCGTGAGGTGAAATCCATTAGCCGCACCCGCTCTGACCTGCTGAAACGCCGAATCCGGGGTCCAGCAGGGGTGCCGGGAACGGCAGAAGCCCCGGCCGGGTGGCCGGGGCTTCTGTGAGGCGGAGGCGGAGGGATTTGAACCCTCGATGGACGGTAAAGCCCAAACCGCATTAGCAGTGCGGCGCCATAGACCGGACTAGGCGACGCCTCCTCACGTACCCGCGCGAGCGGGTGTGTGCAGATGATGGCACAGCCCACCGGGCTGGGACCAATCGCTGACCAGATTACTCGGCCGTGCGCGGCCAGGGCAAAGGCGTTGCGGCGGGCGCCGGGGCGGCGCGCCCACGATCGGGTGGATTGACGGGCGCGGACGGTGCCGGGGAGGTAGGGACGGAGCATGCGATTGGCTCGTGTACCCATGACCGCCGCGCTCGCGCTCGGCCTGCCGCTGACGGTGGCCGCACCGGCCCTGGCCTGCCCTCCGGGGGCGGGGGAGTCGCCCGACGTGCTGCGGGTGACCGTGGACGACGGGGGCGGGCACCTGTCCGAGTACGACCTGCGCTGCGACCCCGCGGGCGGGACGCACCCGGACGCGACGGAGGCGTGCGCGCTCCTGGACCGGCTGGGCGGGCCGGTGGGGCCCGAGCCCGAGGGCACGATGTGCACGATGATCTACGGCGGCCCGCAGCGGGCGACGGTGCGGGGCAGCTGGCGCGGCCGGCCCGTGGACGCCCGCTACGACCGCAGCAACGGCTGCGAGACGGCCCGCTGGCGGCGGATGGCCCCGGTGCTGCCCGCACCCGCCGTCCACGACGGGTCCGGTGGCCCGGGGGCGTGACCTGCGGAGGTGACCGACACCACATCCGCACGGCTCGGCCACGAACACTACTCACGCGTAAGGGACATGGGCATCCGGAGCCTCGCCGCCAACCTCTGCCCGTACACTCGCTCTAGTGACATGCCCCCCGGTCGGCGGCAAGATGGCCACCACCGGTGGATGCCCCCTTCGCGGGTGGTGGCGCGGCAGCAAGTGCGGTTTTCAGGGAGGACGCGTCTCGTGAGCAGCAGGCCATCCCGAGGCGCTGCTCGCCTCGCGGCAATACTCGACGCGCTCCCCGACGCGCTGCTGCTGGTGAACGCCAACGGGACCGTCGTCAACGCCAATTCCATCGCCCTGGAGACCTTCGAGTCGCCGGGCACGGCCCTCGTGGGCCGCGGGCTGCTCGACCTCCTGCCGGCGTTCGACGCGCGTCGCATCCCGGGTTCGATGCGCCGCCCCGACGACGACGTGGGCCGCACCAAGCCGACCCGGATGGTCGCCCGGCGGACCGACGGCAGTGAAATTCCGGTGGAGGTCACGAGCGCGAACCTCGACGACGCCCGCACACCCTTCGCCGAGACCTACAGCTACACCGGCGACGAGCTGCTGATGCTGGTCGTCCGCGACCTGACCGGGACGCTGGACACCGAGGCCGAACTCGCCCGCCAGCAGCGCCAGACCGAGATGATCCTGCGCGCCGCCAGCGAGGGCGTGGTCGGCGTCGACACCGACGGCAAGATCGTCCTGGTCAACCCCTCGGCGGCGCAGATCCTGGGCTTCCGGGCCACCGACCTCGGCGGGCAGGAGCTGCACCCGCTGGTGCACCACTCCCGTCCGGACGGGAGCCCGCTGCCGGCCGAGGAGACGCCGCTCTCCGAGACGCTGCGCTCCGGGCTGAAGCACCGGGTCCGCGGCCAGGTGCTGTGGCGCAAGGACGGGCGCTCGGTGCCGGTCGACCTGATCACGGCGCCGGTACGGGAGGGCGACCAGCTGGTCGGCGCGGTGATGACCTTCACCGACCGCACGCGCTTCGACGCGCTCGCCGCCCGCAACGCGCAACTGCAGTCGCTGCTCGGCGACGCCCTGCGCGGGCCGCTGGACGAACTGCGGGCCGAGCTGGCCGGGCTCGCCAACGACCCGGCCGGGCAGCTGTGGCCGGAGGCCAACCAGATCCTGCACCACCTCACCGCGGGCTACGCGCGGATCACCACGCTCATCGACAGCGTGCTCTCCTTCCAGCGGCTCGACCGGGGCGAGGAGAAGCTGCAGCGCGAGACGACCTCGATGGACAAGGTCGTGGCGTCCGGCGTCGAGGCGGCGGTCGAGCTGATCGGTCCCGGGCGGGCGCAGTACGCGGTGCACGCGCCGCCGATCGAGGCGACCGTCGACGCCGAGCGGATGTCCCAGGCGCTGTCCCACCTGATCGCGGACGTGGCGGGTGTCGACGCGGCCGGCAACGTGCCGGTCGTGGTCGGCGGCGTCGACTCCACGATCGTGGTGGCGGCGGCGCAGCGCGGCGACTCCGTCCGCATCGAGGTGCGCGGCCCGCACGCGGGCGACAACCCGGTGCACCTGCCGATCGCGCGCGGCATCGTCGAGAAGCACGGCGGCGTGCTCCAGACGCACGAGGTGCCCGGGCAGGGCAGCGCGTACGTGATGGAGGTGCCGGTCGGCAAGGGCGGGGCGAGGACGGCGGTCAAGGAGCCCCGGCGGGAGTCGGAGACGACCGTCATGCCGGTGCCGGCCGAGCCGGTGCGCGGTACCGCCCCGGCCGCCCTGCCGCAGGCGCCGGTCCCGGCCCCGCAGCCGCCCCGGCCCGCCGCGCCCGTGGCGACCCCGGTGCCGGCCCCCGGTGCCGCGCTCGCGCTGCCCGCCGCGCCGACCACCGACGCACCGACCCCCACCGGGCGGCGCCGTGCCCTGCGGCGTCCCGAGGAGCAGCAGACCCCGCCGCAACCGCAGCCCCAGCCGCAGGCCGCCCTCCCTCCGGCACCCGCCCCGGCACAGGAGCAGCCCACCGGCCGGCGAGCCCGACGTGGCGCCCCGCAGGAGCCGCAGCCGGGCCTGGTGCCCGCGCTGCCGGCGGCCCCCACGCCGGAGCAGGACGCGCCGGGCAACGGCCGCCGTGCGCGACGGGCCCCCACCACGGAGGCCCGGGCGACGCCGGAGCTCCCCGCGCTGCCGGCCGCCCCTTCGGTCCCGGCCACCCCGGCGACCGAGTGGCCGGAGGCCCAGGGCTCGGCCCGGCGCCCGCGCGGCATCGTGGAGAGCACCCCGCGCCCGTCGGCGATCGTCGACCCGCGGCGGCTTCCCCCGCCCGCCCCGGCGCCGCTGCCGGAACCGCCGGCCGTCGAGCCGCCGATGATCCCCGAGCAGACGCAGCGCACTCCGGAGCCACAGCCCGTGGTGCCGCCGCAGCCGCAGCCCATGGTCCCGCCCCAGGCACCCGCACCCGCGCCCGCGCAGCCCCAGCCGTCGTCCGTGCCGTCGCCCATGCCGAGCGACGGCGGTACGCAGGGCCGGGCCATCAGCGTGCGCACCCTCGGCCAGGGCGTCGCCTTCGCCCAGCAGATCAACGAGCAGGTCGCCCAGCCGTCGAGCGGCTCCGGGCGCCGCCGCAAGCTCGCCACCCCCGCGGAGCCCGAGGCGCCCAAGGCCGTGGCACCCGCGGCCGTGAACGGCACGGAGACCCCCGGCCGGGCGTACGCCATAGGCGCTCCCACGGAGGCCAGCGAGGGTCCCGAGCCGCTCGACGGCCCCAACGGCGCCGTCGACGTCACGGAGGAGACCGGCCCCGAGCCCGGGGCCGTGCTGGACGAGCCGCGCCGGCTACTGGTCTGGCCGGAGCCGGACGCCTCCACCCGCCAGGCGCTGACGGACCGCGGCTACCGCCCGGTCATCGTCCGCTCGCGCGAGGAGGTCGACGCCCAGGTCTCCGATCCGCCCGCCGCGCTCTTCGTGGACCCGCTGACCGGGCCCATCACACGTACCGCGCTGCAGTCGCTGCGCCAGGCGGCGGCGCAGGCCGAGGTGCCCGTCCTCGTCACGGCCGGCCTCGGCCAGGCCACCCGCGAGGCCGCGTACGGAGCCGATCCCGCCGTGCTCCTCAAGGCACTGGCCCCGCGCGACAGCGAGCAGCACCCGCCGCGGGTGCTGCTGATCGAGGCCCACACGCCGATCGCCCAGGCCTTCACCGCCACGCTGGAACGGCGCGGGATGCACGTCGCGCACGCCCAGTCCGAGGCGGACGCGATGACGCTCGCCGCGCAGATGCACCCCAACCTCGTGGTGATGGACCTGATGCTCATCCGCCGCAGGCGCCAGGGCATCATCGACTGGCTGCGGGCGAACGGCAGGCTGGAACGCACGCCGATGGTCGTCTACACCGCGGTGGACATCGACCCGGCGGAGCTGCCACGGCTGGCGTCCGGCGAGACGGTCCTCTTCCTCGCGGAGCGGTCGACCAGCACGGACGTCCAGGGGCGCATCGTCGACATGCTGGGCAAGATCGGCTCCTGAGGGCCCACCGCACGACGTACGCCGGGCCCCCGGGGCCCGGCGTACGCGTGGCGTGTCGTCAGACGAGCTTGGTGACGTCCAGCTCCCCCGCTGCGTACTGGCGGCGGATCACCTTCTTGTCGAACTTGCCGACCGAGGTCTTCGGCACCGCCGGGATGACGGCCCAGCGCTCGGGCAGCTGCCAGCGGGCGACGCTCTCGCCGAGGAAGGCGCGCAGTTCCTCGTAGCCGACCGTGGTGCCGTCCTTGAGGACGACCGTGGCGAGCGGCCGCTCGCCCCAGCGCTCGTCGGGTACGGCCACCACCGCGGCCTCGGCGACGGCCGGATGGGCCATGATGGCGTTCTCCAGCTCGACCGAGGAGATCCACTCACCGCCCGACTTGATGACGTCCTTGGCCCGGTCGGTCAGCGTCAGGTAGCCGTCGTGGGTGATGGTGCCGACATCGCCGGTGCGCAGCCAGCCGTCGGGGCTGAACTTGTCCTCGGGGAGGAGCGCTTCGGCGTCGGCGCCGCCGTAGTAGGCCGCGGCGATCCACGGCCCGCGGACCTCCAGTTCGCCCGCGGACTCGCCGTCCCAGGGCAGCACCTCGCCGGACGGGCCGACCAGCCGGGCCTCCACGGAGGCGGGGAAGCGGCCCTGGGTGATCCGGTACGGCCACTCCTCCTCCTCGGTGAGGCCGGCCGGCGGGTGGGCCATGGTGCCCAGCGGGGAGGTCTCGGTCATGCCCCACGCGTGGAGGAGGCGGACGCCGAGCTTGTCGTACGCCTCCATCAGGGAGGGCGGGCAGGCGGAGCCGCCGATGGTGACGTGCCGCATGCTGCCGATGTCGCGGGGCTTGGCGGCGAGTTCGGCGAGCAGGCCCTGCCAGATGGTGGGGACGGCGGCGGCGTGCGTGGGACGCTCGCCCTCGATCATCTCGGCGAGCGGGCCGGGCTGCAGGAAGCGGTCCGGCATTAGCATGTTGATGCCGGTCATGAAGGTGGCGTGCGGCAGGCCCCAGGCGTTGACGTGGAACTGGGGCACGACGACCAGGGTGGTGTCGGCGTCGGTCAGGCCCATCGACTCGGCCATGTTGACCTGCAGCGAGTGCAGGTAGATCGAACGGTGCGAGAAGAGCACGCCCTTGGGGTCGCCGGTGGTGCCGGAGGTGTAGCACATGGCGGCCGCGGAACGCTCGTCCAGCTCGGGCCAGTCGTAGCGGTCCGGGCGGCCCTGGATGAGGGACTCGTACGTGTGCAGGGCGGGACGGCAGCCCTCCAGCGGCGAGGTGTCGCCGGGGCCGACGACGACCACGTGCTCGACCGACTCCATGGCCGGCAGCAGCGGTGCCAGCAGCGGTATCAAGGTGCCGTTGACCAGGACCACGCGGTCGGCGGCGTGGTTGGCGATGAAGACCAGCTGCTCGGCGGGGAGCCGGAGGTTGAGCGTGTGGAGGATCGCGCCCATGGAGGGGATCGCGAAGTACGCCTCGACGTGCTCCGCGTTGTTCCACATCAGGGTCGCGACGCGGTCGTCGCGTTCGACGCCGAGCTCGTCGCGCAGCGCGTGCGCGAGGCGGGCGGCGCGGGCCCCGATCTCGGCGAACGAGCGGCGCTGCGGCTCGCCTTCGCCGGTCCAGGTCGTGACCTGCGACCGGCCGTGCACGGTCGAGCCGTGGGTCAGGATCCGTGACACCAGCAGGGGAACATCCTGCATTGTGCTCAGCACCGGGCGCCTCCTCGTTGAAGCGGCTACGCGTGGGTGGGTGGGTGCTGAGATTCTGCTGGCATACCGAGCGGTATGTCACTACCCCAGGCGCAATTCGGGGTCCTCGCGGAGTTTGCCCAGGGCGCGCGACACCGCGCTCTTGACCGTGCCGACCGACACCCCGAGCGCCTCGGCGGTCTGCACCTCGCTCATGTCCTCGTAGTACCTGAGGACGACCATCGCCCGCTGGCGGGCCGGCAGCCGGGCGATCGCGCGCAGCAACGCGTCGCGCTGGGCCTGCCGCTCGGCCTCGTCGGGGCCGGTCACGGCGTGGCCGTGCGGCTCGGGGAGCTCGTCGGTGGCGTACTCCTCGACGCGGCGCCTGCGCCACTGCGAGGTGCGGGTGTTGACCAGCGTGCGGCGCACGTAACCGTCCAGCGCCCGGTGGTCGTCTATCCGGTCCCACGCCAGGTAGGTCTTGGTCAGGGCGGTCTGCAGCAGGTCCTCGGCGTCGCAGGGGTTGGCGGTGAGCGAGCGCGCGGTCCGCAGCAGCGCCGGGCCCTTGGCCCGGACGTAGCGGGTGAACTGGGCCTGCGAGGCGCTGGTGCACACGGGCGTCGTCATGGCTCCACGCTAGGAGCCGGTCCGGGTGCGGGGGATCCGCCGCAGGTGCCGAAGCGGGGTCACCCTGAAGTCGTAGGGCGGGGGCCCGCCCCACCTCCGGAGGGCTGAGGCCGCGCCCGCCGCCCCTACGGGTCGCCCCGCAGGGGCGGCGTCCTCGCGGCCGCCCGCCGCGTCATCCGACGACGGCCACCGGCCCGTCCAGCCGGTTGCGGTCGATCGCCAGGCGCCGGCCGCCGTGCTTCTCGCGCACGCTGCCCGAGTACTGGTGGATGCGCCCGTGCGGATGCCAGGCGTCCCGGCCGAGGACCGGTTCGCTGCGCACCGCGGGCTTGCCCTGCCAGCGGGCGAACCAGACGGCGCGCGGCAGGTCGTCGTACCCCTCCCGGCGGGCCCGCTCGACGTGCCGGATGCCGGACTCCGAACTGCTGTAGAGGCCCGGCAGGTAGCCGGCGTCGTCGACCTCGCGGTCCCAGGCCCGGATGAAGTCGAGGGTCTGGTCGGCGCAGCGGGACCGCTTGACGTTGTACGCCTCCATGTCGAGGTAGAGCGCGCTGCCCTCCTCTAAGCCGAGTGCGGCGGCCCTGCGCACGGCGTCCCAGCCCTCGCTCGCGCCTTGGTCCCAGGGGTCGTCGGTGCTCATCCGGTGGTTGCGCAGGTGTCTGCCGCGTACGCAGGGCGACTGCGAGCCGACGTAGATCGGCAGGATGCGCCAGCCCATGCGGTGCACCGAGCGCACCCATGTGCGGTTGAGGTGCCGCTGGGTGCTGCAGGCACGGGCGCGGCCGCCGTAGTAGACGCCGATGGCGCGGTACTTGGAGCGCAGCCAGGCCCGCATCGTGGACAGCGGCGGCGTGCGGCAGGTGTCGAAGCCGTAGCCGCGGTAGACGCGGGTCGGGCCGCCCCCGGACGGGGCGCGTTCCTCACCGCCGAGGCCGTAGGGGAGGTCCAGGCCGTCGAGGAGGCCCGTGTCGGCGAAGCCGTACGGGTCGTCGTCACCGCCGTCACCGGGCGCCCGGGCGGACCGGGCCGGCCGGTACGTACGGACCGCGCCCGGCGTGGAAGCCGTCACCGAGGCCGGCTTGGCGACCGGCGCGGCGGGACGCGGCACGACGGCCTCGGCCGCGGTGGGACCGGCCAGGAGGCAGGCCAGCACCATCGCCACGATCGCCCCGTGTCGGATGATCGGCTTGTGTTCGCGCATGGGTCGAGTGAACGCAGGCGGCCGCCCGCGAACGGGGCAGCCACGCCCCGCTGTCAGCCGTACGCAGCAACGCCCGGCCCCGGATGGGCCGCCGGTGCCGGGGCCGGCTCAGTCCGCCGCGCCCAGCAGCAGTCCCGAGGTCGGCACCCCCGTACCGGCCGTGACGAGGACGTGGGCTGCGCCGGGGACCTGGTTGACGCTGGTGCCGCGTAGTTGCCGCACCGCCTCGGCGATGCCGTTCATTCCGTGCAGGTATGCCTCGCCGAGCTGTCCGCCGTGGGTGTTGACGGGCAGCCTCCCGTCCCGTTCCAGACCTCCGTCGGCGGCGAAGGCGGCCGCCTCGCCGCGCCCGCAGAATCCGTACTCCTCCAGCTGCATCAGGACGAAGGGGGTGAAGTGGTCGTAGAGCACGGCGGTGTCGACGTCCTGCGGCCCGAGGCCGGAGGTCCGCCACAACTGGCGGGCCACGACCGCCGACTCCGGGAGCCCGCACAGGTCCTGGTCCGGCCGGTAGTAGCCGGTCATCTGCTCCTGGCCGCGCCCCGCGCCCTGGGCGGCCGCCCTGATCACCGCAGGCGGGTGCCGCAGGTCGCGGGCGCGCTCGGCGGAGGTGACGACCAGGGCCTGGCCGCCGTCGGTCTCCTGGCAGCAGTCGAGCAGGCGCAGCGGCTCGACGATCCACCGTGACGCGGCGTGGTCGGCCAGGGTGATGGGCCGGCGGTGGAAGTACGCGGCCGGATTGGTCGCGGCGTGCCGGCGCCCGGCGACGGCGACATGGCCGAAAACCTCCGGTTCGAGCCCGTACGTGTGGAGATAGCGCTGTGCCGACATGGCGACCCAGGACGCGGGGGTGAGCAGCCCGGACGGCAGGTTGACGCCGAGCGCCGCGCCCTCCGCCGAGGGTTCGCGCTGCTGGACGCCGGAGCCGAAGCGGCGGCCCGAGCGCTCGTTGAAGGCCCGGTAGCAGACGACGACGTCCGCGACGCCGGTCGCGACGGCCATCGCGGCCTGCTGCACGGTGGCGCAGGCGGCCCCGCCCCCGTAGTGGATCCGGGAGAAGAAGCCGAGTTCGCCGATGCCGGCCGCCTGGGCGACGGTGATCTCCGGGCTGGTGTCCATCGTGAAGGTGACCATGCCGTCGACGTCGTCCGGCGTCAGCCCGGCGTCCTCGACCGCCGCGCGCACGGCCTCCACGGCGAGCTTCAGTTCGCTGCGCCCGGAGTCCTTGGAGAACTCCGTCGCGCCGATCCCCGCGATCGCGGCCCGTCCGCCCAGGCCGTCGCGCCGGCGCACGCTCATCCGCCCCCCACCTCCAGCACCGCGGTGCCCGTGACGTGCCGCCCCCGCCCGACCGCGCCGATGACCTCGACGGTCGCCTCCGTGCCGCGCACCGCCGTGACGCTCCCGGTGAACACCAGCTCGTCGCCGGGGTGCGCCGGTGCGCCCAGCCGTACGCGCAGTGAGCGGAGCACCGCCGAGGGGCCGAAGTGCCCGGCGAGGTACCGGCCGACGAGCCCGCCCGTGGTGAGGATGTTCAGGAAGACGTCCGGCGAGCCCTTGGCCCGTGCCGCGTCGGGGTCGTGGTGCACGTCCTGGAAGTCGCGGGTGGCGATCGCCCCGGCGACGACCAGCGTCCGTGTGACGGGGATCCGCAGCTCCGGCAGGACGTCGCCCGCCCGCGCCCCCGGTCCGGTCATCTCACACCTCCGCGCGGAAGACGGGCACGGCCGGCTCCCCGTCGGCCTGCCGGAACTCGAGCGTCACCGGCAGGCCGATGCGCACCTTCCCGTACGGCACGCCGACCACGCCGCCGAGCAGGCGGACCCCTTCGGCCAGTTCGACCAGGGCGACCGCGTACGGCGGGTCGAAGGCGGGGAACGGCGGGTGGTGCACGACGACGCGGCTGAAGACGGTGCCGCGCCCGCAGGCCGGTAGCGTGTCCCAGGCGTCGGAGCCGCAGCTGTTGCAGCCGGGGAGCCACGGCAGCCTCAGGGTGCCGCAGGAGGAGCAGCGTTGGATGAGCAACTCGTGCCGCCCGACGCCCTCCCAGTACCCGGCGTTGTCCCGGTTGACGACCGGACGGGGCCGTCGCGGCCCCTCGCCCGGCGCCCGCGCGGGGGCGTACTTGAGGATGCGGAAGCGGTGGCGGCCGGCGAGTTCGCCGTCCGCCCGGACGTCCATGCGCGTGGTGACGAAGTGGCCGCTGCCGAGGCGGGTGGTCTTGCGCGGCGACACGGACTCGATCACCGCGTCGAAGGTGATCCGCTCGCCGGGACGCAGCGGCCGCAGGTATTCCTGCTCGCAGTCGGTGGCGACGACCGCGGTGCAGCCGGCCTCGTCGAGCAGCGTGAGCAGTTCGTCGTAGGCGCCGGCGCGGGAACCGCCCCCGGCGGGGTCCCCCGGCCCGGGGAGCCCGCGCATGGTCCACACCTGGAGCATGGGGGCGGGTGCCGTGCCGTCCTGCGGGACGGGATGGCCCAGCGCCTCGCACCAGTGCCTGATCATGGGCCGGTTCACGGGGTCCTTGCCCTCGCCCGCGACGGCGGCGGGGCGCCCCTCGTACGTCACCAGCCGCTCGTACAGGTCGTCGGTCGTCATCGTCGCCGCCACCGCCCCCAGTTTCTGACTGATCGTCAGATTGGCGAGGGAGCGGCGCCACTGTCAAGACGCCTGGGCGGAAGGAGTTGTCCACAGGCTGTGGACAATTCCGGACGCGACTGCGCGACGGCAGTGAGGTTGCCGTCGCGCAGTCGACCCTTCAGCCCCTCGGCCCGCCCCGGCGGCGGACCGGTCCGCTCACCACATGGGGCCGAAGTGGATGTTGAACGTCGGCTGGTTGATGGTGGTGAAGGCCGAACCCACCACGCTGGCCGTGCTGTTCTGGTTCGAGGCCCCCGCCCCGGTCGCCGCCTGCTGCGTCGTCGTCACCGTCCCGAAGTTGTCGCGACCCACGTTGCCGCCGCTGTTGCTCACCACGGTCGCGTTGGAGGTGCCACCCGCCACGGCGCCGTTGTCGGCCACCGCCGTGCCGGCGAACAGCGCCGCAGCGAGCGGCAGCGCGGCCAGGGCGGACACGACTCGGGCGGTACGGATGCTTGCCATGTGTTTCCCTCCGAGGAGTGGATACCAGGTGCGCGGTGCGGCCGGCCGACCGCTCCGCAGGCTCTGCGACGTCGCCGCAAGCAGAGTTGCCCAGCACCACGACGGACAAGCCGGACCTTGATCCCTTTCGCTCGCAAGCGTGACGATCTGTCGACAAACCTCCACAACCGCCGCCGCTGACCCGCTCGGCCGCGTCCCGGACACCACAACCCGGGCCCGGTGGGCGCGGAATCGTTACGGCACGACTTTCGGCCAACCTCGGCGACCCGGTCCTCCCCGCCGGCGCCGCCGCCCGGGTGGCCACCGCGGCGCCGTTCGAGCGGATGCCGCACCTCCCCGGTGCGTGGCGCGCCGGGAGGCGGCCGTCCGCTTCCTACGCTCCGGCTGACGGACCCCCGCTGCCCGTCGCGCCCCGCGCCCGGACGTCCCCGCCCGGCCGCACCGCTTACCCAGGGGAGAGACGTGACCCGGTCCCGCGCCCGAACCCCGCTCACCCGGCTGGTCGCCGCACTGCTCCTCGCCGCCGCCTGGCTCGCCGGCTGCGCCGGGCACACCCCGTCCGGGCACCCCCACGCCCCGGACCGGCCCGCCCCGCAGGACCGGCAGGCGCCCCCGGAGGGACCCGGCCCACGGCTGCAGGACCCCCCGGAACTGGTCAGCCGCGACGGCGTCCTCAAGGCGGCCATCGTCGTCGAGCGCCGCAAGGTCCGGGTCGGCGACCACCGCCTGTACGCCCTCACCTACAACGGGCGGTACATGCCGCCGACGCTGCGCGTACGGCCCGGCGACCGCATCGACCTCACCATGACCAACCGGGTGCGCGAGGACACCAACGTCCACGTGCACGGGCTCCACGTCTCACCGCGCAGCCCCGCCGACGACATCTTCATCGCCATCACGTACGGCCGGAGCCACCACTACACCTACCGCCTGCCGCGCACCATCACGCCCGGCACCTACTGGTACCACTCGCACGCCGACATGATGTCCGCCGCCCAGGTCGCGGGCGGGGAGTCGGGCGTCATCCTCGTGGACGGCCTGCGGCGGTACCTGCCCCCGTCCCTGCGGGGGATCACCGAGCACGTCGTCGCGCTCAAGGACTTCCAGATCCACGGGGACGCGATCAGGACCCACAAACTGAAGATCGGGACGCGCACCAACCGCACCGTCAACGGGCAGCAGAACCCGGTGATCGTCCTCCGCCCCGGCGAGACCCAGCTGTGGCGGCTGGCCAACATCGGCGCCAACATCTACTACCGCCTGCACCTGAAGGGCAGCCGCTTCCACGTGATCGCGCAGGACGGCTACCCGGTCCGCCGGGTCTACGCGGCGGACACGCTGGTCGTCGCCGCCGGCGCCCGGTTCGACGTCCTGGTGCAGGGCGGCAGCCGGCCCGGCACCACGACGCTGGAGACCCTCGCCTACGACACCGGCAAGGCCGGCAACCGGTTCCCCCGCACCGACCTGGCCACCGTCGTGACCGGCGGCGCCCCCATGACCCCTTCGCGGATCCCGACGGACTTCGCGCCCAACGAGGACTTGGCGCACGCCACGGTCGCGGACCGCAAGACGGTGGTGTTCACCGAGAACGCGGCGGGCGACGTGTTCTACGTCAACGGCCGCACGTACGCGCCGGACCGGGTGGACTTCACCTCCGTCCTCGGCACCGTCGAGGAGTGGACCGTCCGCAACGACAGCGACGAGGAGCACTCCTTCCACGTCCACACCAACCAGTTCCAGCTGATGAGCACCAACGGGAAGGCCGGCGACCCGGACCACCGCTGGTTCGACACGGTCAACGTGCCCGCCCGCGGCAGGGTCGTCATCCGCATCCCCTTCACGGACTTCACCGGCCGGACGGTGCTGCACTGCCACATCCTCAACCACGAGGACATGGGCATGATGGCCGTGCTCGACATCGTCCCGCCCCGTCCCCGCGGCAAGTGACCGGCCCCGCGGCGAGTGACCGTCCGCGTCAGCGCGTGCCGAAGCGCCGCGCCGCCGCAACGACCGCCTCCCCCATGGTGGGGCTGCCCGTGTGACCGGAGTCGTCGATCACCTGGAGCTCGGCGTCGGGCCACGCCTTCGCCAGCTCCCACGCGGTCGTCAGCGGACTGCCCAGGTCAAGACGCCCGTGGATCAGCACCCCCGGGATCCCGGCGAGCCGGTGCGCGTCCCGCAGCAGCTGCCCGTCCTCCAGCCAGGCGCCGTTGGCGAAGTAGTGCGCGCAGATCCGCACGAAGGCGACCAGGTCGTCGTCCGGCCGGTCACCATAGGCCCCCGGCTTGCCGTTGGTCTCGTGGGCGATGACCGCGTCCTCCCAGGTGACCCAGTCGCGTACGGCCTTCTCCCGCGCCGCGGCGTCCGGGCCGTTCAGCAGCCGGTCGTACGCGGCCGGCAGGTTCCCGTCCCGTTCACCGGGCGGCACCCCGTCCCGGAACGCCTCCCACGGCCCCGGCACCAGCCGGGCCACGCCGCGGTAGAGCCAGTCGATCTCCTCCCGCCGGGTCGTGGTGACCCCGACGATCACGATCTCCGACACCCGCGCCGGGTACCGCTGCGCGTACGCCAGGATCAGCGTCGAGCCCCACGAACCGCCGTACAGCATCCACCGCTCGACGCCCAGGTGCTCGCGCAGCCGCTCCATGTCGGCGATCAGGTGCTCGGTCGTGTTGTGCTCGAGCGACACCGCCGGGTCCGAGGCGTGCGGCAGGCTCTGCCCGCACCCCCGCTGGTCGAACAGCACGATCCGGTACGCCTCGGGATCGAAGGTCTTCTTGCTGCCCCGCTTCCCCCCGGAGCCCGGACCCCCGTGCACGCACAGGACCGGCTTGCCGTCCGGATTGCCGCTGGTCTCCCAGTAGACGCGCTGCCCGTCCCCGACGTCGAGCAGCCCCGTCGCGTACGGCTCGATCAGCGGAAATCCCGCTGCTGCCATCACGATCCCCTCCTCCGCACCGGTGAACGACCCCGCGAGGCTACCGGTCCTCACTCGGGGCCCGAGCGGGGCCGGGGGAAGGGCCCGGGCTCCGCCGGTCCGTCCTCCTCGCCCTCGGCGGAGGGGCGGTACCGGTCCAGGGCCGGCAGGTCGGGCACCAGATGGGCGTGGGCCCGGCACACGGCCGCGGTCTCGGCGATCGACACCAGCGGGGTGCGGATGTGGGACCAGCCCCCTGAGACGTCGCCCGCCACCGCGACCCCCACCCGGTCCGGGGCGATGGCGGTCGCGGCGGCCATCGCCTCGGACGAGATGTCGCCCAGGCCCACCTCGGCGGTCTGCTTGTTGACGCGGTGCACGACGCGACCGGAGAGCTGGGACCGCAGCGTCGCGGCGCCCTTGCCGAGCTCCGCCCCGAAGCGCTGCCCGCAGATCTCCAGGTAGATGCCGACCGCGCGGGCCCGCTGCGCCAGCCGGATCAGGTCCGCCACCATGCGGTCCCGTCGTTCCTCGTCCTTCTTCGTCGTGCTGAGGAACAGTTCGGCGACCTCGTCGACCAGCACCACGACGGGCACCGGCCGCACGTACGCGGGCAGCCCCCAGATGTCGGAGGCCACCTCCTCGTCCGGGGCGTCCAGCGCCGTGCGCTGGCACTCCTTGAGCACCGCGAACCGGTGCTCCATCTCCCCCACCAGCGCGTCCAGCAGCTCCGCCGCCTGCTCCCGGTCGGTCGCCAGGGCCGACAGCCGGGACGCGTACGGGATCTGCTCCACCCCGCCCTTGCAGTCGATCCCCACCAGGGCCACGGGCAACCGGGCCAGGTTCATGATCAGGTTGCGCTGGTACACCGACTTGCCCGACTGGTTCGCCCCGAGGGTGAGCGCGTGCGGGATCTCCCGGTAGTTCCGCACGAAGGCGGTCCCGTCGTCCCGCAGCGCCACCGGCACCACCATCGGGCCGGACGGCAGGCGGCGCGGCATCCGTACGTCGCGGAGCACGTCGTAGCCGGTCATCCGCAACTCGACCACCCCGGGGCCGAGCTCGACCACGTGCACCGCGTGCACGCCCCACGCATGGCGCAACCGGTTGGACGCCGCGGCCACATCGGCCGGCTCCAGCCCGCCCGGCAGCCGCAGCCGGACCCGCATGCCGGTCAGCGAGCCGCCCACCCGCCGGATCCTCGGCGGCACCGGCCGCACCTCCCTGCGCCCCGCCGCCCGCCCCGCCAACGCCCGCGCCCACGACGGCGGTACGGCCAGCCCGCACGCCGTCATCGTGGAACCGTAGGTCGACAGGAACCGCCCCCAGGCCAGCGGCAGCCCGAACAACAGCCAGAACGCCACCGGGAACCGTCGACGGGCATAGGCCAGGCCACCGGCCGAGGCCAGCAGCAGACCCAGGAGCGCGACACCCGTCATGGTGATCAGCCCTTGCCGTTCGGGACGGCGGCCTGGACCGGCGCGGTGACCGCCCGCGGCACGCGAGCAGATCCCATGCCCGGTTTGACCGTTAAGCGTATTCTCTCACCCCCGCCCCCGCCGCCCGGTCACCGACACCGGCGGTTCGCCGGACGGTCGGCCCCGACAGGCCCGGCGTACGGCGGCGTCGAGGCTTTCACCCGTCCCCGCCGCATGAAGAAGGGGTGCCCCCGTGTCTTGGGGCACCCCTTCCGTCCAGCGCCTTCGCCGGCCCGGCGCGGAGAGTGTGGGACGTGAGCCCACGGTGACATCACCGCCAGGACGTTCCTCAAGACCTTCCCCCCAGCGCGTAGGCGACCGATAAAGCCGCTGCTCGGGACCGAGGTTCGGCCTCCGATGATCCGGCCGGCCCGCCGGCGCACTCGCCTGGTTCTGCTCGGCCTCGCGCTCGCAGCAAAACTCGGGCCCGAAGCCGTTCCGCCAACCCCCTGAGTTCAGCGCGGTCCGATCACCGACCATCACGTCGCTTGGTGACCTGCCACCAGATCACGACCGCCACGACAGTGATCAGGCACAGCAGCGCCAGCCCCAATCCGGGGGTGCCGTAGTAGAAGTGGAACCCTCCACCGCGTCGGCGGAGCGCGAGTTCGAACACGGTGTCTGTCGAGGTCATGATCAAGGACTGTAGGGCCGAGCCGTGGTGCCGCACCAGGTCCGGCGTGCGGCATCCGGTTTTCCGGATCCACAGCGGCCATCGCGCACGAAGAAGGGGCGCCCCCGTGTCTTGGGGCACCCCTTCTGTCCAGCGCCTTCGCAGGCCTAGTGCGGAGAGTGTGGGATTTGAACCCACGGTGACATCGCTGCCACGACGGTTTTCAAGACCGCACGCTTTCAAGACCGAACCGCCGCCTGACCTGCGGCGACGGCAGCCAACAGGACTCTGGCCGTGGCCACCTGGCCGCAGGTTGGCCGCAGCACTCCGGGGGACCGACTTCAGGCGGGGCGCACGTACTGTGGCAGACGGCCCTCGGTGTACTGGACAAGACCAGGACAACGAGCGGCATGTTGAGTGCCAGCTCAGACCCGAGGGACGACGCCGATGAAGTACACAGTGCGGCGTGGCCGGAGCCGGGTGAATCGATGGCAGGTTCCACCATGCTGGCGTGCCCATCTGCATTGAGCCCTGGTCACGGCTGCCGGCGGGGAGAATCAACCCGTAGGCTGACGCCAGACGGTGGACGTGCAGTCCAGGGAGGGGAAAAGATTGGATGATATGGGAATTTGTGGTTCCCGGCATCCCGCTCTCAGTTAACTCCAAAGACGCAAAGAAGAAGCAGCGATGGATTGAACATGTCCGCACTTGCGCCACCGAGAAGCTACCCGAGGACGGGTTTCCGCTCGTGGACGACGTGTCCGTATCGGTAACGTATTTCCATGTGGGGCCGACAGATGTGGATATCGACAACATCTTGAAGCGGATCATTGACGGCACATATCCCGAAGTGTTGGTAGATGACGCACAGATCCAAGATGTTTCGGCATCCAGGAGGGACATGCTGGATGGATCATTTAAGAATCCACCATCAATCATCCTTCCTCACCTACTCAATGGTGATCCGTTCGTTTACGTGACCGTATATTCAGCTATGGTGCAGGAGGAGTTGCCATGGATTGGCAAGATGCAACGGTGAGGGCGCTGCGTGAGCGGGCGAAGAAACTCCCGCCCGATTGGGCAATGTACACCAATGTAACCAGCGGCGAGCATCTGCCAGAGGGTTTCATCGTCAATCCGGGCGAAGAGTTTGATGCCATCGCTGTCGGGCCCAACGGCGGCATCATCTTTGAGGTTGTTCAGCAGCGGTCTGCTGGTTCACAATCCAAAATTGCCCAAATTGAGCAAATTCGCCAGCGTCTTCACGGTTTTAATGGATGGGATATTGAAGTCCTCATCCTCCCACATATGTCACGCTTGGCCCAAGGGGGCGAAATTGAGGACAGGCTGCAAACCGTCTCTGAGCTGGTGGAATCCGGCGAGTCCACAGGGAACCAAGAACTCCTGAGAGCTGCGTTCGTCCTAGCCTTTTCTGTCCTAGAATGGACTTTGGCGCGGCACTTTCAAGATGTCCCACAAAGTCGACCTTTGGGTGTGCGCCAGATGGTTGAGAAGATGGTTTCCGAAGGACTCCTATCAGAAGGCGCCTATCGTGAGATCCGAGAACTTCAAAGCGTTAGGGCTGAAATCGTTCACGGTCTTTCCGTGACGGAGACGATCGATGGGGACACCGTTCGGCATATTGGAGAGGTAGTAGAGAGGCTTAACGCGGAGCTTTCGCAAGTACAGATGTAATGCGAGACCGGCATTTTTCCCTCCCCTCGCGGCTAACATCGAGGGAAACGAGGATCATGGCGGGGAAAGCCCGGGAAGGAGGCAGAACGTGCCGCAGGCCAGTCCGCGAGGTACGTACTTGCAAGTCTCTGAGTCACTGCGCCAGAAGATCGAGACGGGTGAGATCGAAGACGCGCTGCCGTCTCAGGCTGCGCTCGTGAGCGCGTACAAGGTGAGCCGCAGCACCATCGAACGGGCGCTTGCCGCGCTCAAAGCTGAAGGTGTCATTGAGTCGGTACAGGGCGCTGGGTGGTTCGTTACTGGGAGCGGTGACCGCCGGCCGTTGGCCGAGAAGGTGACTGACCTCTTGCGGGTCGACGGGGTCAGGGTTGGCGACCGCTTCCCGACGGAAAAGGAGCTGTGCGAGAGGTTCGGAGCGTCGCGAACTGCCGTCCGCTCTGCTATCGCGCTGATGGAGGGTCAAGGGCTCATCGGCAAGGGCGCGGCGCGAGGGCGGGAAGTGCGTGCGTTGCCGGTCGGGCAGGGGACTCAGACGGCATGACGGCGACCCAACGAACTGAGTTCGACGCCGACGCGGCGGGCGCCATCTTGCGCAAGGCATGCGAGGTCGCAAACGTGGAACCGGACGGAATCGAGATGCTTCGGTTCGGCGACCATGCGGTGTTCCGCGTAGACGGCGGCCGTATCATCTCCCGGGTCGGCCGGAGTCCAGATCGGCTTCCTTCTGTACGGAGGGAAGTGGCCGTGGCGGAATGGCTCGCGGCGGAAGGATATCCGGCGGCTCGACTTGTCACGACGGCCGAACAGCCGGTCGTCATTCAGGGCCACCCGGTTACGTTCTGGGAAGGTCTTTCAGACGGAGATACGTACGCGAGTACGGGAGAAATGGGCGTATTGCTGCGGCGGCTGCACGAACTGGAGTCGCCGCCTTTTTCGATCCCACTCCTTAAACCTTTCGAAAAGGTTGCGGTGCGTTTGAAGAGTGCCGCCATTGCGGACACTACCCGGAATTTCCTCCAGTCCATGGCCCACGATTTGGCGGCCGAGTACGGCCGCCTCTGCTTCGAGCTTCCAGCGGGTCATCTGCATGGCGACTTCAACGTGGGAAACGTCCTGCGTGACACGGTTGGTCGTCCGAAGGTCATCGACTTGGACGGGTTCGTTACAGGCCCCCGAGAATGGGACCTCATGCAGACTGCCATGTACTACGACAGCTTTGGTTGGCACACAGAAGCCGAGTACGCCGATTTCGTCGCCGGGTACGGGTTCGACGTGCGGGAATGGTCCGGGTACACAGTTCTGCGAAGCATCCGGGAACTTCTGATGGTCACATGGCTTTCCCAGAATGCCAGCACTAATCCACGTGCGGCTGAGGAAGTCGAGAAGCGGGTGCGAAGCCTACGCTCGGGTGGGTCTCGCCGGGACTGGGCGCCGTTCTAGAAACGTCACGTCTGTTGCCAGAGGCGGAAGCTGCGGGCCTGTTCCTCGAATACACGGAACTCCGCAGCCCGCCTCATTCCGTCCGTGATGCGTCCCTCGAATTCCCGTACGTATTGAACACAGCGCGCAGACTTCAACCCCTCGCCGAGTTGCAGCGCATTCAACGCGATATCAAACCCACGGCCGATCTCGCCTTGATTGATGTATGTCTCGGCCTGAACCATCGTCGCGAAGAAGTCGCTTCGGTTGTTCAGGCCGTCTCCGAAGATGGAGCCCCCACCCCGCTGCGCAGCTTCGACGGAGCGCCCCAGGTCGCGGAAGCAGTGGCCTATCTCGGCCGCAAGCTCCACTTCGTCGAAGTACGCGATATACGGCGGGTCACTGTTAGCCGTGCGCTGGCTGAGCTTGCGTTCCGCCTCCACAAGCGCGAGGTCACAGCCCCGCTCATCCCCGAGGCGAGCCAGTGCCCGCGCCTCCATCGCGCGGAACTGTGCGGCCATGGTCGGCCCTAGCGCGGGACCCGGACCGGCATATGCGGCACGCGCGAGTGTTGCAGCGTCCTGGTACCGCCCCAGGAACGTCGCCTGATGGCTCATGGCGGACAGGATGCTCCCGCCGAGAAGCCTGTCACCGGCCGCTTGCGTCATGCGTAGCGCCTGAATGAGGTAGCGCTGAGCGATGCCGTGAAGTCCACTGTCGTACGACATCCAGCCGGCGAGTAGGAGCGCTTCCGCCACGGCTGAGTGCAGTTGCCTGCCCACGTCGTCGGAGTACTTCCCATCAAGCATCGGCCGGACATCCGTGTGCAGGTACTGAATCAGCGCGCGCCGGGCATGGCCACCGCCGAACTTGCCATCGAGCATGCTGAACGCATCGGCCGTCGAGCGCACCATGTCCACGTCCACCGCGCCAACCGCCCGGTTGCCCGCCCGCGTCAGGTCTCCGTCCGGAGGAGCCACGATCCAGCGGAGGGACGCCGTGTTCCAAGCCGCAGAATCCGGCAGTGCCCGAACCAGCGTCTCAGCGTCGGCAAGGTCGGCACGCCAGAGGTCGGCCACGGTCCTGGCCGTGCTTTCCGGCCTGTCCGCGAAGTCAAGCCCCAACTCCGGCTGCACGGCGGACACGGCCGCGTCGCCCATCCCGACGTCATCGATCGTGAGACGACGTCCCACCTTGCGCCCGATCGCGTCGGCGATGAACTGAGGCATGTTGCCGCGCGGGATGGAGCCCTTGAGCCACCTGGTCACGTACGTGTGGTCACAGGTGACGTCCTCGCCTGACAGTGCGGCGGCAGTGACCACTGCGCGTGCAAGGGACTTGTGGGAGAAGGCGGCTTCCTGCATGAGCGCGGCCAGTCTGGCGTTCTGATCTGCCATCGAACCCCCGGAGAGCGGCCGTAGTCCCAGCTTGACCCATCGTCACTCTACGCAGGTCAGGGCCACGGTGCAGAGGGTTTGCACGTGGGAGTGCACGAGTGCACCCCCAAGTACACGCTCCCGAATTCCGCATGGACTGAGCAGAGTTGAACCACCACCACGCGCGGCCGGCCCACGGCTCTGCGTCGAAATCCACGGGTTGACGGCGCGGAACTCTTCTGGCAGCGTGAGTGGTAGGTGATACACACCACGCAAGGTGTGTCGCCGCTGCATAGCGCCCGGAGGGTTCGGTGACAGGGATCCGAAGGAAGCGTCCGCTCCTTGAGAACTCAACAGTGTGCTGAGGAAAAACCGCCCTGCCTCTGCAAACAAGTGGGCGGCGCGCGTGGGCTCTCCCTGCGTGCGAGTACAGCGCGTCTAGATCATTCCGCGGCTCTACTGCTGCGGCCGGTTGCCTCCTCCGCCCGTCCGGTGCTTTGCGCTGTACGGGCGGGGTGGCGGGGAGCCGGAGTTTCCGACTTCAACGGCGCGCACCCCCGGAGGGCCAACTCCGGGGGTGCTGTTCGGGCCGTTCCTCCGTGAAAGGAACTGTGACCCATGGCGTACATCGCTGCACGTCAGCCGGTTGTTACCGGCGACCTGTCCGATGGTGAACCGTCGGACGCTGAGCTGTTCGCGATCGAGCGTGAGATGCCCGTCGTCCTGGCGGAAGTCGAGTTGCTGGACGCGCAGATCATGACGCTTGACCGCACCCCGTCCGAGGTGGATGCCCGGCGTCTGCGTCGGGCCCGCCGGCGTGTGCTCGCCGCACGGCGGGCGCTGGCCAACAGCCCCGCCGGGCAGTCGGGCGGTGCCGCGTGAACCTCAAGCGCAAGGGGCGGGCCGCCCTGGTGCTGGCTCTGGTCGGCGTCGTCGGCATGGCCTTCCGGGTCTCCTGGAATGCCCTGCGCGACGTCGCCGAGACCATCGGCGCCGACGCCACCGCGGCGACGTTGTATCCGTTCGTGGTCGACGGCCTGATGGCCCTGGCCCTGATCGCCACCCTGGTCCTGACCGATCGGGACCGCCGCTTCGCGCTGCGGGTCCTGGCCACGTACACGGTCGCTTCGCTGCTGTTGAACTACGTGCACGGGCTGGTGCCGGAGCTGCACGGCGGGTCGGTCGACTGGGGGCGGCTGGCCGACTGGGACCCGGCGAACTGGGCCCTGGTGCTGCTGGCGACCTCGCTTCCGGTCGGGTCGATCTACTTCGGCTCCGACCTGGTCGCCAAGGTGCTGCACCACCAGTCGACCCCGCACGCGAATGCGGAGGAATCGACCGAGACTAACAGGAATCGGTCTACGGCTGACCTGGAAGAGTCGACCCCGCCGGAGCCTGCTCCGGTCGCGCTTCCCGCCCCGGCCCCGCCCGTGGAAGTCGAGCCGGTCCGGTCGATCGAGTCGGCTCCCGTCGCGGTGGCGGCTGCGGAGCCGACCCGCCCCCGTGGGGCGACCGGTCGGGTCCCCGAGGTGGCCCGTACGCCCCGACCGGTCCGCACGGCCGATGAACTGCTGATCGAGGCCCGTAAGGCAACCGCAAGTTGGGCGATCGAGGACCTGACGGCGGAGGGCATCCGTCGCGCGGTGCGTACCTCGCCGGCGAAGGCGCGCGTGCTGCGCGAGACCCTGCGGGCAGAGCGCACCGACAGCAGCGACGTTGAGGTCGTTGCCTGATGTCGCCGGCGTTCGGGAAGTGCTACGACCCGTCCGGCGCCACGTGGGGGATACCCACCTTCCCGTGGCGCCTCGCCCCCGACGGCTACGCCACCCGCCGGCAACTACGCGCCCGCGGCTTACGGCCCGGTGGTCAGCCGGTCGCCGCTCAGCTCATGCGTCAAGCCCGCCGGCGGAAGACCGGGGTCCTGGTCGCCTACCTCTACCGGGTCGACCGCGCGAAGCCCGTACGGCCGATGACCCCCGGGAAGCGGGCCGCGCTCGCCGCAGCGATGACCGCCCGCCGTACCTGCCCCGCCTGCCGCACCGATGCCGGTTACTGCATCCCGACGTCGCTCGGCATGTGCGTGCCCTGCGCCTACCCCGACGAACCGCGCACTGAGTAGTTCAGGTCAGAACAGGCCAGCGACCACGGCGCCAACCCATGCGCCGTAGGTCTTCCAGCGATGTGACGTTCGGCAGTAGAGACGCGGCTTCCGGCGTCCCCCCTGGTTGATGCGTGTCTTGCACCACCGGCAAGGCAGTTCGCCGTGATAGCTGCCGTCATCCCGCAGGTAGGCCCCTTCCATGATCGGGACTCTATCGAACCCCCGATCGAGGCGTACGCCGCCGGACACGTCGCGCCGCCCAGCTCATCGGCACTGCTGCCTGACCCGCAACACCGGAAGCCACCGCCCGGGACCCCGTCCCGGGCTTCCCTTTGCGTGCCCCGGGAGCGGGGCAGTCTGGAGACCCCGAAGCATGAGTGACAACGTCGTTCGACTGTTCAAGCACCCCGACCCCGACACCGCGCCCGCGGTCGACCTCAAGCCCATAGCGGCCCCTGAACACCCGCGGCCCACGCGGCGTTGGGTCCGGTCCGGGCGCGCGGTGAAGACGGCGGCGATGCACGAGCGCACGAAGACCGTGGCGCGTGCGGTGATCCGGCACGGCATGTACGTCCTCGGGGGCACGCGGATCGTGGTCCGCCGTACGTGGGAGGGCCGCACCGCGGCCCGCTACGAGCGGATGCTGCGCGCGGCGGAGGCCGCGGGGCAGTTCGATGAGGCGATGCAGTGGGAGGAGCGCGGTCAGCGCTTCCGCGCCGCCCGGCACCGCCGCCGCATGGACCTGCTCTACTCCCCGGTGGCCGCTGCCAAGGGCGTCCTGGTCGGGACCGGGGTCGGTATCGGTGGCCTGGTCGCCCTCGGCATCGTCATGGCCATCGCGACCAAGGACGTCACCGACGTCGTCACCCCGATCATGGCCGTGATCAAGTTCATCAACCTGATGATCACCATCGTCCAGGTGGTGTGGGGCCCGATGGTCCACATCGGCCCGTTCCTCGCCCTGCTCGCCCTGTGGGCGGTCGGGCGGCACCAGCAGGCCGCCCCGCAGTGGACGATGCCCGCCAACGTACGGTCGGGCGAGGGGGAGCCGATCACCCCGTCCATCGTGGTCAAGGCACTGCGCGACCTCGGGGTGCCCGCGCTGCGGAACGCCATCAAGGAGATGGGCGACGCCGGCGCCTCCATGCTCGGGCCAATCCGGATCGCCGGATGTGGCGTGGAGGTCGACGTCACCCTCCCGTCGGGGGTGTCCACGATCGAGGTGCAGAACCGGCGCCGCAAGCTCGCCGAGAACCTCACGAGGCACGAGCACGAGGTGTTCATCACCATCCCGACCGCCGCGCGCACGGTCCGGCTGTGGATCGCCGACAGCGGTGCGCTGGACGAGCCGATCGGCCCGTCGCCCCTCACCACAGACGAGACACTCCGGGCCGACTACGCCAAGGGCCGGGCCCCGTGGGGCCAAGACCTGCGCGGCGACGCCGCAGCCCTGAGCGTGTATCAGCGGCACCTGCTCATCACGGGCCTGTCCAACCAGGGCAAGACAGCCGCCCTGCGGGCGCTCGCGCTGTGGCTGGCACTCGATCGGTCGGTTGAGTTCCGGGTCGCGGACCTCAAGGGCGCGGGCGACTGGGCCATGTTCGACGGCCTGGCCACGGTGCTGATCCAGGGCCCGACCGATGACCACGTGATCCAGGCGACCGAGATGGTCGAGAGCGGCGTGACCGAGATGGAGCGGCGCCTGACCGCCCCGCCGGGCAGTGTCTTCCCGCCGCTCATCGTGCTGGTCGATGAGGCGCAGGTCGCGTTCATGTGCCCGCTCAAGGACGAGGACAAGCGGCCCTACGGCGGGTCCAAGGCAACCTCGCGGTACTTCATGGCCGCCCGGAAGATCCACAACCAGGGCCGTGCGGTGAACGTGCTGCTGTGGCAGGGCACGCAGGACCCCACCGACCAGAACCTCCCCAAGCTCGTCCGGGAGGGCGCCCACACGCGTGCCTCGCTCGCGCTCGGTACGGAGTCGCAGGCCCGTATGGCGCTGGGGGACAAGGCCGTCGACGGCGGCGCCGCCCCGAACCTGCTCCGTCCGGGGCTGGACAAGGGCACGGTCGTCGTCGCCTCCGATGGCATCGCCATCCCGGCAGGTCAGGCGTCCATCACGGTCCGCACGCACTACATCGACACGGACACCGCGGCCGAGATCGCCGACCGGGCCAAGGCGATGCGGGACGGGGTGACCACGCTGCGGGTCATCGAGCCGGGCGAGGACCGTGACCCGCTGGTGGACATCGCCGGCGTCGTCGGGGACGCGTCGCGGGTGCTGACGCAGGACGTGCTCAAGCGGCTGACGGCGCTGAACGCGGACGCTTACGGCGGCTGGTCGTTCATCGACCTCAAGCGCGTCCTGGACGGGACCGGGGCCGAGCCCTACAAGTCCGACGGCCGCATGGTCATCGGCCGCGACCGCCTCGCCCGCGCGCTCGCCAACCGCGACACGGATGGTTCCGCTTCCGCGGGCGAGTAGAGGGAGCCGCACCCCGGGCGGGTCAGGGAGGCAGGGAGAACTCCCTGAACCCCTCCCTGACCCGCCTCCCTGCCCCTGACCAGGACGAATGATCCATCAGGGAGTCAGGGAGGACCGCAGGTCAGCACCCCTGAAACCTCCTCCTGAGGCACCCCACCAGGGGGTGCCTCCGCCTCCCTGCGCCATGCCGAGAAGGGATTCCGCATGTTCCCCGAAAGCACCCCCGCCGCGGCCACCGAGCAGGCCGTGACCATCCACCAGCCCGTACCGATGCAGGCGTACACGGCCCCGCTCGTGCCCATACAGCCGGACACCACCGTGGCGAGCGTCGTCCTCCCGGACGGCCGCGTCGTCACCGGCTACACCCTCACCCCCGCACCGGTACCGGCGTCCACCGAGGCGCGGCCGGCCGTCTCGCGTACCGCGGTGAACATCGCGTTGGGCGGTGTCGGCTTCGCCGCCGTGTGCGGCGGGCTGGTGCTGCTGACGACGTTC
Organism: Streptomyces sp. NPDC059718; assembly: GCF_042733315.1. Taxonomy (NCBI): domain Bacteria; kingdom Bacillati; phylum Actinomycetota; class Actinomycetes; order Kitasatosporales; family Streptomycetaceae; genus Streptomyces; species Streptomyces sp. NPDC059718. The sequence goes on from NZ_JBHWGA010000002.1 coordinate 103,047, forward strand.
ATCGCCGCACTCGCGGCCCTGGTCCATCAGCTCATCATCCTGGCCGCGGTCATCTTCGGCGGATGGATCGCCGCGCAAGTCCTGCGCAGTGACAAGGGCGACCGCGGGACCACGGTGAACATCCGCAAGGCCGTGTTCAAGCGCAACCACTTCCACGGCTGAGACGGGTGGAGGGCAACGCTCTCGGTCCTGCCTACGAGCGCTCCCTATGGCCAAAGCGACGATCGAACCAGGAGAGGAGCCACTCTCGACCGACCCCGAAAACGGCGACAGTGGCGCCTAGCTTCGCGCAGGCCGGCAGGACAACCGCGAACGGTGCGTCGGAGATGAGCATCACCCCAACACCACCGATTACAGCAGCGGCCAAACCCTCCATGACGCCCCTGAGCAGCTTCCGGCCCACGCCGATTCCCCCCGATTCCCCTTCACCCCCGCCGGCCAGGGGCGCTACGTCTCCCTGTCCGCTAACCACCCCACCGTGCAGAAGCGGGCCGCCCTCTCGCCAAAGACCGCGGCCCGCCCCAATTCCAGAACCCAGCAAGAGAACTGGAGGACACCCAGCATGACGCACGACGCACGACCAGCGCTGCTGTCCGCAGCGTTATTCGCCGCCGAACGCGGATGGGCGGTGTTCCCGCTCCGCCCCGGCAGCAAGCGGCCGGCCCTTCACGGGGAAACAACCTGCCCCGGCACGGGGTCCTGTGCGGCGGGGCACCGGAAGTGGGAGCAGCGCGCCACCACCGATCCCGAGCGCATCCGCGCCACCTGGTCACAGGGCCCGTTCAACGTCGGCATCGCCACCGGCCCCTCACGGCTGCTGGTGGTCGACCTGGACATGCCCAAGCACAACAGCAGTGCAGACGCGCCTAGCGGCGCGGCGACCTTTCGAGCGCTCTGCGCGCGCGCCGGCAAGGCCGTCCCCACCACCTACCGGACGCGGACTGCAAGCGGCGGAGAGCACCTGTACTTCACCACCCCGCCCGGCATCCGCCTGACCAATACCGCCGGCACCGTTGGGCCGTTGGTCGACACCCGCGCATGGGGCGGGTACGTCGTCGCCGCCGGCTCCGAAACACCCTCGGGGCGCTACGAGGCCGTAGGCGGCCCTGTGGCCGTCCCACTGCCCCGATGGCTGCAAAGCATCCTGGAACCGGCCCCCAAGCCCGCACAGGCCCCCTCAGTGGCCGTAGCGGGGCAATCACGTCGATACGCTGACATTGCGCTCGCCAACGAGACGCGGAACGTCGCAGGGTCCCAACAGGGCTCGCGTGAGGCGGCGTTGTTCCGGGCGGCCCGCGCCGTGGGGCGGTTCGTCGCGTGGGGCGACCTCCCAAGAAGTGTGGTCGAGCAGGCTCTTCAGGAAGCGGGCGAGGCAGCCGGACTGCCGGCGTCCCAGTGCCGATCCACCCTGCGCAGCGCCCTGAACTGGTCCATCGCCCACAACCCGCGACGCCGGGACACGGCATGACCACCCCCACCCGCTCTCCACTGAAGAGCATCCCCGCCCCCGACGGCCCCGGCCCCGCCATGACGGGCCGCGCCCCGATGGTGGGTGGTGCGCCGAAAGTCGTCGCCCGTGAGGGCGTCCTGTCAGCTCTTCTCCCTGACCCGCAGCAAAACGACCGGAGGACAGTCCCGATGACCGACGGCGCAGCACTGCTGAACGAGGTGGAAGCCTTCCACCGCCGCTTCAACGTCTTCCCCACCGAGTCCGCATACGTCGCGGTCAGCCTGTGGGACGCACACGCACACCTGATCGACTGTTTCGAGACCACGCCTCGAATCGCGTTCCTGTCGCCCGAGCCGGGGTCGGGAAAGTCGCGGGCGCTGGAGATCGTGGAACTCCTCACGCCCCGCCCGGTCGCCACGGTGTCCGCGTCCGCGAACGCCCTGTACCGGCTGGTCGACTCCGCTGAGGGTCTGCCGACCGTGCTGTTCGATGAAGTGGACACCATCTTCGGCCCCAAAGCGGGTGCCGACGAGGCCCTGCGAGGCTTCCTCAACGCCGGATACCGCCGTATCGGTGGCGCGCTGCGGTGCGTCGGAGAGGGCTCCAACCAGAACGCGCAGGTCTTCAACTCGTTCTGCGCGGTCGCCATGGCCGGACTTGGCTCGCTCCCCGACACCGTGCTGACCCGCTCCGTCATCATCCGCATGCGCAAGCGCGCCCCGAACGAGGGAGTCGAGTCCTACCGCCAGCGGGTCCATGAGAAGCAGGGCCATGCTCTGCGTGACCGCCTCGCCAAGTGGGCCGACACCGTCCGCGACCAGGTTGCCGGAGCCTGGCCCGACATGCCCGACGGCGTCACCGACCGGCCCGCCGACGTGTGGGAACCCCTGCTCGCCGTCGCCGACGCGGTCGGCGGACCCTGGCCGAAGCGGGCCCGGGAAGCCTGCCTGGAACTGATCAGCGCCGCCCACGACAACGACGAAGCCTCTCTCGGTGTCCGACTGCTCATCGACCTGCGCGACAAGGTGTTCTGCGGCATCGACCGCATGCCCACCGCGGCCGTCATCGAATGCCTGCTCCGCATGGACGACGCACCGTGGGGTGACCTGGACGACAAGCCGATCAACGCCCGCACCCTGGCCCGGCTGCTCGGTCAGTACGTCACCCCCGCCAACAAGCCCATCAAGCCGCGCGGCATCCGCACCCCGTCCGGCTTCCCCAAGGGCTACTACGCGGAAGACCTCACAGACGCCTGGACGCGGTACTGCCCTCCCACCCCTGGAGAATCCGCCACGTCCGCCACGCCGCCACATCGCAGGTCATGAGGGGTGAATCCGTGGCGGATACCGCCTCCGGCATCCGCCACACGCCCGCGGAAACCGCCACACAGCCCACCCTCGCCAGCTGACCGACCCGGCCCCGCAGGTGCCGCCACACCCGCCCGATGTGGCGGCACCTATCCGCCACAAAACCGCTATCCGCCACATGATCAAGGCTCTGACCTGCGATGTGGCGGCGTGGCGGACGTGGCGGATTCCTGAGAGCAAGGCCGAACCCCAACTTCGACAGGAGTCGCAGGATGGCGCGCCCACAGATGCTCAAACTCCCCGAAGTGCTGACCGAGGTCGGCATGAGCCGAGCCGCCTTCTACCGGATGCGGGCCCGCGGCCAGGGCCCCCGCCTCATCAAGCTCCCCAACGGACAACTTCGCGTGCGCCGCCAGGACCTCGACTCCTGGCTGGAGTCCTGCGAGCAGTACGCCGCCTGAGGAAACGCACCTGCCTTGAGGGGGCCCACCGCACGGCGGGCCCCCTCTGTCATGGAGGAAAGCAATGCACAGCTACGACGTTCGCGTGTGGAACATCCGCCGACGGGCCAGTAAGAGCGCGCCCTTCCAGCTCCGCTGGACCGTGGACGGCAAGGTTCACCAAGAGCCGTTCCTAACGAAGACGCTCGCCGACGCGCGACGCGCGGAACTGATGACGGCGGCCCGGAGCGGGGAGGGCTTTGACACTGAGACCGGGCTTCCGGTCTCCGAGATCCGGCAGCGCAACCGCGTCTCCTGGTTCACACACGCCCGGGACCACGCCGCGATGAAGTGGCCCAAGGCAGCGGCCAAGCACCGCGCAAGCATCGCTGAAAGCCTCACCGTCGCCACCCTCGCTCTGTGCCCGGACAGAAAGGGCCGTCCGGATACGGAACTGCTGCGACGTGCGCTCTACCAGTGGGCGTTCAACGCGGGCCGGCGAGATGAAACGCCCCCAGAGACGGAGGCACAGGCTCTGGCATGGGTGGAGAAGTACACGCCCGCCGTGGTCGATCTCGACAGCGCTAAGCGCATGCGCCTGGTCCTCGATGAACTGGCCAAGAAGAAGGACGGTACGCCAGCCGCACCGAACACGATTCGCCGGCGCCGCGCCGTTTTGAGCAACTGCCTGCGACTGGCCGTTGAGAAGGAACTGCTGCCGAGTAACCCCCTCAGCCGCGTGCACTGGGAGCTCCCAAAGCCCGTAGAGGAACTGGACGAACGAAGCGTGGCCACACCCTCCCAAGCGAGCGCACTGCTCGCCGCCGTCCGCGCGCAGGGGCACCGCGGTGAGCACCTGGCCGCATTCTTCGGATGCATGTACTACGCCGCCATGCGGCCCGAGGAAGTGTCCGTGCTCAGCGTTGAACAGTGCACGCTCCCCCAGCAGGGATGGGGGCGGCTGGACCTGGCTGGCGCCCGCCCACAGGTCGGCTCTGGCTGGACCGACGACGGGAAGCCGTACGAGGAACGTGGACTCAAGCACCGCTCCCGGCGAACCGTGCGCCGCGTGCCGATCCCACCCGTCCTGGTCACTCTGCTGCGCCGGCATATCGAGCAGTTCGGCACGTGCAACGATGGCCGGCTGTTCCGCGCCGTCCGAGGCGGGCCCGTCCGGTCACAGGAATACGGCGCCGTGTGGAAAGAGGCACGCACGTGCGCCCTCACACCCGCGCAGGTGGCCTCGCCGCTCGCACTCATCCCGTACGACCTGCGGCATGCGTGCGTGTCTTTCTGGCTGCGCTCCGGCGTGAGCCTTGCCGAGACGGCACGGCGGGCCGGGCAGAGCATCGCTGTACTCCAGCGCTACTACGCGAAGGTGCTGGACGGCGAGGAAGAGCGCATGAACGAGCTCATCGACAAGGGGTTTGCGGAGCAAACCCGCGACGACCATAAGGACTGAGAGCTTGGAGGCACTCACCCCTAGGCTCCCCGGTGTGATAGTTCGCTGCCATCAGATCATCCGCCCAGGTAGTCGCGTGATCGTCCAGGATCATCCTGGTATTCGACTTGGAATGGAGTATCCGGTCCTGGAGGTCGTCAGTACTGCGTACCAGGACCTCCTGCGTCTTCCGGAGCAGGGCTACAACGGAGACTGGCGTGAGACTCCCGGGCTTTGGGACGCGTCCATGTTCACCGTCGTCGACGAATGCCTTCCGACCTGCTGGGTCGCCGGGCTCGATGACGGGAGGCTCACGCTCGCACCCCCCGAGTGGCAACGCGCCGGGTTCTGGGATGACTACTTTAACGACGTACCGCAGGCGGTTGCAGAGTACGACCGCCGGCGGGCCGAAATCCTGGCCCAAGCCTGACCCGCGGACGTCGGGCGGTCGGCGGCAAGGTGCTGAGCCCTCACCCGCTGAGGCTGTGGTTCTTGGCCGCAAGTTGGCCACACGCCCTGGTCAAAACCGGGATACGGCCGATCCGAGGTGAGACAGGGAAAGGAAGAAGGGGTACCCCCGTGTCTTGGGGTACCCCTTCTGACCAGCGCCTTCGCTGACCTGTGCGGAGAGTGTGGGATTTGAACCCACGGTGACATCGCTGCCACGACGGTTTTCAAGACCGTTCCCTTAGGCCGCTCGGGCAACTCTCCCCGCGCCGCGGGGTCCGGCTGGTGGGCCGGGCGGCGCGGGGACAGCCTAACGGGTCGGCTCAGCTGCTGCTGTCGCCCTTGCGTTCGCCGAGAGTGAGGGTGGCGGTGCGGGTCTGGCCGTCACGGGTGTACGTGAGGTTGACCTTCTCGCCGGGCTCGTGCTGCCAGATCTCGCCGATGAGGGTGGGGCTGGAGTCGACCACGGTGTCGTCGAACTTGGTGATGACGTCGCCGGAGCGCAGGCCCGCCTGGTCGGCGGGGCCGCCGGAGGTGACGGCGTCGGCGCCGGTGGCGATCTTGGCGCCCTCGCCGCTGTAGCTGGAGTCGACGTGGACGCCGATGACGGCGTAGACGGGCTCGCCGTCCTTGATCAGGTCCTCGGCGACGCGGCGGGCCTGGTCGATCGGGATGGCGAAGCCCAGGCCCACGCTGCCGGACTGGGAGGTGCCGTCGCTGCCGGTGGACTGGATCGCGGAGTTGATGCCGATGACCGCGCCCTCGGAGTTGAGGAGGGGGCCGCCGGAGTTGCCGGGGTTGATCGAGGCGTCGGTCTGTATGGCGCTCATGTAGGAGGCGTTGGACCCCTCCCCGTCGCTGGAGGCGATGGGGCGGTGCAGGGCGCTGACGATGCCGGTGGTGACGGTGCCGGAGAGCCCGAAGGGGGCGCCGATGGCGATGGTGGAGTCGCCGACGGCCACCTTGTCGGAGTCGCCGACGGCGAGCGGGGTGAGCTTGTCGGGGGTGACCCCCTTGAGCTTGACGACGGCGACGTCGTAGCCCTGGGCGCGGCCGACGACCTCGGCCTCGTACTTCTTGCCGTCGGAGAACGTGGCGGTGAGCTTGCCGCCGTCGGCGGCGGGGGCCACGACGTGGTTGTTGGTGAGGATGTGGCCTTCCTTGTCGTAGACGAAGCCGGTGCCGGTGCCGCTCTCCTGGCGGCCGGTGGCCTCGATCGTGACGACGCTGGGGAGGGCCTGCTTGGCGATGCCCGCGACCGAGTCGGCGGCGCGGCTGAGGTCCTTGGGGTTGCCGACCGAGGAGACGGTGGTCGAGGAGGAGCTGTCGTTGCGGTCCGCGGCCCAGAAGCCGACCCCGCCGCCGATGCCGCCCGCGACGAGCGCGGCGACCAGGACGGCGGCGACCAGGCCGCCGTTGCCGCGCTTCTTGGGCGCGGGGGCGGCCGGCACCGGCGTGCCCCACACCGGGCCCACGGGACCGGACGGGCCCATGGGGCCGGAGGGCCCGACGGGACCGCCGTACGGCTGGGTGGGCGGCGGGGCGACCGGCGGCAGGGGCGCGGTGTGCACCTCGGCGGGCGGTGCCGCGGGGGCGGCCGGGGGAGCGGCCTGGGGCGCGGCAGGAGGTCCGGCAGGGGGACCGGCCGGAGGCGCCACCGCGGTGGGCTCCGCGGCCGCCGGGGCCGCCGGGGCCGCGGGGGCGGCCGGGCCCGGCGCCGACGCCTGCGCCTGGGCCGGGGGAGCGGCGGGCGGGGCGGCGGGGGGCACGGGAGGTGCAGCGGGAGCGGCGGACCCAGCGTCAGCGGGCGGCTGCGTCGGCAGCGCCGCCGGGACCGGGCCGGCCTCGTTCTCGGTGCTCACGGCTGTTCTCCTCGGATATGCGTTGTATGCCGTGCGTACGGTTACGGCTACGGTACGTACGACGACCGTCGTGATGGACACAGCTTTTCCCACCGGGTGTCAGGCCGCCGTAAGCAGCGGCCGTTCCCGGCCCGGCGGATGGCACGATAGCCCGGTGACTGATCTCCGCGCGATCCAGGTCGTGGCTCACCGGGGAGCGTCCGAGGACGCCCCGGAGCACACGCTCGCCGCCTACCGGAAGGCGATCGAGGACGGCGCGGACGCCCTGGAGTGCGACGTACGCCTCACCGCGGACGGCACGCTGGTCTGTGTGCACGACCGCCGGGTGAACCGCACCTCCAACGGGCGGGGCGCGGTCTCCGCGCTGGAGCTGGCGGACCTGAGGACCCTGGACTTCGGCAGCTGGAAGGCGCAGCCGGGCGCCGGAGGGGCCGGCAGGGCCGGCGGGACACGGCGGCGCCCGTCCGCGGAGCTGCGTTCCCTCCTCGACGCCGACGCCGAGGCCCCCGACCGCACCGACGGCGACCCGGACGAACTCAGCCGCGTCCTGACCCTGGAGCAGCTGCTGGAACTGGTCGCGGACACCGGCCGCCGGGTGGAGCTGGCGATCGAGACCAAGCACCCCACGCGCTGGGCGGGGCAGGTCGAGGAACGACTGGTGGAGCTGCTGGACCGGTTCGGGATGCTGTGGCCCGAGCCGGGCGAGCCGTCCCGGGTCCGTGTCATGAGCTTCTCCTCCCGTTCCCTGCGCCGGATACGGATGGCCTCGCGCGACCTGCCGACCGTCTTCCTGATGCAGTACGTACTGCCCCGGCACCGCGACGGCCGGCTGCCGGCCGGGGTGGGGATCGCCGGGCCGGGCATCCGCATCCTGCGCTCCAACCCGGGGTACGTGGAGCGGCTGCACGAGGCGGGGCACCGGGTCCACGTGTGGACGGTGAACGAACCCGAGGACGTCGAACTCTGCGTGCGACTGGGCGTCGACGCCGTCATCACCAACCGCCCGCGACAGGTTCTGGCCCAACTCGGGCGCTGCTGAAGGGAATACGGACTCCCTCCCTCCCCGGGTGGTGTGCACCGGCGCGTTCCGAACCTGTTCGATCGTTGTGTGTGCCCCAAGAGATCGCAGTTGGCCGGTTTCCGGCCCAGAACGAGAGGGCATCCATCCCGTGGCGTGGGGTGAAGGAGGTCTCGGGGGTGGCGTTGGTGGTGGCCCAGGAGGTGCCGACGTCCTCGACCATGGCCCTGCCTCATGGTCCGGCGGGCGTGGCCGAGGCGCGGCGCAGGCTGCGCAAGGAACTGTGCGCGTACGGGGTCGCGGAGCCGGTCGTGGACGACGCGGTGCTCATCCTGTCGGAACTGCTCAGCAACTCCTGCCGGCACGCCCGGCCGCTGGGCGAGGACGCGCCGTCCTCGGCCGGCAGCGGCATCAGGGCCGCCTGGGGGATCGACGAGGACGGGTTGCTGACGGTGGAGGTCACCGACGGCGGCGGGCCCACCCGCCCGCTTCCGGCCAGTCCCTCGCTCACCGCCCGCGGCGGCCGCGGGCTCGGCATCGTGCGGAACCTGTCGCTGCGCTGGGGCGTGCGCGACGCCCCCGGGGAGGTCACGGTGTGGGCGATGCTCGCGGTGCGCAGCCGGCACGCGCGGCGCGACGACCTCGTGCCCCAGCTCGACATCCCGATCGACTTCGCGGACCCCTTCGACGACCTCCCGTAGCCCCCGCAGGGGAGTTGCCCGGCCTCCACGGGCGCGACCTCCGATGAGGGCGGACGGCGTGGCGCTAGGCTCACGGCCGGAACACCGCCGTTACCGGGAGAGATCGAGCCATGGCGAAGAAGCGCCCGACGAAGACGAAGGCCCCTGCCCGCCCGCAGATCACCGACGGGGAGATCCCCGTCGTCGGGGCCCGGGAACCCTGCCCGTGCGGCTCGGGACGGCGTTACAAGGCGTGCCACGGCCGTGAGGCGGCGCACGCGGTGACGGAGTTGGTGCGACGGCCGTTCGAGGGCCTGCCGGCCGAGTGCGACTGGGTGGCGCTGCGCGAGCTGGTGCCCGCCGCCACGGCCGCGTTGACGCTCAAGGACCCGCTGCCCGACGGTGTGCCGTCCGTCACGCTGGCGACCGTGCTGCCGATGGCGTGGCCGGGGCTGCGCCGTGACACCGGCACGGTGCTGCTGGGCCTGCAGAACGACACGGCTTCCGGGGACATCAGCCGGGACCTGGCCGACACCCTGCTGCGCGCGCTGCAGGCGGAGCCGGGCAACCCGGTGGGCGGGGAGCGCCCGGCGCCCGAGGGTCCCCGGCTGCAGGACCTGCTGGACCTGGACGCCGCGTTCGAGCCCGTGGTGCACACCGGTTTCGAGTTCTGGCTGGAGGACGCGGAGTCCGCCACCGGCGAGGTCGCCGCCTCGCTGGAGCGGGCGAACGCGGCCGTGATCCCGACCGTGCGGCTGACCGGTGTCGACGCGGCGTACTGGTGCGAGACCCCGGAGAAGAACCACCTGCGCTGGGTCATGCCGCACCCGGAGGAGCAGTTGCTGGACGCGCTGGCCCGGCTGCACGCCGCGGGCGCCTCGTCGCTGGGCGAGGGCACGCGGCTGGTGGGCTCGTTCCGGGCGCACGGGCTGGTCGTCCCGGTGTGGGACCTGCCGACGGGCGTCTCCGCGGACGAGGTCGAGAAGCCGGCGGCGGCCTTCGGCGAGCGGCTGGCCGAGGTGCTGGAGCGGACGACCCCGCTGACGGCGGAGGAGCGGCGGGCGCGCAGCGGCTTCACCAACCGGCAGATCACCCTGAGCTGACCGGTCTCCCGCGCCGGTAGCCGCAGTTCAGGCCGTGATCGCGTCCGGGTGATCCTGGTCACAGCCGCTGCCGGCCGGGCCCGGAACCCGGGCCGGAACCCGTACCCCGGATTTGCGTACGGGCGAAGTCTTGTTACCGTTTAAACAGTCCGGTCGCTGGTGCATCCCCCGTCGCCAGCGACCGGACGTTTCCATGCGCGGGTCAGTACACGGATCCGCTGCGCAGCAACGGGCGTTCCCCGCCCCGCTCGGCGATCTCCGCCATCGCCGTGTACGGCTCCGCCACCCCCGCCACCGTCGGCTCGCGCGGCGTCTCGCAGCTCCCGCTCCCCGCGTCCGCGGTGATGACGCACCGCGCCTGTACCGTCCCGCCGTCGGGCCGCATGAGGCTCAGCACCCCGTCCAGGGGCCGGCCCGTGGAGTTGCTGTAGTACGTGCGCGCCCAGGTGTCGCCGTCCTCGTCGATGGTGCAGGTCTGCGCCCGCAGGCCTTCCGCGGTGGTGAGTTGGGGACCGCAGGATGCGGTCTGGCGTTCGGATCCGGCCAGCTTCGGCAGGGCGTCGAAGACACCGGGACCGCTTGACAAGGGCTTGTCGTCCGTGAGCGCCGTCGTGACGTCCACGGGCACCGCGGGGAGGACGGGCCCGGCGTTGGCGCCGGTCAGTGGCAGCATCGCGGCGACCGCCACGACCGTGGCGAGGGCGGCCATCCGCAGGTTCGGCGCACACATCATGCACAGAACATAGCGGGAGAAACGGACATGGAGCGGGGGCCGTTGCCCGTTCGCAGGGCAACGGCCCCCGCTCCTAACCGAACGAGTGACGACCGACGGGGACGGCGACCGTCACGCACTTCCCGCGGGACCCGTCACCGGGACCCGCTCAGTACGAGAGCCGGCTGCCGTCCGGCGCCGTGCGGCCGGCCTGCACCAGGGTGTCGACGATCACCCGGACGCTGGGCAGCCACGGCGCCCGGTCGCCCGGGTCCACCACCGGCCGCCGGACCCAGCGCGCCCCCGCGGTGCCGTCGGAACCGTCGGATCCGACCGGCGAGGGCGGCAGGACGAGGTAGCCGCCCTCACCGTGGTACCGCAGCGAGGTCGGCACCCATTCGTGGCGGTCGAGCAACTCGCCCAGTTCCTCCAGGGAGTACGGCTCCACCAGGACCGCGAAGCGCGTGGGGGTGGCCACGACCGGGCCGGTGCGCACCCCCAGCTTGTCGAAGACGCCCAGCGCCCGCGCTCCCGCGACGGCCGGCAGGCTCACCGCCGAGACCCGGTCGCCCGTGGCGAGCACGAGCGGCTGGTCCGGCCGCCGCGTCCACCACCAGCGGACCATCCGTGGATCGCGGGTCGCCGCGAGGAGGCCCGGATCGTGCGGATGGGCGCCCGGCACCGGACAGTCGGGCCGCAGACAGGCGCATCCGCCCCGCGCGTCCGTACCGGCTCCGGGCACCACGGGCCATTGCCACCGCTCGGCGCAGGTGAGCGCCGCACGCAGCAGCTCAGGACTGCTCTTGCGTCGCTTTCCGAGGATCTCGCGCATCTGCGCTCGTTCCTTTCCGTTGGCGCTCAGGGATCTGCCCATGACACAACGTAATCTGGAACACACCGCTTACGAGGCAGCGCATCACGTCTCGAGCCGAGCGTGGAACGTGGCGGGGGGTGGCGCACACTGGCGCTTGTTCGTCCTGCGGAGTGCTGGGAACTGCTGCGTGTGCTTGCGTTTGCTGCTGCGTGCGGTCCCGCTGGCTGTGCAACACCCCGCCATGGGGGGAGGGTCGGCCGTCTCCGTCTATGACGCCCTGGCAGGGCGCCGGGTTCCTGCGGCCGCCAACTCCCATCCCTTACGTACCCGCTGCGATGGATATGACGCGCTGTCGAACCCCTTCAGTCGACAACTAATTGTGGCACGCGGTGCCCTTTTTCGGCCATAGTCCTGCATCTCCTCGGACGCGCCGACACCAGCCCTTCCACCTGCGCAATCCTGGACACACCCACGAGTAGGCGGTAGAAGGTAATCCATTGATAGCGGCGCAGCACGAGCTTGGGGGTTTGCGATGCTATTGACGGAAATGCGCTGCTCTGCGGAGCCGTCGCCGCGTCACGACGAAGAGCGTGAAAGCCGGCGGCCATGAGCGCCGCGCGCCTACCGAAAGTGGCCGGAATCGACCCACCCATTCCGACACCGGCGCACACTTCCTCCCCCGCGGTCGAACAACAATCCCATCCGGCCGACCCGGACGCACAGTCCGGGACGCCGGATCCGGTCGGCCAACTCGCCGCGGCCCAGGACCGGATGACCTCCTGGATCTCCGACCTGACCACCCTGCACGAGCTCACCGAGCGGCTGGCCAGGACCGCGACCCTGCAGGATGCGCTGCGTGAACTGCTGCGCGCCGGCGGCACCTTGGTCGGTGCGCGACGCGGACTGGCCGCCGTCTCCCCCGTCGACCGGCTCGGTCCGGCCACCGTCGTGGGCCTCGGTCTCGGCCCGGCCGAGCTCGGCGCGCTGGAGACCGTCCCGCTGCCGGCCGCACCCGAGGCGGTGCCGGCGGAGGAGATCCACACCGATCTGTGCCGCGAGCCCGGACTCGGCCCGCGCCACCGCGAGGTCGCCCTGCGGCTCGGCTTCGGCGCCAGTTACGCCCTCCGGCTGTCCGCGGACTCCGCAGGCCGGCTGGGCTCGGCCCTGTGGTTCTACGACGAGCCGGCCGAACCCGGCGAACGCCAGCGCCACCTCATCGGCCTGTACTGCCGCCACGCCACCGAGCACCTCGCCCGGCTGCTCGAGCTCGACCGCAGCCGCGCCACCGTCGCCACGCTCCGCCAGGAGCTGCTGCCGACCCGGCTGCCCCGGGTCCCCGGGGTCCGTCTGGCGGTGCGGCACCGCCCGGCCGCGGGGGGCGGCGGCGACTGGTACGACGCCCTCCCGCTGCCCGAGGGCGCGCTGGGGCTGTCGGTCGGCGGCGTGAGCGGCGGCGGCATGAGCGCGGTCGCCGCGATGGGGCGGCTGCGGGCCTCCCTGCGGGCGTACGCGGTGATGGAGGGCGAGGACCCGGTCGCCGTCCTGTCCGACCTCGAGCTGCTGCTGCGGCTGACCGAGCCCGCCCGGTCGGCGACGGCCCTGTTCGCCTACGCCGAGCCGGCCTCCCGGAAGGTCGTGGTCGCCGGGGCCGGGCACTGTCCCCCGCTGATCGTCGGCGGGCACCGGGTCGAGTACGTGGAGACCTCGCTGTCCGCGCCGCTGGGCATGCTCAGCTGCTGGGAGGCGCCCAGCGTCGAGTTCCGGGCGCTGGCCGGGGAGACCCTGCTGCTCTACACCGACGGCCTGCTGCACCGCACCGGCGATCCCGTCGACCGTGCCTTCGCCCGCCTGCACGCGGCCGCGGCGTCCGCCCCGCGGACCGCCCGGGACGACCCGGCGCAGCTGGTGGAGCACGTCCTGCACGCCATGCTCCCCGGCGACCGTGAGGACCCCCACCCGACCGAGGACGTCGTCCTGCTCGCCGCCCGCTTCGACTGACCACCGGCGGGGACCGCCGCCGGTCCTCCCCGCGCGCCCACTTACGATGGGGTGGTCTACTGCGAGGAGGCATGACGTGGCCGAGGACCGCGCTCCGGAGACCCCGGAAGGCGACGAGCCCATCAAGCAGCGGAAGAACGGCCTGTACCCGGCCGTCTCCGACGAGCTCACCGAGGTGATGAAGTCCGGCTGGGCCGACACCGAACTGCGCGACCTGCAGCCGATCGAGCAGGCACCGTACGCCGCCAAGCGGCGCGCGGCGCTGTCCGCGCGCTTCCCCGGCGAGCGGCTGGTGGTCCCGGCCGGCAACCTGCGCACCCGCGCCAACGACACGGACTACCCCTTCCGTGCCGCGAGCGAGTACGTGCACCTCACCGGCGACCAGACCCAGGACGCCGTCCTGGTCCTGGAGCCCAACGGTGACGGATCTCACGACGCGACCGCCTACCTGCTCCCCCGCTCCTCCCGGGAGAACGGCGAGTTCTGGCTGGACGGCCAGGGCGAGCTGTGGACCGGCCGCCGCCACAGCCTGGCCGAGGGCGAGGTCCTGCTGGGCCTGCCGTGCGCCGACGTCCGCAAGGTCGCCGACGTGCTGCGCGAGGCCGGCGGCCCGGTGCGGGTCGTCCGCGGCTACGACGCCGGCATCGAGGCCGCGCTGACCGACAAGGTCACCGCCGAGCGCGACGCCGAGCTGAAGGAGTTCCTGTCCGAGCTGCGGCTGGTCAAGGACGAGTGGGAGATCGGCGAGCTGCAGAAGGCCTGCGACTCCACCGCGCGCGGTTTCGAGGACGTCGTCCGGGTCCTGGACAAGGCCGAGGCGACCTCCGAGCGCTACATCGAGGGAACGTTCTTCCTGCGCGCCCGTGTCGAGGGCAACGACGTCGGCTACGGCTCCATCTGCGCGTCCGGCCCGCACGCCACCACCCTGCACTGGGTCCGCAACGACGGCCCGGTCCGCTCCGGCGACCTGCTGCTGCTCGACGCCGGCGTGGAGACCCACAGCCTCTACACCGCCGACGTCACGCGCACGCTGCCGGTGAACGGCACGTACAGCGACATCCAGCGGAAGATCTACGACGCCGTGTACGACGCGCAGGAGGCCGGCATCGCCGCCGTCCGCCCGGGCGCCGCCTACCGCGACTTCCACGACGCCGCCCAGCGCGTGCTCACCGAGAAGCTCGTCGAGTGGGGCCTGGTCGAGGGCCCGGTCGAGCGCGTCCTCGAACTCGGCCTGCAGCGCCGCTGGACCCTCCACGGCACCGGCCACATGCTGGGCCTGGACGTCCACGACTGCGCCGCCGCCCGCACGGAGACCTACGTCAACGGAACGCTGGAGCCGGGCGTGGTCCTCACTGTCGAGCCCGGCCTGTACTTCCAGGCCGACGACCTCACCGTGCCGGAGGAGTACCGGGGCATCGGCGTCCGCATCGAGGACGACATCCTCGTCACCGAGGACGGCAACCGGAACCTCAGCGACGGCCTGCCGCGCCGCTCCGACGAGGTCGAGCGCTGGATGGCCGCCCTCAAGGGCTGACCCCCGCCGCCCGGACCGACGGCCGGGGCCCCACGGACCTCCGTGGGGCCCCGGCCTCCGTGCGTCAGGAGACCTTGAGCAGCGAGTCGTCCCGCCACTTGAGGATCTTGTCGAAACTGACCACCGCCCCGTGCCCGGGACGGTTGTGGAAATGGACGTGGTCCACCAGCGCCTCGATCAGGAACAGCCCGCGCCCGTGCTCGGCGTGCTGGTCCTTCTTCGCCAGCGGACGTACGGAGTGGTGCGTACGGCGCAGGTCCGGGGCGAAGCCCGGGCCGGAGTCCGCCACCTCGATGCGGCAGCGGTCGCCCTCGATGCGGGCCGTCACCCGGTACTCGCCGTGGGCGGCGTGCTCAACGGCGTTGGCACAGGCCTCGGTGAGGGCGACCGACAGGTCGTAGGAGATGTCGGGGTCCACCCCGGCGGTCTCCATCGTCCCCAGCAGGAGCCGGCGGGCGAGCGGAACGCTCGCAGCCTCGCGCCGCAAATGGAGGGACCACCAGATGCTCATGCTCAGCCTCCTGGCTGCGGCTCGACATACCGATACGTATTGCCCCGAAACACGGTCGGTAAGCGTGGCGTTGACGTGATGCCAGCCATACGGCGGATGCCGCCGCTCCTCAGGCGGGTGTAGGAACGCCGCCGGACGCCGTAGCACAGACCGGCGTGTTCCGGGACCCGCCGTTCGCAAGGCGGGCGCGCGGTGAGAAGATGACGCCCGTCATGTCTACCCCCGTGCGCGCCGGCGCCGATCTGCGACTGCTGCGGGCCGCAGTGTTCACCGCGGTCTGCGTCGTGTTGTCCGCGGGCGCGCACATGCTGGCGTCGGGGCACGGGGTGCCCGGCTGGACGCTGGCGGTGGGCTGGCTGGTCGTCTTCGCGGTCGTCGCGCCGCTCGCCGGGCGGGAGCGCTCGATGCCCGCCATCGCGACCGGGCTCGCGGGCGGACAACTCGTGCTGCACGTGCTGTTCAACGTGGGCGGGGTCTGCGGTGCCGGTGGGATAGCCGAGATCGCCGGGCGACTGCTCTGCGACGAGCGGGCGGCGGCGCTGCGCTCCCACGCGCACTCCGCGGCCGGGACGGACCACATGGTGGGCATGCCCGCGATGCCCGGCATGCCCTCCGCGGCCGCCGAGAGCACGATGCTCTCCTACAGCCTCCCCATGCTGCTCGGGCACGTCGTCGCCGCGGTGACCGCCGGCTGGCTGCTGCGCCGCGGCGAGGCCGCGCTGTGGCGGCTGGTCGCCCTGTCGGCCCGCGGGCTGGCCGAACTGTCGGGCGGCGCCCTGCGCCACGCTGTCGCGCTCGTACGCCTCCTGCTGTCGGGCAGCCCGGCCGCGCCCCGCGCCGTCCTCGTCCCGAGCCGCGCCGGCGGCTCCACCCGCGTGCCGCGCACGGCGCTGCTGCGGCACAGCCTGGCCCGGCGTGGTCCGCCGGCGTACGCCCCCGCGGCCTGAACGCGACCCGCTCCACCGACGTACGAGGGCGGAGTCGCGCGCGCCGCACGCGTGCCATCCGTCACCTTCCCTCCGTCACCGTGGAGTCTCCGCATCATGAACACCGTCATGCGCCGCGCCACCGCCCTCGCCGCCGTCACCGGGGCGGCCGTGCTCGCCACCGCCGTCCCCGCCTTCGCGCACGTGAGCGTCCAGCCCGGCAACGCCGCCAAGGGCGGCTACAGCACGGTCGCGTTCAAGGTCCCCAACGAGGACGACAAGGCCTCGACGATCAAGGTCGAGGTCAACCTGCCGAGCGACCACCCGATCGCCTCCGTCTCCACCCAGCCGGTGCCCGGCTGGACGGTGCAGATCACCAAGACCAAGCTCAAGACCCCGCTGAAGACCGGGCACGGCGACCTCACCGAGGCCGTCACGAAGATCACCTGGAGCGGCGGGAAGATCAAGCCCGGCGAGTTCCAGCAGTTCCCCGTCTCCCTGGGCCCGCTGCCCGAGGACACCGACCAGCTGGTCTTCAAGGCGCTCCAGACGTACGACAACAAGGAGGTCGTGCGCTGGATCGAGGAGCAGCAGAAGGGCCAGGAGGAGCCCGAGCACCCGGCGCCCGTGCTGACCCTGGCCGACGCCGCGGACGACGGCCACGGCCACGACGCCGCCACCTCGGACGACAAGAAGGACGACGCCAAGGCCGAGGCCGTCTCGGCGTCCGGCGACGGCGCCACCGAGAAGGCCGCCTCCGCCGACGCCAGTGACACCACGGCCCGGGTGCTGGGCATCGTCGGCATCGTCGTGGGCGTGCTCGGCGTCGCCTTCGGCGTGCTGGCCGGCCGCCGTCGCGGCACGGGCACCCCGTCCGCCTGACGCACCATCGCCGGGGCGGCCGCCGCGCACGCACCGCGGCCGCCCCGGCGCCGCAACGAATTCCTGGGGAACCCCTGATGCGTACCACCCTCAGGGCGGCAGCCTCGGCCGCCGCCGTCGCCGCACTCGCCCTGACCCTCGCCGCCTGCGGCGGCCCGGACGGCGGGGCGGACACCTCCGGCGCCGGGCCGGTCGTCTCCGTCGAGGGGACACCGAAGGCCGCGACCGTCCTGGACACGCCGTTCGAGAAGCCGGACATGATCCTCACGGACACGCACGGCACGACGTACGACTTCGTCGAGCGGACCAAGGGCCGGCCGACCCTGCTCTTCTTCGGCTACACCCACTGCCCGGACGTCTGCCCGACGACGATGAGCGACATCGCCATCGCCAAGTCGAAGCTGCCCGCGGCCGAGCAGGACGAACTCCTCGTGGTCTTCGTGACCACCGACCCCGAACGCGACACCCCGCAGCGGCTCGGCGAGTGGCTGGGCGCGCAGGACAAGTCCTTCGTCGGCCTCACCGGTGACTTCGCCACGATCCAGGCGGGCGCGCGCTCGCTCGGCGTGGACGTGGAGAAGCCGGTGAAGGAGAAGGACGGCAGCATCACCGTGACGCACGGCGCCCAGGTCGTCGCGTACTCGCCGAAGGACGACAAGGCGCACGCGCTGTACATGTCGGGCACGACGTCCGAGGAGTTCGCCGCCGACCTGCCGAAGATCATCGCGGGGCGGACGCCGTGACCCCGACCCGTTCCCTGCGGCGGATCCCGGTGGCGGCGGCCCTGGTGCTGCTCGGCGTCACGGCCTGCTCCGGGTCACCGGACGGTCCCGAACTGACGGTGAGCGGCGCCTACATCCCGCAGCCCGCGCTGGCGGACATGGCGGCCGGCTACTTCACCGTCAGCAACACCGGCGACCGGGACGCCCGGCTGACCTCCGTCACCAGCGACCTGTCCGGGGACATCACCCTGCACAGCACCGAGGACAACCGGATGCGCCGGGTGACCTCCTTCACGGTCCCGGCGGGCGGGCGGCTCACGCTCGTGCTCGGCGGCAACCACCTGATGCTGACGGACCTCGAGCACAAGCCCGCGGCCGGCGAGCAGGTCTCGCTGCGGCTGCACTTCGACGACGCCGACAGCATCGACGTACGGGTCCCGGTCAAGCCCGCGGGCTACCACCCGGGGGACTGAGGAGAGCGCCATGAGGGTGATGACGAAGTCCGCGCTGCGGCTGCTGGCCGTACCGCTCGCCGTGCTCGGCCTGCTGCTCGGCACCGCGGCGCCGGCGTCCGCGCACGCCGCGCTGGTCGGTTCCGACCCGGCCCAGGGTTCGGTCGTCAAGACCGCGCCGGCGCAGGTGCGGCTGTCCTTCTCCGAGGGTGTGCTGCTGTCGAGGGACTCCATCCGGGTCCTCGGCCCGGACGGCAGGCGCGCCGAGACCGGCGACGCGAACGACGGCGGCAGGGGGAGCACGACCGCGGCCGTCGCCCTGCGCCCGGGGCTCGGCGACGGCACGTACACCGTCGCGTGGAAGGTCGTCTCGGCCGACAGCCACCCGGTCGCGGGCGCCTTCACCTTCTCCATCGGCGCGCCCTCCAAGACCTCCGTCCAGCTGCCCGACCAGGAGGTGGGCGGGGGCGCCGTCGGCACCCTGTACGACATCGCCCGCTACGCCGCCTACCTCGGCTTCGCACTGCTGGTCGGCGCCGCGTTCTTCATCGGCGTGTGCTGGCCGGACGGCGCGCGGACGCGGTCGATGCGGCGGCTGGTGGCCGCCGGCTGGGCCGCGATGGTCGCCGCGACGATACTGCTGCTGATGCTGCGCGCCCCCTACGCCAACGGGGGCGGGCTGGGCGACGCCTTCGACCTCGGCGGCGTACGGGACGTCCTGGACACCCGGCCCGGCGCGGCGCTGGTGTCCCGGCTGCTGCTGCTCGCCGCGGGCGCGGTGTTCATCGCCGTGCTCTTCGGCAGCTGGGCCAAGCGGGAGGACCCGGTCGAACGCCAGGACCTCGCCTGGGGCCTGGCCATCGGCGGCACGGTCGTGTCGGTCGGCCTGGCCGCGACGTGGGCCATGGCCGAGCACGCCTCGGTCGGCATCCAGGCCTCGGTGGCGATGCCCGTCGACATCGTGCACCTGCTGGCCATGGCCGTCTGGCTCGGCGGTCTCACCGCGCTGCTGGTCGCGCTGTGGGGCGGGCAGCGCGTGGAACGGGCCGTGGTGCAGCGATTCTCGAAGATCGCCTTCGGGGCGGTGGTGACCCTGGTCGTCACCGGCGTCTACCAGTCCTGGCGCCAGCTCGGCTCCTGGGACGCGCTGGTGTCCACCGGCTACGGCCAGCTGCTGCTGGTCAAGATCGGCCTGGTCATCCTCCTGGTGGAGCTGGCCTGGCTGTCCCGCCGCTGGACCGCGCGGCTCGGCGACACGGCCGTCCGCGGCAAGACCGCCGTCGCCCAGCCGGTCGCCGCGGGACGGAAGGGCGCCGGCGGCGGTGGCGGGGGCGGGGGTGCGTCCGAGCGCGCCGAACAGCTGGCCCGCCAGGAGGCGGCGCTGGCCAAGGAGCGGGCCCGCAAGGACCGCGACGCCGACACCGAGCGCACGGGCCTGCGCAAGTCGGTGCTGGCGGAGGTGGCCGTCGCGGTCGTGGTGCTGGCCGTCACGACGCTGCTGACCGGCACCCAGCCGGGCAGGGCCGCTGAGGAGGGCGCCGCGCAGCAGCAGGCCTCCGCGCCGGTGTCCGAGGTGCCCGAGCCGCTGGACGTGAGGATCCCGTTCGACACGGGCGGCACGAACGGCAAGGGCGAGGCGGAGGTGACCCTGGACCCGGGCGGCGTCGCCGAGAACGAGCTCCACCTCCTGGTCACCTCCCCCGACGGACGGGCCTTCGACGTCCCCGAGGTGCAGGTCTCCTTCACCCTGAAGTCCAAGAAGATCGGCCCCATCCCGGTGACCCTGGGGAAGATCGACACCGGTCACTGGAGTGCCGAGAACGTCCAGATCCCGGTCCCCGGGGAGTGGACGGTCGCCGTGACCGTACGGACCTCGGACATCGACCAGGTCACCCGCACGAAGGTGGTGAAGATCGGCTCATGAACGACCGCCCTCAGGACCTCTCACGGCGCCGTCTGCTCGGCACTGCCGGAGCGGCGGGCGCCGCGGGGCTGCTCGTGGGCGGCACCTCGGGCGCCGTCACCGCGCACGCGACGCGGGACGAGGCCACCGCGCTGACCTCCGTCGGCGCCACGGCCTTCCCCTTCCACGGCGCCCACCAGGCCGGCATCACCACCCCGCTGCAGGCCCGCGGCCACCTGGTCGCCTTCGACCTGGCCGCGGGCGCCGGGCGCAAGGGAGCCGCGGCGCTGCTGCGCCGCTGGTCGACGGCGGCCGAGGCGATGACGGAGGGCCGGGCCCCGTCGGGCGACAACCAGATCGCCCTGGACGCCGGGCCGTCCTCGCTCACCGTCACCTTCGGCTTCGGCCGCGGTTTCTTCGCCCGGACGCAGCTGACGGGGCGGATGCCGCAGGAGCTCGCCCCGCTGCCGGACTTCGCCTCGGACGCGCTCGACCGCGGGCGCAGCGACGGCGACCTGTGGATCCAGATCGGCTCCGACGACGCCCTGGTCGCCTTCCACGCCCTGCGCGTGCTGCAGAAGGAGGCAGCGGGCACGGCGACGCTGCGCTGGCAGATGAACGGCTTCAACCGCACCCCGGGCACGACCGCCGAGCCGCGCACCGCCCGCAACCTGATGGGCCAGGTCGACGGCTCCAACAACCCTAGGCCCTCCGACCCCGACTTCGACGCCCGCGTCTTCGTCCCCGCCTCCGGCTCCCCGCAGTGGATGGCGGGCGGCTCCTACGCGGTCGTCCGGCGCATCCGCATGCTGCTGGACACCTGGGACAACCTCCCCCCCGAGCGCCAGGAGAAGGTGATCGGGCGGCGCAAGGCCGACGGCGCCCCGCTGTCCGGCGGCACCGAGGCGAGCAGACCCGACCTCGACAAGGTCGGGCCGGACGGCCGTACCTTCGCGATCGCCGCCGACGCGCACGTCCGCGTCGCCGCCCCGGCCTCCAACGGCGGCGCGGCGATGCTGCGGCGCGGGTACTCGTACCACGACGGCTACCGTGACGACGGCGCACCGGACGCCGGGCTGCTCTTCGTGGCCTGGCAGGCCGACCCGCTCAAGGGGTTCGTGCCGGTGCAGCGCAAGCTCGACCGGGGCGACGGCCTGTCACGCTTCCTGCGGCACGAGGCCAGCGGGCTCTTCGCGGTCCCGGGCGGCGCGGCACCGGGCGAGTACGTCGGCCAGCGGCTGCTGGAGTCCTGAGGCGGGACAGGCGGGACAGGCGGGACTTCGGCGGCAGGGCCTAGGCTGACAGACATGTCGCCGGCGAGCCGTTACACCTATCTCGGCCCTGAGGGCACCTTCACCGAGGCCGCGCTCCGGACGCTTCCGGAGGCCGCCACACGCGAGCTGGTCCCGATGGTCTCGGTGCAGGCCGCGCTCGACGCGGTGCGCAGCGGGGAGGCCGCGGCAGCCCTGGTGCCCATCGAGAACTCGATGGAGGGCGGCATCACCGCGACCCTGGACGAACTGGCGGCGGGCACACCGCTGATGATCTACCGCGAGGTGCTGCTGAGCATCGCGTTCGCGCTGCTGGTGCGCCCGGGTACGGGGCTCGGGGACGTCAAGACGGTCACCGGTCACCCGGCGGCGCAGGTGCAGGTCCGCAAGTGGCTGACGGCGCACCTGCCGGACGCCGCGTGGGAGTCGGCGGCGTCGAACGCGGACGGCGCCCGGCTGGTGGCGGAGGGCCGGTACGACGCGGCGTTCGCGGGCGAGTTCGCGGCGCCGACGTACGGGCTGGAGCCGCTGGCCACGCAGATCCACGACGCGGAGAACGCCGAGACCCGTTTCGTGCTGGTCGGCCGTCCGGCCCGGCCGGTCGCGCCGACCGGCGCCGACAAGACCTCGGCGGTGTTCTGGCTGGGCGACGACCACCCCGGCGCGCTGCTGGAGCTGCTGCAGGAGTACGCGGTGCGCGGGGTGAACCTGATCCGCATCGAGTCGCGGCCGACCGGCGAGGGGATCGGCCGGTACTGCTTCTCGGTGGACTGCGAGGGGCACATCACCGAGCGCCGGGTCGGCGAGGCGCTGATGGGCCTGAAGCGGATCTGTCCGCAGGTGCGTTTCCTCGGCTCGTACCCGCGCGCGGACGAGGTGCCGCCGCAGCAGCGCAAGGGGACCACGGACGAGGAGTTCACGGCCGCGGCGGACTGGCTGGGGCGCGCCCTGGACGGGCGGGTCTGAGGGGCTCGCGCACCGCTTCCCGGGGGCCTTCGGTGAACAACCGGTGGCCCCTTCGGTTGTCCACCGCGTTATCCACAGGCCCGTGCCGCGGGCTGGGGATAAGTCGACAGAACAAGTCGCCCAAGGAACCGCCAGATCGACAAATCGGCACACTCACGCCAACTGATCCCACAGACCCCCAGGTCATCATTCGTCATCCCAATACCTTCGAACAACTCGATAGAGGGAAGAGTTCTCACTCGAAAGTGAGTGTTAGGAGGGTTTGGACCGGGAATCCATGCCCCCGCACCCACCTCGCGGAATGATCAAGTCCATCTTCCACAGCCCATCCACACCCGCTGTGGACAAGTGAGGGGGACACCCCTCCCCCTGTGGATAACTCTCCACTCCGGACCTGCCCCAACTGCCTTTGTCCACAGGCCACATGCCCTCCCCGGAGGGACGCGAAGAATTCGGTTGACGGTAACCGACCCGCCATTATCGGCCGTACGGCATTTCCCGCACCCTCTTTTCGAAGCGGACATAACGCCCCATAAAGCACTTAACTTGTCGCGTCGGCACCCGGCGCACCGGTAGCCTGTTCCCGTGATTGACCTTCGCCTGCTTCGTGAGGACCCCGACCGTGTGCGCGCCTCCCAGCGCGCCCGTGGAGAGGACGTCGCGCTCGTCGACGCCCTGCTCTCCGCAGACGAGCGGCGCAGGTCGTCCAGTACCCGCTTCGACGAGCTGCGCTCGGAGCAGAAGTCGCTGGGCAAGCTGGTCGGCAAGGCCCAGGGCGAGGAGCGGGCCGAGCTGCTGAAGCGGGCCGAGCACCTCAAGGCCGCCGTGAAGACCGCCGACGCCGAGCAGCACGAGGCCGCCGAGGAGGCGCACCGCCTGCTGCTGCAGCTCGGCAACATCGTCCACCCGGACGCCCCCGTCGGCGGCGAGGAGGACTTCGTCGTCAAGGAGGTCATCGGCAGCCCGCGCGACTTCGCGGCCGAGGGCTTCGAGCCCAAGGACCACATCGACCTCGGCGAGCTGCTCGGCGCCATCGACGTCGACCGCGGCGCCAAGGTCTCCGGCTCGCGCTTCTACTACCTGACCGGCCCCGGCGCCCTGCTGGAGCTGGCCCTGGTCAACGCTGCCATCGCGCAGGCCACCGCGGCCGGCTTCGTCCCGATGCTGACCCCGACGCTGGTCAAGCCGGAGGCCATGGCCGGCACCGGCTACCTCGGCCAGGTCGAGGACGACGTGTACTACCTGGAGAAGGACGGCCTGTACCTGGTCGGCACCTCCGAGGTCCCGCTCGCCGCGTACCACATGGACGAGATCATCGAGGCGTCGAAGCTGCCGCTGCGCTACGCGGGCTTCTCGCCCTGCTACCGGCGCGAGGCGGGCTCGTACGGCAAGGACACCCGCGGCATCATCCGCGTCCACCAGTTCGACAAGGTGGAGATGTTCGTCTTCACCCGCCCCGAGGACGCCGAGGCCGAGCACGCCCGGCTGCTGGAGTGGGAGAAGCAGTGGCTGACCTCGCTCGAGCTGCCCTTCCGGGTGATCGAGCTGGCCTCGGGGGACCTGGGCTCCTCGGCGGCGCGCAAGTTCGACTGCGAGGCGTGGATCCCCACCCAGGGCAAGTACCGCGAGCTGACCTCGACCTCGAACACCACCGAGTTCCAGGCCCGCCGGCTCTCCGTGCGGCTGCGGGACGAGAACGGCACCCGCCCGCTGGCCACGCTCAACGGCACCCTGTGCGCCATCCCGCGCACCATCGTCGCCATCCTCGAGAACCACCAGCAGGCCGACGGCTCGGTCCGCGTCCCCGAGGTGCTGCGCCCGTACCTGGGCGGCCGTGAGGTGCTGGAGCCGGTAGCCAAGTGACCTCCCCGCTCCCCTACCGTCTGGTCGCGACGGATCTCGACGGCACGCTGCTCGGCCCCGACCACACCGTCTCCGAACGTTCCCGCAAGGCGCTCGCCGCGGCCACCGCGGCGGGTGCCGATCACATCGTCGTCACCGGCCGCCCGGTGGCCCGTACGGTGCACGTCCTGGAGGACCTGGGCTACGAGGGCCTGGCCGTCTGCATGCAGGGCGCGCAGGTCTACCACGCGGGCGAGCGGCGGCTGCTGACCTCGGTCACGCTGGACCGGCAGACCGCCCGGACGGCGCTGGCCAAGATCGAGGCGGAGACCGGCCCGCTGGCCGTGGCGGCGGCGCTCGACGGCATCGACGGCGACATCGTGCTCGGCCCCGGCTACCGGCTGTTCGACTCCGAGCTGCCGGTGGGCGGCGAGGTGGACGACGTGGAGGGGCTGTGGACGTCGCCCGTCAGCAAGCTCTACGTCCAGCATCCGCGACTGGGCGACGACGAGCTCGCACACGCGGCGACCACGGCAGCCGGCGGCCTGGTCAGCGCCGTGATGTCCGGTACGGGCATCGTGGAGCTGTTGCCTCTGGGGCTGTCCAAGGCCCGGGGGCTGTCGCTGGCCGCCCGCCGGCTGGGCGTGACGGCCGCCGAGACCATCGCCTTCGGCGACATGCCCAACGACCTGCCGATGTTCCAGTGGGCGGCCCACGGCGTCGCGATGGGCAACGCCCACCCGCTGCTGAAGGCGGCCGCCGACGAGGTCACGGCCTCCAACGGCGAGGACGGGATCGCCCTGGTCCTGGAGCGGCTCTTCCCCGGGGCGTGAGCCCGCGGCACGCGAGGCCGATCAGCAGGGCGATGACGTGCCCGAGGTCGGTGTAGGTGCGCCCCGGTGCGACCAGGGGGTACGCGAAGAAGCCCGCGGCGGCGAGCAGGTAGGGCAGCCGCCAGGGCGGTCGTACGCGGTGGGTGAGCACACCGATGGCCCCGGCCAGCCCGTAGCTGACGCCGATGTCGACGGTGTGGGCGAGCGAGGCCGGCAGCCGGTCCGCGTGGATGCCGAGCAGCACGGCCTGCTGGCTGAGGACGCTCGCCCCGACGTGGGCCAGGGCCACGACGCCGAGCCAGCGCCGGGTGCCCAGCCAGCGCTCGGCGGGGGCGTGGACGGCCTCGAAGCAGAGCGCGTACAGCCCGAAGGCCGCCGGGGACTCGGTCCACAGCGCGCTGCCGACCAGCGCCCGCACCGGCTGGGAGCCGAGCTCCGCCAGGTTGGTGCTGTTGTGGTGCAGCAGGAAGGACCTCAGGTCCGGCGGGGCGGCCGCCATGATGCCGCTGGTCACGGCGAGGGCCAGCAGCCAGATGTGCGTCCCGGGGGCGGAGCGCACCCAGGTCCGCACCTCGGGGACGACGACCCGGGCCGCCGCGCCGCTCGGTGCGGTGCGGCGGCGCCCGGTGCCGGCGGTGCCGGCCGTCTCGTCCGTTGCCATCCCCTCCATCGTGCGGCAGGGGGACGGCTGCTTCAGCGGGTTCAGGCCGCCTTGATCGCGGAGATGTCGAAGGTCAGCTTGACCTTGTCGCTGATCAGAACGCCGCCGCCCTCGAGGGCCGCGTTGTAGGTGAGGCCCCAGTCGCCGCGGTTGACGGTCGTCGAGCCCTCGAAACCGACACGGAGGTTGCCGTAGGGGTCGGTGGCGGAGCCGTTGTAGGTGAAGTCGATGGAGACCGGCTTGGTGGTGTCCTTGATCGTGAGGTCACCGTGCATGCGGTAGGTCTCGTCGTCGACCTGCTCGGCGGAGCTGCTGCGGAAGCTGATCTCCGGGTAGGTGGCGGCGTCGAAGAAGTCGCCGGTGCGCAGGTGCTCGTCGCGCTGGGCCTGGTTGGTGTCGATGCTGACGACCTTGATGGTGACCTCGGCGGAGGAGTTGGCCGGCTTGCCGCCGTCCAGCTGCAGCTTGCCCTCGTACTCCGCGAACTGGCCGCGCACGGTGGTGACCATCGCGTGGCGCACGGCGAAGCCGACCTCGCTGTGGGTCGGGTCGATCGTGTACTCGCCGGTCAGGTGCGCCAGGTCGGCGGACGGCGCGGTGGTGACGGCAGCGGTCTCGGTGGCATCGCTCTTGCGATTGAACAGGCCCATGATGAACTCCTTGGGGACGCGTTGGTTTACGATTCAACCTCCTTCACGGTAGCGGCATTCCCTTGAATTCTCAAGGAGTCCTGTGATCCAGCCCACTTCCGGGGGATGAGGACGAAGCGCCGGCGGTCCGGGGCACGGGACCACCGGCGGCGGAGCCCGGCGGTGGCACGCCCGGCGAGCGCGTCGACGTGGCGGGCCAGCTCCGGGCTGAACAGCGCGATGAGCAGGCCGAGGGCGGCCAGGAACACACCCACGGCGAAGAGCAGCGGAGTCTCGGACGTCACGCCGCACATCTGACAATCCGATGTACGGACGTCGGGGGAGCAGGGCCGCCCGGGCGGAAGAAGACCACCCGGGCGGCTTACGGTGGGACGGGGCCTAGGCCGGAACGATCACTCCTCGCCGGCCAGCGTCAGCGACCGCATCCGCTGCCCCGCGAAGGCCGTCGCGGCGAGGGTGACGCCGACCAGCAGCACCACCGCGAGCGGCAGCCCCACGTCGGAGGTCACCGTGCCCTCGCCGGCGATCTTCTGGGCTAGCGCCAGGGCCCACTGCTGCACGCTCAGCGTGCGCGCGCCCGGCACCAGGCTGCCGATCAGCGACTCCCAGATCAGCGCGTAGACCAGGCCGAAGACCACCGCCTGCCGGGTCACCACGCCCAGCAGCAGGAAGATCGCCGCGTAGGTGACGGAGGCGACCGCCGCCGCGGCGGTGAACGCGACCGCGATGCCCTGGCTGTTGCCGTTGAGGATGAATCCGGCGATCAGCGTCGGCACCGCCGAGAAGACCACCGACACCGCGATGGCGACCAGCAGCTTGGTGACGATGATCGTCGGCCGCCGTACCGGCTTGGCCAGCAGGTAGATGATCGAGCCGTCGTCGATCTCCGGCCCGATGGCGCCGGTGCCGGCGATCACGCCGACCAGCGGCACCATCGTCGCCAGCGCGAAACCGCCCAGCACCGAACTCGCGATGGAGTCGTCGGCGCCGACCAGCGCCCGCACCGCCACGGAGATAAGGATCAGCAGCGCGGGCAGGGCGAACAGGACCAGGGCCCGGCGGCGGCCCAGCAGCCCCCGGTAGGTCAGCCTGGCCACGGTGGGATTGAACATCGGAGCTCCTTACAGCCGTGTGCCTACGCCGTGACCAGGTAGGAGAAGACGCTCTCCAGGGACTCGTCGGACGGCGAGACCGTGTAGAGCCGGATGCCCCGCTCCCGCGCGACGCGCGGCAGCAGCTCGGTGAAGCCGGCGAAGTCGATCGCCTGGATGCGCAGCGCCCGCTCCTTCCAGTCCAGCTCGATGGCGGCCGTGGACCCGTCCGCGATCAGCGCGGCGGCGAGCGCCCGGTCGTCGCTGGAGCGCACCAGGTAACGGTGCGGCCGGTCCGTCATGAGCCGGCGGATCTTGCGGAAGTCGCCCGAGGCGGCGTGCCGGCCGGCGACGACCACCTCGATGTGGCTCGCCAGCTGCTCGACCTCCTCCAGGATGTGCGAGGAGAACAGCACCGTGCGGCCCTCGGCGCCCATCCGCCGCAGCAGGTCCATCAGGTGCAGCCGCTGCCGGGGGTCCATGCCGTTGAAGGGCTCGTCCAGCAGCAGCACCGACGGGTCGTGCACGAGCGCGGAGGCCATCTTGGCGCGCTGCCGCATGCCCTTGCTGTACGTGGAGACCGGCCGGTCCTGGGCGAACTCCATCTCGACCGTGGCCAGGGCGCGCTGCGCCGCCGCCCCCGGGTCCGCCAGCCCGTGCAGTTCGGCGTTGGCGACCACGAACTCCCGGGCCGTCAGGAAGTCGTACATCGCCTCCCGTTCGGGGACGATGCCGATGTGCCGGTACACCTGCTCGTTGCGCCAGACCGTGGCGCCGTCGAGGGTGACGGTGCCGGCGGAGGGGGCCAGGAAGCCGCCCATCATGTTGATCAGAGTGGACTTGCCCGCGCCGTTGGGGCCGAGCAGCCCGGTGACGCCGGGGCCGATCGTCATCGTCACGTCGTTGACGGCGACGACGTTGCCGAACCAGCGGGACACGTGGTCGATGGACAGGGTGGTCACGACAGTACGGCCTTTCGGTAGCGGCGCATCAGCAGGCCGAAGGAGCCGGCGATCACGGCGAGGAGGACGAGGAGGTAGACCGTGCCGACGACCGCGTCCTTCGGGCCCGCGCCCTCGGGGAAACTGGAGGTCGCCCCCAGCCACCAGGTCTGCGCGCCGTCGATCAGCGTGATCGGCGAGAACAGGCCGAGCCAGCCGATCACGTCGGCGTTGCCGTTGATCGAGGCGACGCCCTGGACGCTGGTCACCGCGCCGTACGAGAGCGTGAACACCGCGATGACCGCGGCGACGCCGAAGCCCCGGCGCGGCGTCAGCGCCGCGATGACCAGGCCGATGCCCGCGAACAGCAGCGACAGCAGCAAGGCGGCGAGCATCGCCTTGGCGAAGCCCGCGCTCTGGTCGCTCACGTCGAACTTGGCCAGCAGCGCCCCGATGTACATGATCAGCAGCGGCGTCGCGGTGAGGATGAACAGCGCCGTGGTCAGCGCGGCGAACTTCGACGCGACGTAGTCGACCGCCTCGATCGGACGCGAGAAGTACAGCGGGGTCGTCTTGAACCGCAGGTCCAGCGAGACGGCCTGCGGAGCCTGCGCCGCCAGGTAGAGGCCGATGACCGCCTGCATGATGATCGCGTACTGGGTGTACTCGATCGGCAGTTTGGTCGCCTTCGTGCCGATCGCCACCGCGACCATGATCCCGGCCGGAACGCACATCACGGCCAGCAGAATCATCGGCAGCACCTTGGACTTCGCCGAGCGGCCGAGCCCGTACGCGCTGCGCAGGCTCTGGACGTACAGCGACGTGCGCGCGTAGCCGCGCCCCAGGCGCGGGCCGTCGTAGTGCCGGTAACCGATGTCGTGGATGACGTCGGCGGCGGGCGTCCTGCCCTCAAGCTGCGTCATGCTCGTCCCCTCCCCGGAAGATCTCGGCGATGCGGTGCCGGTGCTGCTCCATGCGCACCAGGCCCGTGCCGAGCTCGGCGACCGCGTCGCGGACCGCGTCGTACGTCTCGTCCCCGTCGATGTCGACCATGACCAGCCGGCCGTCCGCGTGCGCGTTGAGCCCGGCGGCGGTCAGCTTCGCCACCAGTTCGTCCTCGTGCTCGGTGACCTCGACGGTGAGCGAGGCGGTCGCCTGGGTGAAGTCGCTGGTCGAGGAGGAGCGCAGCAGGGAGCCGCCGTCGATGACGACGATGTGGTCGCTGGTGCGCTCCAGTTCACCGAGCAGGTGGGAGGTGACCAGCACGGAGATGCCGAACTCGGTGTGGACGCGCCGGATCAGTTCGAGCATGTCGTCGCGGCCGACGGGGTCCAGCCCGTTCGTCGGCTCGTCGAGCAGCACCAGCCGGGGGTCGTGGACCAGCGCCTGGGCCAGCTTCACCCGCTGCTTCATGCCCGTGGAGTACCCGCCCATGGGGCGGTACCGCTCCTCGTACAGGCCGACGTGGCGGAGCGTGTCCGCGGTGCGCTCACGCGCGGCGGCCGGCGGCAGCCCCGAGATACGGGCCATGTGGACGACGAACTCCGTCGCCGACACGTCCGGGGGCAGGCAGTCGTGCTCCGGCATGTAGCCCACATGGGCGCGGATCGCCGCGCCCTCTGTCGCCACATCCATGCCCAGGACGGCGGCCCGGCCTTCCGTGGCCGGCGCCAACCCCAGGAGGATCTTGATCAGGGTCGACTTGCCGGCTCCGTTGGCACCGACCAACCCGGTCACGCCGGGTGCGATGTCGACGGTGAGCCGGTCCAGAGCGGTCACCCTCGGGTACCGCTTCGTCAGGCTTTCGGTAGCGATCACAGTCACGCCACGAACCTAGTGGCGCGGGCCACACCCCGTCGTCACTCTGGGGGGCGGTTGTGCGTAGTCCTTGGGGTTGACTCCCCCGTAGGGGAGGCGGTGCGGTGCGTCCGTCTTGCCGGGGTTCCTCCTGCGGGTCGCGCGGTTCAGCCGTGGCGGGGCGTCGTCCGGGAGCACGGTCGGCTCCACCGGTCGCCCTCGACGGGCCGGACCCCGCGGTGGTGCCGCGTGGCGCTGCGTCGGGTCGTGGTGTGCGGGCGCGCGGGCGTGCGCGGGTCGCGCTCGCGCGAGGGGTGCGTGGGTGTGCGGTGCGTGGGTGTGCGGTGCGTGGGGGTGCGTGGGCGGTGCGTGCGTGGGCGGTATGCGCCTGCCCCGCCGTACGCGCGGATGCGGCGGTACGGGCCGCCGTCGTGCGCGGGCGAGTCGGCGACCGGACGGTCCGTGGCTCCGTCGCGGACCGGGGTGTCCCGCCGCGTGAGGGGCCGGGTCGAGCCGGCGGTGACCGTCACAGCCCCGGGGGTGCGGGTCGTCTCCGGCATCGGCGTCCTCGTCATCGTGCTCGTGGTCCTGCTCGGGGTGGTGCTGGGGGTGGTGCTCGTGGTGCTCGGCGTGGTGCTCACTGCCGTGCTCCGGCCCGGGCCCGTGTGTGCGCCCGTCGTCCGGGGGGTCCGGACGGTTCCGCTGGAGCGGGCGCCGTGTCCGGCGCCGTGGTGGTGCTGGTGCGCTTGCCCTCGGGCGGTCCGCTCGACGCGGTCCTCCAGGGTCGGGACGGCCTGACGTGACGTCAACGGGAGCCGTGCGGCACGCCGTACCGGCTGGTCACGCGCGTCCGCGGCGGTCATGCGCAGAGCGCCCACTCGCGGCGGCGGGGGGTACGGGCCGGGGCCGCGGTCGCGTCGGTCAGTGCGGGGTCGAGGCCGGCGTCGCCGATCGGGCGGGTGCGCACGCGGGCCACGGGCGAGGCGCCGTGGGCCTCGGCCCGGATGCGCTGCTTCATCGTCGGCGGCAAGGAGTGCGCGTCGGCCGCGGTGGTGAGGCAGGGCGCCGGGACGAAGGGGACGGACGGCTCGGGCACGACGGGTTCGCTGCGGTACGACGTGCGGCACGACGGGACGTCCGGTGTGCGTCCGCCCGGTTCGACGCGCGGCCCTGGACCGGACGCGGCAGCGCCCACAGCCACTGGTTGTGGTGCCGGCTCCGTACGCGGCGCCGGTGCCCAGTGGCGGACCGCCTCGGCGGTCGGCAGGAACCGGGTCCCTGGGACGGTCTCGGGTCGCGGCGCGGCAGGAGCCGTGCTACGCGACGCCGGGACGGCGAACCCGAAGTACGCGACCATCTTGAGCAGGAGCGTCACGAAGACGTCCCAGAACGTCCTGACATGGGTGTTGACAGCCATGACCTCTCACTTCCTTCGGCGAGTCGGGAGCGACTAATCCGATGATGCGGAAGTGAGCACGAAATCCTCGGTGCCGCACCCCGAGGGTGCCGATATTCCGATCAACACCACCCGGGTGGCCCAGCCGTGCCCCGGCCGGCCGCTCCGGCGAGGACCTTCCCGCACAGTGGACCCCGAGTTGCGGGTCCTGACGTCCGGGGGTAGGGCGGCGTCCTGTTGCGCGTGGCGCGCGCCGCCCCGTCCACAGGGTGCGCAGGCGGGGGCCGCGGGGCCCGGTTGCCGGGCGATTTCCACCGGACGGCGGCCGGAGCCCCGATCGTCCCACCGCTCCGGGCCGGGCGGCGCCAGGGCCCGTAGGGTGGAGGACATGCGCCTGAGCACTGTGATCCTGCCGATCCACCGCTGGAACGAGGGCCGGAAGGTCTGGCGTCGGGCCGAGGAACTCGGCTTCCACGCCGCCTACACCTACGACCACCTGTCGTGGCGGAGCTTCCGGGACGGCCCGTGGTTCGGGGCGGTGCCGACGCTGACGGCGGCGGCCGCGGCGACGGAGCGGATCCGGCTGGGCACGCTCGTGACCTCGCCGAACTTCCGGCACCCGGTGACGCTCGCCAAGGAGTTGATCTCCCTCGACGACGTGAGCGACGGGCGGCTGACGCTCGGCATCGGCGCCGGCGGGGTGGGCTACGACGCGACCGCGCTGGGGCAGGTGCCGTGGACGCCGCGGGAACGGGCCGACCGCTTCGGCGAGTTCGTCACCGTACTGGACCGGCTGCTGACGGAGCCGGTGGTGAGTCACGAGGGCGAGTTCTACTCGGCGGACGAGGTGCGGAACATCCCCGGCTGCGTGCAGCGGCCGCGGGTGCCCTTCGCGGTGGCCGCGACGGGCCCGCGCGGGCTGCGGCTGGCGGCGCGCTACGGCCAGGCCTGGGTGACCTACGGCGACCCGAAGGGCCCGGCGGAGGTGCCGGTGGACAAGTGCCCCGAGGTCGTCTCGCACCAGTACGACCTGCTGGAGATCGCCTGCGCCGAGATCGAGCGGGATCCGGGCGAGCTCGACCGCATCCTGCTGACCGGGTCGACGGCCGAGCGCCCGCTGGAGTCGCTCGACGCCTTCGTCGACTTCGCCGGCCGCTACGCGGAGGTCGGCATCACCGAGATCGTGCTCCACTGGCCGGTGCCGGACTCCGTCTACGCGGCGGACGAGAAGGTCTTCGAGCGCATCGCGACCGAGGCGCCGGCCCAGCTCAGTTGAGCCGGCGGCGGGCGTTGCGCCGCCACTGGCCGAGCAGCACGGGTGACGCCGTGGGCGGCGGACCCGCGGGACAGACGTCGAAATGACTGATCCGGCAGGTGTCGGAGGGGTCGGCGGCGCGCAGGTTGACCGCCGTGCCGTCGCCCGCGACGCGCCAGCGGCGACCGGCCGGGACGGTGGCCGGCGGCCACTCGCCGGGCTCGACCAGGATCCAGTGGCCGCCGGCGGTGCGGTGGCGGTACGCGGCGCAGGCGCACCGGCCGCAGGTCGTGGCGGTGCCGGCCGCCGGATCGGCGACGGGTATCGCGGTGCGCGCGGCCAGGCGGATGCCGTCCACGACGGTCGGCAAAGCCTCGGCCAGGAGCACCGGTTCCCGGTCGGGCTGCTCTTCACAACGCACAAGGGCCATGGCGAGATGGTGGCACCCGGCACTGACAACGGCGACGGAGAGTGTGGCGGTGATCGCACTCAGCGCCCGCCTGCTGTCATATGCAACCGCATGGGGGACCATGGGTCGGTGACCTCAGCCACCCAGCATCCCAGGACCCCGGACGCCACCCTCGCGGCCCCCGCGCCGCGGCTGATCGCCACCGACCTGGACGGCACGCTCCTGCGCGACGACAAGACCGTTTCGGCCCGGACGATCGCCGCCCTGGCGGACGCGGAGGCCGCGGGCATCGAGGTCTTCTTCGTCACCGGCCGGCCCGCGCGGTGGATGGACGTCGTAGCCGCGCACACCGCCGGCCACGGCATGGCGATCTGCGCCAACGGCGCCGCCGTCTACGACCTGCACCGCGACAAGCGGCTGCTGGCGGCCTACCCCCTCGACCCGCGGGACGCGCTCGCGGTCATCGCGTCCCTGCGCACCGCCGTCCCCGGCACGACCTTCGCCGTCGAGCTGACCGGCGGCTTCGCGTACGAGCCGGAGTACCCGCCGTACGCCCCCGCGCCCGACGCGGTCGTCGCCCCGGTGGAGGAGCTGCTCGACGGCGGGCGGCAGAGCCAGCCCGTGCTGAAGCTGCTGGCCAAGCACCCGTCCATCGACCCGGACGTCTTCCTGCGCACCGCGCGCGCGGTGGCCGGGGAGCACGCCGAGATCACCCGGTCCAGCGCGTCGGCGCTGCTGGAGATCAGCGGTGCGGGGGTCAGCAAGGCGACGACGCTCGCACGCTGCTGCGCGGATCTCGGCATCTCCGCCGAGGAGGTCGTGGCCTTCGGGGACATGCCCAACGACCTCGCCATGCTGTCGTGGGCGGGCACCTCGTACGCCGTCGCCAACGCCCACCCCGAGGTGCTGGCCGCCACGACGCACCGCACCGTGGCGAACGAGGAGGACGGCGTCGCCCTGGTCATCGAGCGGATCCTCGCCGACCGCTGACCTCGTCCGGCCTCAGAGGGGCGCCTCCCAGGCGAGCGTGGTGCCCTTGCCGTCCGGCCCCGGCCCGAAGATCGACTCGCCGCCCAGCGACTCCGCGCGGCGGGCGAGGTTGCGCAGCCCGCTGCGCCGCCCGGTCTCCGGGATGCCGACGCCGTCGTCGGAGACGATGAGCCGCACCCCCTCGCGGCCGTCGGCGAGGACGGCGGTGGCGTCGAGCACCACCTCGACCCAGGTGGCGCCCGCGTGCCGCTGGACGTTGGACAGCGCCTCGCGCAGCGCCGCCACGAGGTTGCGGGCGCTGAGCGCGCCGACCCGGTGGTCGACGGGCCCGACGAAGCGGACGGAGGGCGGGAAGCCCAGGCCCCGCGCGGCGGAGCCGGTCTCCCGCAGCACCTGGGCGCGCAGTCCCGCCGGTGCGTCGTCGCCCGGCTCCTGCTGCAGCGCGAAGATCGCCGTCCGCACCTCCTGGATGGTGGCGTCCAGTTCCTCGACCGCGTGCGCGATGCCCTCCTCCGCGTCGGGCGGCAGCGCCTTGCGCCGGGCTCCCTGCAGCATCAGGCCCGTCGCGAAGAGCCGCTGGATGACCAGGTCGTGCAGGTCGCGGGCGATCCGGTCGCGCTCCTCGTAGACGGCCAGCCGGTTGCGGTCGCGCTGGGCGCCCGCGAGCAGCAGGGCCAGCGCCGCCTGCGCCGCGAACTGGGTGGCCACAAAGCGCTCGTCCTCGGTGAAGCCCGGCACGCCGTGGGACCTCGGCAGCGCGAGCGCGCCCATCACATGGCCGCTGCTCTGCAGCGGCAGGATCATGCAGGCCCCGAAGCGCGGGGCGATCGCCATGGTCATCCGGTCGTCGGTCGCGGCGTCCTCCACGAACACCGGCTCGCCCGCCATCAGCGGCGCCACGGGCGGGCTGTCCGCCTCGAGCACCGTGCCGACCAGGCCCGCGGGCTGCTGGGCCGAGACCGCGACCACCTCCAGACCGCCCTCGACCGTCGGCAGCAGAACCAGGCCCGCATCGGCCGCCACGAGCGCGCGGGCCTGCTCGGCGACGACGTCGAGCGCGTTCTCGCCCGGTTGTTCGTCCGCCAGCAGCGCGGTCGTGACCGAGCCGACGGCGTCCAGCAGCTTGGCCAGTGGTTCTGCCATACGGCGAGCCTAGGACGGTGCCGCGTCCTACGCCGTGATCGACTCAGGCTCCGGCGCGCCCGGTGCGTCGGCCGCGCGCTCGCGGTCCAGGCCCCGGCGGAACGGGCCGTCGGCGACGGCCAGCTCCTGGTGCGTACCGCGCTGGACGACCCGGCCGCGGTCGAGGACGAGGATCTCGTCGACCTCCTCCAGACCGGTGAGGCGGTGGGTGATCAGCACGGTCGTGCGGCCCGTGGTCGCGGCCAGCAGATCGGCGGTCAGGGCGTCGGCGGTGGCCAGGTCGAGGTGTTCGGCGGGCTCGTCGAGCACCAGGACGGGGAAGTTGGCGAGCAGCGCCCGGGCCAGCGCCAGCCGCTGGCGCTGGCCGCCGGACAGGCGGGTGCCGTGCTCACCGACCGGGAGGTCGAGGTCCAGGTCGAGCCGGGCCGCGGCGAGCGCGCCGCGCAGCTCCGCGTCGTCCGCACCGGGGCGGGCCAGGCGCAGGTTCTCCCGGACCGTGCTGTCGAAGGCGTGCGCGTCCTGGGCGCACAGGCCGACCATGCGGCGCACGGCGTCGCCGTCGAGGGCCGTGGCGTCGGTGCCCGCGAGGGTGTAGGTGCCCGCCTCGACGTCCAGGAAGCGCAGCAGCACGTGGGCGAGGGTCGTCTTGCCCGAGCCGGAGGGGCCGACGACCGCGATCCGGCGACCGGGCGTCAGTTCGAGGCCGACGCCGTCCAGCGCGGGCCGGGGCTGCCCCGGGTGGCGGGCGGTGAGACCGCGCAGCACCAGGGGGTGCGGCCCGGCGGGCACGGGGGCGGGGCGTTCCGGCTCCCGTACGGGATCGGGGGTGTCGAGCACGTCGTACACGCGCTGCGCCGCCTGCCGGCTGCGCTGCCGGTACTGCGCCGCCAGCGGCATGGCCGCCACCGCCTCGAAGGCCGCGAGCGGGGTGAGCACGACGACCGCCAGCGCGACCCCGGACAGTCCGCCGGCCGCCACCGCCCGCACGCCCGCCCAGGCGCAGAGCGTGACGGTGAGTCCGCTGACCAGGGCGCCGAGCCCGGCCCCGAGCGCCGCACCGGCCGCGGAACGCGCCGCGATCCGGGTGAGCACGCGGTCCTGCCCGGCCGCCTTGGCGCGGCGCCCGGGCAGTGCCCCGGCGACGGTCAGTTCGGCGGTGCCGGTGAGCACCTCGACGACCTGGGCCGCGAGTTCGCCGCGGGCGGGGGCGAGGGCGCGTTCGGCGCGCCGGGCCAGCGCCGCGGAGAGGGCCGGCACGGCCACGCCGGCGGTGAGCAGTCCCACCGCCAGGGCCGCTCCGGCACCGGGCAGCAGCCACGCCGTGAACGCGGCCGCCGCGGTGTCGGTGAGCACGGCGGCGCCCGCGGGGAGCAGCCAGCGCAGGAAGTAGTCCTGCAGGCCGTCCACGTCCGCGACGAGGCGGGAGAGCAGGTCGCCCCGCCGGGTGTCCCGCAGCGCGGCGGGCGCGAGCCGCTCCAGCCGGCGGTACACGGTGACCCTGAGGTCGGCCAGGGCGCGGAAGACGGCGTCGTGCGAGACCAGGCGCTCGGCGTAGCGGAACACCGCCCGGCCGATGCCGAAGGCCCGGGTCGCGGTGACCGCGACCATCAGGTAGAGGACCGGCGGCTGCTGGGAGGCCCGGGATATCAGCCACGCCGAGGTCGCCATCAGGCCGACGGCGCTCAGCAGCGCGAGGGCGCCGAGCAGCAAAGCGAGGGCGAACCGCGGCCGCAGCGGCGACGTGACCCGGCGTACCCGGGTCAGCGGCGCGGAATTCCTGGAGGCCGCGGAGGGCGCGGGCGGGGTGGCGGCGAGGGCCGCGCCGAGGGGTTCGGGGGTGTTCGCCGTGGCCGCGGCCTGCCGTTCGGCCCCGGCGGGGTGCGCCGCCGTGGACGGCACGGCACGCTCCGGGCGCCCGTCGAGCCGCACGATGCGGTCCGCCACGGCCAGCAGCGCCGGGCGGTGGACCACGAGCAGCACCGTACGGCCGGCCGCTAGCCGCCGTACGGCGTCGACCACGGCCGCCTCGGTCTCCCCGTCCAGCGCCGCCGTGGGTTCGTCGAGCAGCAGCAGCGGCCGGTCGGCGAGGAACGCCCGGGCCAGGGCGACGCGTTGCCGCTGTCCGGCGGAGAGCCCGGCGCCGCCCTCCCCGACGGCCGTCGCGGGGTCGAGGTCCGGGGCGCCGGCGTCCCGGAGCGCGGCGCGGACCCCGGCCGGGCTCGCGTCCGGGCGGGCCAGCCGTACGTTGTCGGCGACGGTCCCGGCGAAGAGGTACGGCCGCTGGGGGACCCAGGCGATCTGCCGGTGCCAGCCGGCCGGGTCGTGGGCGGCGAGGTCGGTGCCGCCGGCCAGGACCCGTCCCGAGGTCGGCTCGGTGAAGCCGAGCAGCACGGAGAGCAGGGTGCTCTTGCCGATCCCGCTGGGGCCGGTGAGGGCGATCGTCTCGCCGGGGGAGACCCGCAGGGAGACGGCGCCGAGGCGGCCCCGCACGGCGACCCCGTCCAGTTCGACGACCGCGGTCCGCAGGTCGGGGGCCGGGGCCGTGCCGCGCCGGGGCGGCGCGGTCTCCAGCACGGCGAAGACCTCGTCGGCGGCGGAGAGCCCCTCGGCGGCCGCGTGGTAGTGGGCTCCCACCTGGCGCAGCGGCAGGTACGCCTCCGGCGCCAGGACGAGGATGACCAGCCCGGTGTAGAGGTCGAGTTCACCGTGGACCAACCGCATGCCGACACCGACGGCGACCAGGGCGACGGAGATGGTGGAGAGCAGCTCCAGGGCGAAGGAGGAGAGGAAGGTGATGCGCAGCGTCCGCATCGTGGCGCGCCGGTGGTCGGCGGTGATGGCCCGGATGGACTCGGCCTGGGCCTTGGCCCGGCCGAAGACCTTGAGGGTGGGCAGGCCCGCGACGACGTCGAGGAAGTGGCCGGACAACCGGGCGAGCAGCTGCCACTGACGGTCCATGCGGGCCTGGGTGGCCCAGCCGATGAGGACCATGAAGACCGGGATGAGGGGGAGGGTCAGGGCGATGGTGAGCGCCGAGACCCAGTCCTCGGTGACGATGCGGGCGAGGACGGCGGCGGGCACCACGACCGCCAGGCCCAGTTGGGGCAGGTAGCGGGCGAAGTAGCCGTCGAGGGCGTCGATGCCCCGGGTGGCGAGCGTGGTGAGCTCACCGGTCCGGCGCTCGGTGAGCCCCGCCGGGCCCAGTGCGGTGACGTGGTCCAGCAGCCGTGTGCGCAGCCGGGACTTGACCGCGGCGGAGGCCCGGTGGGCGCACAGCTCGGTGAGCCAGGAGACGGCGGCCCGGCCGGCCGCGACGCCGGCGAGCAGCAGCAGGGGGGTGCGCAGCGCTCCGGCGTCGAGACCGTCCTGGAAACCCCCGACGACGATCTCCGCGAGGAGCATCGCCTGCGCGATGACCAGGCCCGCACCGGCGAGACCGAGCAGGACGGAGACGGCGAGGAACACACGGGTCGCGCGGGCGTACCTCAGGAGCCGGGGGTCGACGGGTTTCACGTGAAACAGCTCCTCAGTGCGCTTCGGCGATGTGCTGGGTGCCGATCCGCCTGCGGAACACCCAGTACGTCCAGGCCTGGTAGAGCACGACCAGCGGGGCCGCGATCGCGGCGCACCAGGTCATGATCTTCAGCGTGTACGGGGTCGAGGAGGCGTTCTCCACCGTCAGGCTCCACGCCGGGTCCAGCGTGGAGGGCATGACGTCCGGGAAGAGCACCAGGAAGAACATCGCCACCACGGCGGTGACGGTGACCCCGGAGAAGGTGAACGCCCAGCCCTCGCGGCCCCTCAGGTTGGCGCCCAACGCGGCGAGCAGCGCGAGCACGGCGACGGCCGCGGCCGCCAGGCTCGCCGCGTTCCCGCCGCTGCCCTGCGTCCAGGCCAGGAAGGCGACCGCGAGCACGGCGGTGACCGCTCCGGCCCTTGTGGCGAAGCGGCGGGCGCGGTCGCGGATGTCACCGAGGGTCTTCAGCGCCGCGAAGACCGCGCCGTGGAAGGTGAAGAGGCTGAGCGTGACGAGTCCGCCGAGCAGGGCGTGGGGGCCGAGCAGGTCCAGGACCCCGCCGGTGTACTCGCCAGAGGCGTCGATGTCCACCCCGTGCACGATGTTGGCGAACGCCACGCCCCACAGGAAGGCGGGGAGCAGGGAGGTCCAGAAGATGGCCTGTTCCCAGCCGGTCTGCCAGCGCTCGGTGCTGCGCTTGGCGCGGTACTCGAAGGCCACGACCCGGACGATCAGGCAGAGCAGGATCACCAGCAGCGGCAGGTAGAAGCCCGAGAAGAGGGTGGCGTACCACTCGGGGAAGGCGGCGAAGGTGGCGCCGCCGGCGGTGATCAGCCAGACCTCGTTGCCGTCCCAGACCGGGCCGATGGTGTTGATCAGCACCCGCCGTTCGGGGCGGTCGCGGGCGAGCAACCGGGTGAGGACGCCGATGCCGAAGTCGAAGCCCTCGAGGAAGAAGTAGCCGGTCCACAGGACCGCGATGATGACGAACCAGACGTCGTGGAGGTGCATGCCGTCTCTCCCTAGTACGAGAAGGCCATCGGGCGGTCGGCGTCGCCGCCGATCTTCGTGGGGGGATTGAGGTCGGCCTCGGTGAGCTCGGGCGGCCCGGCCTTGGCGTACTTGACCAGGAGCTTGACCTCGACGACGGCGAGGACGGCGTAGAGCGCGGTGAGGACGATCAGCGAGGTCAGCATCTCGGCGGTGGAGACGCCGGGGGAGACCGCGTCCTCGGTGCGCAGCAGCCCGTACACGACCCACGGCTGGCGGCCGTTCTCGGTGAAGATCCAGCCCCAGGAGTTGGCGATCAGCGGGAAGCCCATGGTGAGCAGCCCGATCCGCCAGTACCAGCGGGACAGGGCCGGGGACAGGGCGGTGTTCCTGGTGAGCATCAGGTGCGGTGGCTCGTCGTCGGCGGTGCGCCGGTCCTCGGCGAGCCAGAACCTGCGGCGGGTGAGCCAGAGTCCCGCCAGGCCGACCGCGAAGGAGGTCATGCCGAAGCCGATCATCCAGCGGAAGCCCCAGTAGGCGACCGGGACGTTGGGCCGGTAGTCGCCGGGGCCGTACTTCTCCTGCTCGGCCTTGTTGACGTCGTTGATGCCGGGGACGTAGGAGCTGAAGTCGTCGTGGGCGAGGAAGGACAGCAGGCCGGGGACCTCGACGGCCACGGTGTTGTGGCCCTTCTCGACGTCGCCGTACGCGAAGATCGAGAACGGGGCCGGGGACTCGCCGTCCCACAGGGCCTCGGCGGCGGCCATCTTCATGGGCTGCTGCTCGTACATGACCTTGCCCAGCCGGTCGCCGCTGATCGCGGTGAGCAGGCCGGCGACGACGGCGGTGACCAGGGCGAGGCGCAGCGAGGTCCTCATGACCGCGACGTGCCTGCGGCGGGCCAGGTGGTAGGCCGAGATGCCGATCATGAAGGCGGCGCCGGTCAGGAAGGCCGCGGTCAGTGTGTGGAAGACCACGACGAGGGTGGTGTTCTGGGTGAGCACGGCCCAGAAGTCCGTCAGCTCGGCGCGGCCGGTGACCTTGTTGTAGCGGTAGCCGACCGGATGCTGCATCCAGGAGTTGGCGGCGAGGATGAAGTACGCGGACGCGATCGTGCCCAGCGAGACCAGCCAGATGCAGGCCAGGTGGATCTTCTGCGGGAGCTTGTCCCAGCCGAAGATCCACAGGCCGATGAAGGTGGACTCGAAGAAGAACGCGATGAGCGACTCGAAGGCGAGCGGGGCGCCGAACACGTCGCCGACGAAGCGCGAGTAGTCCGACCAGTTCATGCCGAACTGGAACTCCTGGACCAGGCCGGTGGCCACGCCCATGGCGATGTTGATCAGGAAGAGCTTGCCCCAGAACTTGGTCGCCCGGAGGTACTTCTCCTTGCCCGTGCGCACCCAGGCCGTCTGGAGGCCCGCGGTCAGCGCGGCGAGGGAGATCGTGAGGGGGACGAAGAGGTAGTGGTAGACGGTCGTGATGCCGAATTGCCATCGCGCGACGGCCACGGAGTCCAGTGCCAGGTCCACGCCACGCCTCCTATCTTGCCGAGCTTGTGAAAGTGAACGCATTCACAAGCTCAGTATGCCGCACACGTTTTCGCCCCCTCACACCGGGGGGTGGGAGGGGGCGAAAAGGGCCGAACCACGACGCCCCGCGGAACCCGGGACGCCACGCGGGGGCGGCTACAGCTCCTTGCGGAAGGCCTCGGCCGTACGGAGCAGGACGTCGTTGGCGGCGTCCTCGCCGACCGTGATCCGCACGCCCTCCCCCGCGAACGGACGGACGGTGACGCCGGCGCGCTCACAGGCCGCGGCGAAGTCGCCCGTGCGCTCCCCCAGCCGCAGCCACACGAAGTTGGCGTGGGTCTCGGGCACCGTCCAGCCCTGCGCCGTCAGCCCGTCGAACACCCGGGCCCGCTCGGTCACCAGCGCGTCGACCCGCTCCAGCAGCGCCGCCTCCGCGCGCAGCGAGGCCACCGCCGCGTCCTGGGCGAGCTGGCTCACCCCGAAGGGGACGGCCGTCTTGCGCAGCGCCGCCGCGACCGGCTCGTGCGCGATCGCGAACCCCACGCGCAGCCCGGCGAGCCCGTACGCCTTGGAGAAGGTGCGCAGCACCGCCACGTTGGGACGGTCGCGGTAGACCTCGACGCCGTCCGGGACCTCGGGATCGCGGATGAACTCCTTGTACGCCTCGTCCAGCACGACCAGCACGTCAGAGGGGACGCGGTCCAGGAAGCGCTCCAGCGCGGCCCGGCGGACCACCGTGCCGGTGGGGTTGTTGGGGTTGCAGACGAAGACCAGCCGCGTCCGGTCGGTGATCGCCCCGGCCATCGCGTCCAGGTCGTGGGTCTCGTCCGCGTCCAGCGGCACCGGCACCGAGGCCGCTCCGCTGATCTGCGTGATGATCGGATAGGCCTCGAAGGACCGCCAGGCGTAGATGACCTCGTCACCCGGTCCGGCGGTCGACTGCAGCAGCTGCTGCGCGACCCCGACCGAGCCGGTGCCGGTGGCGATGTGCTCCACCGGCACGCCGAAGCGGTGCGCCAGCTCGCCGTGGAGGACCGTGCACGCCATGTCCGGGTAGCGGTTGAAGTTCTCCGCGGCGGCGGTGGCCGCCTCCAGGACACCGGGCAGCGGCGCGTAGGGGTTCTCGTTGGAGGACAGCTTGTAAGCGGTCACTCCCTCTTCCACGGCCGGGGGTCTGCCCGGCTTGTACGTGGGGATGCCGTCCAGTTCGCGGCGCAGTTTGGGGCTCATGCCCCACACCATACGAGCGGCCGCCCGGCCGGGGGAGGCCCTGCGGCCCACGGGCGCGCGGCAGGGGCTCGCGACGGACGCAGCAGGCGGTGCGACGCACTGCGCGCCGGTGGCGCGCGCGGTGGCGCGCATCCCTCGAAGGGGTGAGTTGATGGACGTGCACACCGCGGGGGACGGGGCGGGCAGGGCCCCGTGACGGACCCGTAACCCGCGGTAGCCACCCGCCGCCACCTGCGCTTTCCCGGCCACGCCCGGCAGCGTGTGCGGGGAAACGTATCTGTCAACGCCTTCTCCGGCACCCCGCGAAAGGACCACCCGACCCCTACTATCACCACGCCATGACAGCAGCAGGGAACCACCAGGCGAGCCGGCCCGTCGGACGCCGGCTGGAGCGGGCCGGCATCAGGGACGTGGCCGCCGCGGCCGGCGTCTCGATCACCACTGTCTCCGACGCGCTCAACGGCAAGGGCCGACTGCCCGACGCCACCCGCCGTCACGTCCGTGAGGTCGCCGACCGGCTGGGGTACCGCCCCTCCGCCGCCGCCCGCACGCTGCGCACCGGGAGGTCGGGGCTGATCGGCCTGACCGTGACGACGTACGGCGAAGAACCCTTCACCTTCACGGAGTTCGCCTACTTCGCCGAGATGGCCCGGGCCGCCACCTCCGCCGCGCTCGCCCGCGGCTACGCCCTGGTCATCCTGCCCGCCTCCTCGCGGCACGACGTGTGGAGCAACGTCGCGCTGGACGGCACGGTGGTGATCGACCCCTCCGACCACGACCCGATGGTCACCGAGCTGGTGCGGCAGGGCATCCCCGTGGTCAGCGACGGCCGTCCGGCCGGCAGCCTGCCCGTACAGGCCTGGGTCGACAACGACCACGAGGCCGCCGTGCTCGGCATCCTGGAGCACCTCGCCGAGGCCGGGGCCCGCAGGATCGGCCTGCTCACCGGCACCAGCACCGACACCTACACCCGCCTGTCCACCACCGCCTACCTCAACTGGTGCGAGCGGATCGGCCAGGAACCCGTCGTCGAGGCCTACCCCGCCCACGACCCGTGCGCCGGGGCCGTCGCTGCCGACCGCCTGCTCGCGCGGCCCGACCGCCCCGACGCGGTCTACGGCCTCTTCGACCCCAACGGCACCGACCTGCTCGCCGCCGCCCGCCGCTACGGGCTGCGCGTGCCCGACGACCTCCTGCTCGTCTGCTGCAGCGAGAGCATGGTCTACGCGACGACCG
Organism: Streptomyces sp. NPDC059718; assembly: GCF_042733315.1. Taxonomy (NCBI): domain Bacteria; kingdom Bacillati; phylum Actinomycetota; class Actinomycetes; order Kitasatosporales; family Streptomycetaceae; genus Streptomyces; species Streptomyces sp. NPDC059718. The sequence continues at coordinate 146,999 of NZ_JBHWGA010000002.1, forward strand.
AGCCCCCGATCACCACGCTCTCCCTCAAACCGGGCCGGATCGGCACCGCGGTCGTCCAGTTGCTCATCGACGCCATCGAAGGGGTGGACGCGGGCCGCCCGGTGCAGCAGGTCATGCCGACCGACCTGATCGTCCGCACCTCCTCCCAGCGGCGCTCGCCGCGCACCACCGTCAGCCCGCCCCGCGGGCCCGCGGGGGAATAGGAACCGGTGCCTCCGGGGCGGGAACGGTCCGCCCCGTGCGGATTTGTCCGCACCGGATGAAATCGCTATCAGCAGGTGTGTCACGCCACGACATCGTCATTCCTATGATGGGCGGATGGTGGCGCGACGGTGGAGGGGTCGATGACTCAGGGGGCAGGTCAGGGACCCATGCCCGGTACCTCGTACGGCTGGTCTCAGGACCCCGCGGAGGCGGTGGCGCACGGTGCGCCCATGACGCCGTCGGCGCACCCCGCCGATGCCGTCGGGGCCCCACCCGGCTACCCGGCCGGACACGAACCGACCATGATCGACGAGCGGATGATGCCGCCGGAGTACACACCCACGCAGCACGACCTCCCGGTGGTCACCGCGACCGACCCCCAGGCGCTGGGCCCGCTCTACGTCGTCGGCGACGTCCACGGCTACCTGGACCGGCTGCACGAGGCCCTGTACGCGACCGGGCTGATCGACTCCGAGGGCCACTGGGCGGCCGGCAACGCCCGCCTGTGGTTCCTCGGCGACTTCACCGACCGCGGCCCCGACGGCATCGGCGTGATCGAGCTCGTCATGCAGCTGTCCGCGGAGGCCGCCGCCGCCGGCGGCTACACCAGGGCCCTCATGGGCAACCACGAACTGCTGCTGCTCGGCGCCCACCGCTTCGGCGACACCCCGGTGAACTCCGCCGCCGGCACCGCCTCCTTCCTCGCCGCCTGGCGCCTCAACGGCGGCCAGACCACCGACATGGAGCGGCTGCAGGACCACCACGTCGCCTGGATGTCCCGGCTCGACGCGGCCGCCCTCACCGACGGCCACCTGCTGCTGCACTCCGACACCACCGCGTACCTGGAGTACGGCGGCACCATCGACGCGATGAACGACGCCGTCACCGGCATCCTGCAGCGCGGCGACGCCGACGAGTGCTGGGAACTGTTCCGCAAGTTCACCCGGCGCTTCGCCTTCCGCGGCGAGTCGGGGCCGGAGGCCGCCCGCGAACTGCTCGACACCTACGGCGGCCACCGCGTCGTGCACGGCCACAGCCCCATCCCGTACCTGCTCGGCGAACCCGGCGGGGAGCTCGGCGCCGAACAGCCGGACCGGTCCGCCGTCATCGAGGGACCGCACGTGTACGCGGACGACCTGGCGGTGGCCATGGACGGCGGAGTGACCATGGACGGCAAACTCCTGGTCGCACAGCTGCCGTTGTAGTCCCCGAAACCCCCATTTTCCGGAAACACTCTGTCACCGCGTCACCTCCGCGCTCTACCATCGGGATATCCGTAGGCAGCTTCTCCTCCGCTTCCGCCCAGCCGGACCGGACCTCAGTCCTTCGTGAACTCCGGGCGGCACCGGAGACGGAGCATCGGGGGATGCACATGAACAGCGCTCCACACCTGCTGACCGAGGACCGCCCGGAGTTCGAGCGCGCCCTCGACACGGCTCTGCACTCGGAGGGGACGCGGGCCGCCCTCGCCGACACGCGGAACCGCCTCAACGCCGAGCAGTTGCGCACCATGGCGCTCAACGCGGCCGAGCCCATCTCCGCCTGCGCCGCGCCCGAGTACGAGCAGTTCGTCAAGGTCCGCGAGGCCTTCGCGGAGCAACGCCGCGAGGCACGCACCGCGGCCGTGCCGGGCCTCGGCTACGCGGCCGCGGCGGCCCCGGTCGCCGCCGACGGCTCGGGGGCCGGGCTGTTCGCCGTCGTCGCCGTGCTCACGCCGATCCTGGCGGGCACGGCCGCCGTCATCTTCCTCGTGCTCGGGTACGCCCTGCGCTTCGGGCACCCCGAACCGGCGATCGCCCAGCCACTGCGGCAGGCCGGCTGGCTCTTCGCGGCCGTCGCCGCCTGCGGCATCGTCATCGGCATGGTCGGACTGCTGCTCACCGCGCTGCGCAACGGCTCGACCGCCCTCCACGACCCTCCCGACGACGCGTCACGGGACGTGGCGCTCGCCCGCGAGCTTTGGCGCCGGGCCCTGGTGGAGCGGGGGCTGCAGCCGTTCCTCGACGAGGCCCTCACCAAGGCCGCCGGAGCCGCCCCGACCGCCCCCACCGCGAGCCCCGGCGGCGGCACCTCCCGGATGCCGCGCCTCGGCTACTCCCGCCCCGACTTCACCAGCCCCGGCCCCGAGTCGTCCCCCGAACCCGGGGACCGCTTCACCAGCCCGGACTTCACCAGCCCCGACTTCTCCAGCCCCGACTTCGGCGGCCCGGACCACACCCCGGACTGACGGGACGGACCCTGCCACGCCGGGGCGGGCCCGCGCGCCACGGGGCGTCACGGGTCGCCCCGGCAGGGGCCGGATCAGCCGGGTCAGCCGGGTCAGCCGGGTCAGTCGGCGATCGGCAGGTAGACGCGGTTGCCGGAGGCGGCGAACTCGCGGGACTTCTCCGCCATGCCGGCCTCGATCTCCTCGGGCGTGCCGCCGTGTTGGCGGCGGATGTCCTGGGAGATCCGCATGGAGCAGAACTTCGGCCCGCACATGGAGCAGAAGTGCGCGGTCTTGGCCGGCTCCGCAGGCAGCGTCTCGTCGTGGAAGGCCCGCGCCGTGTCCGGGTCGAGGGCCAGGTTGAACTGGTCCTCCCAGCGGAACTCGAAACGGGCGTCGGACAGGGCGTCGTCCCACTCCTGTGCGCCGGGGTGGCCCTTGGCGAGGTCGGCGGCGTGGGCGGCGATCTTGTAGGTGATGACGCCGGTCTTGACGTCGTCGCGGTCGGGCAGGCCCAGGTGCTCCTTGGGAGTGACGTAGCAGAGCATCGCCGTGCCCCACCAGGCGATCATCGCGGCGCCGATGCCGGAGGTGATGTGGTCGTAGGCGGGCGCGATGTCGGTGGTGAGCGGGCCGAGGGTGTAGAACGGCGCCTCCTCGCAGATCTCCTGCTGGAGGTCGATGTTCTCCTTGATCTTGTGCATGGGGACGTGCCCCGGCCCCTCGATCATCGTCTGCACGCCGTGCCGCTTGGCGACGGTGTTGAGTTCGCCGAGCGTGCGCAGCTCCGCGAACTGGGCCTCGTCGTTGGCGTCCGCGATGGAGCCGGGACGCAGGCCGTCGCCCAGGGAGTAGGTGACGTCGTAGGCGGCGAGGATCTCGCAGAGCTCCTCGAAGTTCTCGTAGAGGAAGCTCTCCTGGTGGTGCGCCAGGCACCAGGCCGCCATGATCGACCCGCCGCGGGAGACGATGCCCGTCTTGCGGCGCGCGGTCAGCGGGACGTACCGCAGCAGCACGCCGGCGTGGACGGTCATGTAGTCGACGCCCTGCTCGGCCTGCTCGATGACGGTGTCCTTGTAGATCTCCCAGGTCAGTTCCTCGGCCTTGCCGTCGACCTTCTCCAGGGCCTGGTAGAGGGGGACGGTGCCGATGGGGACGGGGGAGTTGCGCAGCACCCACTCGCGTGTGGTGTGGATGTTGCGGCCGGTGGAGAGGTCCATGACCGTGTCGGCGCCCCAGCGGGTGGCCCAGGTCATCTTGTCCACCTCCTCCTCGATGGAGGAGGTGACGGCCGAGTTGCCGATGTTGGCGTTGACCTTCACCAGGAACCGCTTGCCGATGACCATCGGCTCGATCTCCGGGTGGTTGACGTTCGCGGGCAGGACGGCGCGTCCCGCCGCGATCTCCTCGCGGACGACCTCGGGGGAGACGCCCTCGCGGAGCGCGACGTACTCCATCTCCGGGGTCAACTCGCCCCGCCGCGCGTACGCCAGCTGGGTCACCGGCTGCCCCGGCCGGCCGCGCCGGGGGAGGCGCGGGCGGCCGGGGAAGACGGCGTCCAGGTTGCGCAGACCGCCGCGCGGTGAGGTGTGCTTGACGCCGTCGTCCTCGGGGCGGACGGGGCGGCCGGGGTACTCCTCGGTGTCGCCGCGGGCGACGATCCAGTTCTCCCGCAGCGGCGGGAGGCCGCGGCGGACGTCGGTGGTGACGTTCGGGTCGGTGTACGGGCCGGAGGTGTCGTACAGCGTCACGTCCCGGCCGGTGGTCAGGTGCACCCGGCGGACGGGGACCGCGATGTCCGGGCGGGACCCGGTCACGTACCCCTTGTGCCAGCCGATTTCGCGCGCGCGTGCATCCTGCATGGTCATGAGACCCACTCCCTACGCCGGCATTACCCGGTAACAGGTTCAGCGGTCGGCGCAGCTGGTGGCCCCTCGGCCGGTCAGCGCCCTCTCAGCCCGGTGCTCCGAGCTCCCGCGTTTGCAAAGGTGCCTCAACGCTAGCGGGTCCTCGCTGACGCACACCAGGGGGTGTTGCGATGATCGGGTGGTGGACTCCACTCACCCGCACGCGCACGGCCATGGTCACGGACACGGTCACGGCCCGGTGCCGCCGGTCTCCCGGCACCTGCGCAAGGTCATCGCCGCAGTCCTCGTCCCCTTCGTCGCGGCCGTCGTGGCCGGCCTGGTGGTGCTGTGGCCGGGCGGTGTGCCGGAGCACGACCGCACCGGCGTCGGCTTCGACCAGCAGACGCAGTCCGGACGGGTGGTGAAGGTCGAGGACGTCAAGTGCTCGGAGGTCAACGCCGAACCGGGCGCCGGCGCCGCTCCCTCCCCCGGGCCGTCGGCGGCGCCGTCCGGTCCGGCGGTCTGCCAGCGCGCGACCATCGAGGTCACCTCGGGCAAGGACGCGGGCCGCACCTTCACCGAGATCGTGCAGCCGACCCAGACCCGGCACTACACGAAGGACCAGAAGGTGCTGCTGGCGTACGCGCCCCAGGCGCCGCGCGAACTGCAGTACTCGGTGACCGACCTCGACCGGGCGTTCCCCCTGTGGCTGCTGGCCGGGATCTTCGCCGCGGTGGTGGTCGTGGTCGGGCGGCTGCGCGGGATCCTGGCGCTGGCCGCACTGGTCATCAGCTTCGCCGTGCTGACGCTGTTCATCCTCCCGGCGATCCTGCACGGCAGCAATCCGCTCCTGGTGGCGGTGGTCGGCGGCAGCGCCATCATGCTGATCGCGCTCTACATGTGCCACGGCCTGAGCGCCCGCACCTCGGTGGCGGTCCTGGGCACCTTGTGCTCGCTGCTGCTGATCGGTGTCCTGGGCTCGGTCTTCATCGACTGGGCGCTGCTCAGCGGCAACACCTCGGACGAGACCGGGCTGATCCACTCCCTCTACCCGGACATCGAGATCCGCGGTCTGCTGCTGGCCGGCATCATCATCGGTTCGCTGGGCGTCCTGGACGACGTGACGGTCACCCAGACCTCGGCCGTGTGGGAACTGCGGGAGGCGAACCCGTCGGCCGGCCCGCGGCAGTTGTACTCGGCGGCGATGCGCATCGGCCGCGACCACATCGCCTCGGTCGTCAACACCCTGGTGCTGGCGTACGCGGGTGCGGCGCTGCCGCTGCTGCTGCTCTTCTCCATCGCGGAGCGCGGGGTGCTGGCGGTGGCGGGCAGCGAACTGGTCGCCGAGGAGATCGTGCGCACCCTGGTGGGCAGCATCGGCCTGGTGGTGGCGGTGCCGTTGACGACGGCACTGGCCGCACTGGTGGTGTCGGCGGACCGGGGCAGCGGCGACACTGTTCCCACGGGCACCGGTCGCGGGCACCGGCGCCGCGCCAAGTGAGCGGGGAGGGGCGGGGGACGTGGTCGGACTGCAGGGCCGGGTGACCGGGACGGTCGGGCCGGGGCTGGTCGGCGAGGTGATCGTGCACGTGCGGGGCGGTGCGGAGGCGTTCCTGGCGTACCCGGCGACCGCCGGGGAGCGCATCGAGAAGGGCACGGTCGTGGTGGTGGTGGAGCACCTGCCGCCGCGCACCGTGTACGTGGCGCCCGCGTACGGCTGAGCGGAGCGCTCCGCTCCACGTCAAGAAAGCGACAAGGATCCGCCAGGACCTACCGGACCGTCACCCACAGGCGCACACTCCCGTACGCGGCCCCGATCGGGGCCATTCGTAAGGGGGCGTATGCCGATGCTGATCGGCGTTGCGGCGGGCGGGGCGCTCGTCGCGGTCATCATCCTGATCGGCCTGTTCCGGCTCATGTGGCGGGTCGCCGAGCCCAACGAGGCACTGGTCATCTCGGGTTCCAAGCACCGTACGGACGGTGTGGGGGAGGGCATGGGATTCCGCATCGTCACGGGGCGGGGGACCTTGGTCCTGCCCGGCGTGCAGGCGGTGCGCAGGCTCTCGCTCGACCTCAACGAGGCCGAGCTGAACGTGGACTGCGTCACCCAGCAGGGCATCCCGCTGAAGGTGCACGGCGTGGTCATCTTCAAGGTCGGCGACGACATGGTCTCCATCGCCAACGCGGCACGACGGTTCCTGGACCAGCAGAAGTTCATGCCCGAGCGGGTGCACAACGTCTTCGCCGGTCATCTGCGCTCCATCGTGGGCGGGCTGACGGTGGAGCAGATGATCCGGGACCGCGAGCGGCTCACCGCCGAGACCCGGGCCGCCTCGGGCTCGGAGATGGAGAAGCTCGGTCTGATCATCGACTCGCTGCAGATCCACGAGATCGTCGACCCGACCGGTTACATCAACAACCTGGCCGCTCCGCACGCCGCGGCCGTGCAGCGTGACGCGCGCATCGCGCAGGCGGAGGCGGACCGGCTGGCCACCGAGGCCGAGCAGCAGGCCGCGGCCCGCATGGCGGAGGCGACCCGGGACAGCCAGATCCTGCAGGCCGGTTACATGGCCGAGCGGGACAAGGCCACCGCGTCCTCCCGGCAGGCGGGCCCGCTCGCGGAGGCGGCGGCCCGGCAGGAGGTCGTCGTCCAGGAGACCCGGGTCGCCGAACTGGAGGCGCAGCGGCGCGAGCAGCAGCTGCAGGCGGACGTCCGCAAGCCGGCGGACGCCTCCGCGTACGAGAAGCGGACGCTGGCGGAGGCCGAGCGCGACGCGCGCATCTCGGCGGCCGAGGCGAAGGCCCGCGAGACGGAACTGGCCGCCATCGCCGAGGCGAACCGCGTCAAGACGGCCGCGGCGGCGCAGGCGGAGCAGACCAGGATCGGCGGTGAGGCGACCGCAGCCGCCACCCGGGCCACAGGTGAGGCCGAGGCCGCCGCGACGCAGGCGCGGGGTCTGGCGGAGGCCGAGGCGGCGAAGGCCAAGGGCCTGGCCGAGGCCGAGTCGATCAAGGCGCGGGCCGCGGCCCTGGCGGAGAACCAGGAGGCGGTCGTCGCCCAGCAGCTGGCCGAGAACTGGCCGGAGATCGTCCGGGCGGGCGCCGAGGCCTTCGGCAACGTGGACCACATGGTGCTGCTGAACGGCGCCGACGGGATGTCGGAGATGTTCGCCAAGGCGCTGACCATGGGTGGTACGGGCCTGGGCCTGGCCCGTCAGCTGCTCGCCCAGATGAACGGCGCGACCGGCGCCGGCGGCGACGCCTCACCGAACGGTGCGGCGCCGCGGAGCCCGGAGCGCGTGCGGCTCCAGGACTGAGCGGCGCACCTCCCGTGGGGCCCGGTGACCGGGCCCCACGGGGGTCACCACTTGTCGCGGGAGTCGGACGAGGACGAGGTGAACTTCTTGACCACGTACACCAGGCCGCCGACCAGTGCCACGAAGACCAGCACCTTGAACAGCAGCCAGAACAGGAACCCGATCGCGCTGGCGATCATGCCGCCGAAGACCACGATCGCGATCACGGGCACCGCGACCCACTTGACCCACCAGGGCAGGCCCTCGAAGAGCTTCACCGTTTCCTCCTCCTTGTCGTCCTTCCGCTCCCCAGGCTAGGGCCGCGACGGCCCCCTGCGGAGGCCTCGCGGTCCCCATCCGTCCCTGACCCTCCCCCTACGGGAACCCGGGGGCGAAGGCCCTCACGCCTCGGGGGGCGAGAAGACGACCATGACGTTCAGGTCCTCGGTGACGTGGTGGAAGCGGTGCGGCGTCCCGGCCGGGACGTAGACCACGCTGCCGCGCGCGACGTGCGTCGTCTCCTCCCCCACGGTGATCAGCGCCCGGCCGCTCACGACCAGGTAGATCTCGTCCTGCGCGTGCGGTTTCTGCGGGTCGAGCTCCCCGGCCCGCAGGGCGTACAGCCCGGCGGACATGTTCCGCTCGCGCAGGAAGCCGAGGTACGCGCCCTCGTTGGCGGCCCGCTCGGCCTCCAGGTCGTCCAGCCGGAACACCTTCACTTACCCGCTCCCTCTCGCCCCTGTGCCTGTGGGATCACTTCTGCGACGATCTCAGCCATGATGAACTTCGTCGTCAAGACGCTCGCGAACGCCGGGGCCCTGCTGGTGGCCATCTGGCTCGTGGGCAACATCACGCTCACCGGTGACGACACCGCGCACAAGGCCCTCACCCTCATCCTCGTCGCCCTGGTCTTCGGCGTGGTCAACTGGCTGGTGAAGCCGCTGGTGAAACTGCTCTCACTGCCCCTGCTCGTGCTCACCCTCGGGTTGTTCACGCTGATCGTCAACGCCCTGATGCTGCTGCTCACCTCCTGGATCTCCGGCAAGCTCGACCTGGACTTCCACGTCGAGGGCTTCTGGGCGGCGTTCCTCGGCGGCCTGATCATCAGCATCGTCTCCTGGGCCCTGAACATGGTCCTGCCGGACGAGGACTGACCCCCGGGGCTGCATCATGGAGCCCATGAGCGCTCCGTCCTCTCGCACCCCGCTGCGGGTGTGCTTCGTGTGCACCGGCAACATCTGCCGTTCGCCGATGGCCGAGTCCGTCTTCCGCGCCCGTGTCGAGGAGGCCGGACTCGGCGCCCTGGTCGTCGCGGACAGCGCGGGAACCGGCTCCTGGCACGAGGGCGACGGCGCCGACCACCGCACCGTGGCCGTGCTCCGCGCGGCCGGGTACGGGCACGAGCACATCGCGCGCCAGTTCCAGCCCGAGTGGTTCGCCGGGCTCGACCTGGTGATCGCCCTCGACTCCGGCCACCTGCGGGACCTGCGCCGGCTGGCGCCGACCGCGGAGGACGCCGCCAAGGTACGGCTGCTGCGCTCCTACGACCCCGGTGCGGACGCCGGTGCGGACGGCCGCGGCCTGGACGTGCCCGACCCCTACTACGGGGACATCGGCGGCTTCGAGGAGTGCCTGGGGATGTGCGAGGCCGCCGCCGACGGCCTGCTGGAGGCCGTACGCGACGCCCTCGGCGAGCCCGCGCCCACGCCGTGACCCGCCCTGCCGGACTCGCGGACCGGGTCGCCGCCCTGCTGGGCGAGCCGGTGACCGAGCTCGGCACGGTGGGCGGCGGCTCCATCTGCCGGGCGGTACGGCTGCGGCGCCGCTCGGGCGGCACGGTCTTCGCCAAGACCCTCGCGGACGCGCCGCCGGGCTTCTTCGCCGCCGAGGCCGCGGGCCTGCGGCTGCTGGGCGGGACGGGCACGGTCGCCGTACCGGAGGTGCTCGCCGCCGACGACCGCACGCTCGTCCTGGAGTGGGTCGAGCCCGGACCGGCCACCCCGGCCGCCGCCGAGCGCCTGGGCCGTGAACTCGCCGCCCTCCACCGGGTCCCCGCCCCGGGGTACGGGACCGCGCACCCCGCCTACATCGGTTCGCTCCCCCTGCCGTCGCCCGGCTCCGGGCAGGCGTCCGGCTCCTGCGGGGACTGGCCCTCCTTCCACGCCGGCCGGCGGCTGCTGCCCTTCCTGCGGCAGGCCGCCGACGACGGGGCCCTCGTCCCGGCCGACGTCCGCGCGGTCGAGCGGGTCTGCGAGGCGCTGCCGCGGATCGGCGGCCCCCCGCAGCCGCCCGCGGTGATCCACGGCGACCTGTGGTCCGGCAACGTCCTGTACGCCGCCGACGGCCGCGCCCGCGTCGTCGACCCGGCGGCGCAGGGCGGGCATCCCGAGGCCGACCTGGCGATGCTGGAGCTGTTCGGCTGCCCGCACCTGGAGCGGGTGCTCGCCGCGTACGAGGAGGTCCGGCCGCTGCCCGGCCGCCGGGAACGGGTGCCGCTGCACCAATTGCACCCCCTGCTGGTGCACGCCGTCCTGTTCGGGGCGGGCTACGGGGCCGCCGCGGGCCGGGCCGCCCGTGAGGCCCTCGCGTCCGCCTAGCGGACGGCCGTGTTCGTTGGCCCGTACACCGGTATCTTCCGCCTGTACGTTCGCGAAGACGGGGAGAGCGAGGAGAGGGCGATGACGGAGTACGAGAGCAGACCCGGGGACAGCACCCGCAGTGTGCACGCGGGCCGCCCGCCGGCCCGGCCGCACGAGCCGGCGCTGCCCGGCCCGGTGTTCGCCGCGCACTTCCACCTGCCGGGCGACGTCACCGGCCCGTACACCTACGGCCGTGACGAGAACCCCACCTGGACCCGGCTGGAGGAGGCGATCTCCGCCCTGGAGTCCCCGGACGTCCCCGCGCAGACGCTGGCCTTCTCCTCGGGCATGGGCGCCATCTCCTCCGTGCTGTTCTCGCAGGTGCGTTCCGGCGACACCGTGGTGCTGCCCTCCGACTGCTACCAGGCGACCCGCACCCTCCAGGGCCGCCTGGAGGACTACGGGGTCTCGGTGCGCCTGGCGCCCACCGCGGGCGACGCCCAGCTGAAGGTGCTGGAGGGCGCCCGGCTGCTGTGGATCGAGACGCCGTCCAACCCCGGCCTGGACGTGTGCGACATCCGCCGGCTGGCCGACGCCGCGCACGCCGCGGGCGCGCTCGTGGCGGTCGACAACACCCTCGCGACCCCGCTCGGCCAGCGTCCGCTGGACCTGGGCGCGGACTTCTCGGTGGCGAGCGGCACCAAGGCGCTGTCCGGCCACGGCGACCTGCTGCTGGGCTACGTGACCACCCGTCGGCCCGAACTCGCCGCCGGGGTGCGGATGTGGCGCAAGACCGTCGGCGCGATCCCCGGTCCCATGGAGGCCTGGCTGGCCCACCGTTCGCTGTCCACGCTCGCGCTGCGGGTGGACAAGCAGGCCGCCAACGCCCTGGAGCTCGCCGCCGCGCTGCGCCGGCGCCCCGAGGTGACCGACGTCCGTCACCCGGGTCTGGTGGACGACCCGGCGCACGCCGTCGCGACCGCGCAGATGACCCGGTTCGGCAGCGTCGTGTCCTTCACGCTGCCCGACAAGGAGCACGCCGAGCGCTTCCTGTCCGAACTGCTGCTGACGACCGAGGCCACCAGCTTCGGAAGCGTGACCAGCACCGCGGAACGCAGGGCACGCTGGGGCGGCGACGCGGTCCCCGAGGGCTTCGTCCGCTTCTCGGTCGGGGTGGAGGACGCGGCCGACATCCTGAGGGACGTGACGCAGGCCCTGGACGCCGCCGCGCGCTGACCCCGTCCGTTCATCTCGAACAGATATATCTACGTAGTGGGCCCTACGCAGAATGGGTGGCCCGAGCCTCCCCCCTCGTGGCTCGGACCACCCTGGCTTTACGCGCGGAGATCCGCTCGAACAAGGCTAGTTGACTCTGCGTCAGTGTCCAATCACAGTTGCGATACAGACCTATCGATATATTTATATGTTGGGGTCGTACCGGTGGCTGGGAGGGAGCGGTTCCATGGATCTGGCTCTGCTGCGCACGTTCGTCACCGTGCACCGGGCCGGCTCCTTCACCAGGGCCGCCCAGCTGCTGGGACTGTCGCAGCCCGCCGTCACCAGCCAGATCCGCAGCCTGGAGCGGCAGGTGGGCCGCCCCCTGTTCCTGCGCCTGCCGCGCGGCGTCGCCCCGACCCCCGTCGGGGACGACCTGGCCCACCGGGTGGCCCCGCACCTCGACGCCCTCCTGGAGATAACCCAGGCGGACCTCGACGAGGAGTCGGGCAACCGCACCCTGCACCTCGCCGGGCCGCCCACCTTCACCTCCCTGCGCGCCCTTCCCGCCCTCGCCCCGCTGGTCGCCGAGGGCCTGCAGCTGCGGATCGCGCTGGCCGGCGAGGACGAGGCCCTGGCCGGTCTCGCCGCGGGCCACCACGACCTGTCCATCGGCACCCTCCGGCCGCGCGACCGGCTGCTGACCGCCAGCGCCCTGTGGGACGAGGAGCAGATACTCGTGGCCGCCCCCGTCTGGCAGGAGCGGATCGGCGGCCCGCTCGCGGTGCGCACCCACGGGGCACAGGTCCTCGACGCGATCCCCGTGATCTCCTACGACGAGGGCATGCCGTTGATCGACCACTACTGGTCCGCGGTCTTCGACACCACCCCCGCCATCGTCCCCGCCGTGGTCGTGCCCGACCTGAGGGCGGTCCTGGAGTGCGTGGTCGCCGGGGTCGGCATGGCCGTCCTGCCGCGCTACCTGTGCTGCGAGGCCATCACGGCGGGCGCCGCCAAGGCGCTCCTGGAGCCGCCGGTGCCACCCCTGCGCACGTACTTCGTCTCGGTGCGCGCCGGGACGCTCGCGCTGCCGCACATCGCGCGGGTGCACGAGCAGCTGATGCGCTCCTCCGCGGCCTGGTGACCGCGCGCCCGGCGTACGGCGGGTGACCTCCGCGAGAACGCGGCGTTCCGATTCGCCGTCCCGGAGGCGTTTGCCGCCTCCCGCGCCGCGGCAGATCTCAGGCATGCCCCCGGACATCGAAGCACCTGCCACACCCGGTGCACCGACCGCCCCGGCCACCCGGCCGGTGGTCAAGCGCACCGCCCGTGCCATCCTGCTCGACGGCGACTCCCTCGTGCTCATCAAGCGCACCAAGCCCGGGCTCCACCCGTACTGGATCACCCCCGGCGGCGGGGTCGAGGTCGAGGACGCCACCATCGTCGAGGCGCTCCACAGAGAGCTGGACGAGGAGCTCGGCGCCAAGGTCACCGATGTCGTCCCGGCCTTCGTCGACACCGTCGAGCACATCGGCGAGGACGGCTCGCACGGCGTGAAGGTGCAGCACTTCTTCGTGTGCCGGCTGGCCTCCATGGACCCCTCGCGGCGGCACGGCCCCGAGGTGGACGAGCCCTCGGGGACGTACGACGTGGTCCGCGTGCCCTTCAGCCGGGTCGGGCTCGCCTCCGTGGAGATCGTTCCGCTGACCCTGCGGCACTACCTGGACGGCAACATCGAAGGGGTGCTGGGACTGCTCTCGGCGGACCTCGGCTGACCCCGGGCCGACCTCGGCTGACCCCGGGCCGACCCGGCCGGCCCCGGGGCGGCCTCAGACGCCGAACCAGCCCGGGCCCGCGCCGCCGGGCCGCGCGGTGCGGGAGTGCGCGGCGTCGGCGGCCGCCCGGAAGTGGTCGCCGCCCTTGCGCCGCACGTCGTCGGTGCCCCAGGCCCGGCCGCCCTGCAGGGGCACCTTCGCCATCCGCGGGATGTGCTTCGAGCAGTGGACGTACGCCTCCACGACGCTCACCCGTACCCACAACTGAGGCCTGCGGCCGGGCACCGCGTCCACCGGGAGCGAGGGGTGCAGGGCACGCATCGCGCCGTCCGGGACCGCCCGCGCGCGGCCGTTGACGTGCAGTCCGATCCGGTCCCGGGTGAAGTCGAGCATCAGGATGCCCACGTGCGGGTTCTCGCGCATGTTGCCCAGCGAGGCCATCACGCCGTTCCCCCGGTACTCGGGGTAGACCAGGGTCCGCTCGTCCAGGACGGTCAGGAAGCCGGGCGGGCCGGCCCTGAAGGTGCTGTCGCACTCCCCCCGGGCGTCCGCCGTGGACAGGAAGAACATCTCCTGCCGCTCGGTGAACTCCCGCATCAGCGGGTTGAGGTGGTCCAGCACCTGTTCGGTGTAGAAGCGGTCCGCGCGGTCGGCCGTGCCCATCTCCTCCTGGACACGGTGCTCTCCCGCGCTTCCGGGACGTTCCTGCGGCAACGTTTCTCCTTGTGGGGGGGGGTGGTGGGGGCCCAGGGGGGCGTGGGCGGAGCGGATTCAGTCGCCGGCCGCGACCAGTTCCTCGATCAGGTCGTGCCGGATGCGCTGGGAGGGCATGCCGCTGCGCACGAGGGTGTCGACGCCGCTGCGGATCATCCCGGGCGGCCCGCTGAGGTACGCGTCGTACTCGGGCCAGGGGCCGTACTGCCGCACGATCTCGGGGAGCGGGCCGTGCAGCCCCACTTCGCCGCGGCCGTGGGAGACCACGGGGCGCACCGAGAGCCAGGGGTGGCGCCGGGCGAGCCCCACCAAGGTGTCCAGGTCGTACAGGTCGTGGTCGCTGCGGGCGCCGTAGAAGACGTCCATGGCACGACGGCGGCCGTGCTCGGCGACGTCCTCGACCAGGGCCTTGATGGGGGCGATGCCGGTGCCGCCGCCCAGGCAGAGCAGTCCGTTGTCGGTGCTGTGGTCCACGACCATGGAGCCGCCCGGAGGACCGAGTCGCAGCACGTCGCCGGGCCGCGCGCGATGCACCAGCACCCCGCTGACCCAGCCGGCCGGCACGGCCTTCACGTGGAAGACCAGCAGGCCGTCCGGGCGGGGGGCGCTGGCGAAGGAGTAGTGCCGCCAGACCCGCGGCCACCAGGGCGTCTCCAGCGTCGTGTACTGGCCCGCGAGGAAGGGGTAGGGCTGGTCGGGGCGGACGCTGAGCACCGCGATGTCGGAGGTGCGCGGTTCGTGGCTGACGATCTCCGCCTGCCACCAGGGCGGCGCGTGCCTCTCGTCGGCCGCCGCCGCGTCGATCATGATTTGCGAGATCGCCGTGTAGGCGCGCACCCAGGCCGCCTCGACCTCGTCGTTCCAGACCGCCGAGGCGTACCGGGTCAGCGCCCCGATCAGGCATTCCCCCACGGCCGGATAGTGCTCGGGCCGGGTGCCGTATTTCCGGTGGCCGCGGCCCAGGTGGGACAGGTATTCGGTGAGTATCTCGGGGTCGTCTATGTGCTCCGCGGCGGTGAGGAGCGCTTTCAACAATCGGTCGCGCTGTGCGTCCATCGCGGCCGGAAAGAGTTCGCGCAACTCCGGATGCCGTATGAACAAAAGTGCATAGAAATACGACGTCGTCTTGTCGGCTACGGGCGCGACCTCCTCCATCGTCCGCCGGATGAGCAGTGCGTCCGCGCTCGGCTGCCGCGACCGCGGCCGGGCCTCCGCCCGGGGCGGGGGCTGCCGGTCCGGCGGCTCCGGGTGGTGCCGCGGCCCCGGCGCGTCCTGCGGGGGGCCGGGCCGCGGCAGCGCCGGGCCGGGGTCGGTGTTCCGCCCGGCTCCCGTGCCCACCGGCCTTATGGGCCGTACCGGGCGGCTCGGCTCGCCGCCCCCGCCCTCGTGGTGGGGTCTCGGCCCGTCAGGGGGTGTGTGCGGCGTGAACCATCCGGAGGACCCAGCCCCGGCTCCCTTTCCCGGTTCGGCCGCGTTCGTGGTCAGAGCGTCCATGGTCAGCTTCGCCTCGAGCTTCTCCCGGTCGGTGTCCGTACATCGGCCACACATCCTGCGCGGAAAGCCTGCCAGGACTTCACGCCGTCCGGACAAATAGCCGGAAGTACGGGAAACGCGGTTGCCGATCCCGTTAAGCTCAGCCGAATGTGAAGCCCCGCTGCCGCGGAACCCTGACGACCCTACCCCGAGTCACTGCTTTCACAACCGTCACTCAATTCCCGTGACGATCACCACAGTTCCACCGTCACGTATTCAGCCCACGACCAGCGCGTACGCTTCACGCAAATCACGCCCGGTGTACGCATGGCGGGCCAACCCGCTCACGTGGTGGTCCCCGTTGACCGCTACCGACACCGGCACCGCCGCGAAGAGCGCCGTGTCCGACAGCGAGTCCCCGTACGCCACGCACTCAGCGCGGCTGACCCCGTACCGGGCGCACAGCTCGTCCGCCGCCGTCACCTTCGTCTCCGGCACCAGGATCCCCGCCACGTCCAGCCCCGCCGCCGGGCCGAACGGGACCTCCGGGAAGACCGACGCCCGCACCGCGTGCGCCCCCCACTCCAACAGCCGGCGCACGAAGAAGTCCGGGGAGAGCGACACCACCGCGCAGTGCTCCCCGCGGGCAGCGATGTCCGCCCACACCTCCCGTATCCCGGCCAGCCACGGGGCGCCCTCGAACGCCGCCGCCACCTGCGCCGGGGTGAGCGCCCGCCACAGCTCGTACGCCCGCTCCGCGTAGCCCGGCGGATCCAGCAGACCCCGTCCGAGCGCGTGCTCCAGCTCGCGGAACTCCGCCACCAGCCCCAGCTCCCGGGCGAGTTCCATGCTCGCCGAGGAGCCGTGCATCAGCGTCCCGTCCATGTCGAAGATGTGCAGCCGTCCCACGCGGTCCCTCCCTCGTCACCCGCCGCCCGGCCGGTCCCCGGCGGCGTCCCTCCGAACAGCCGGGCGGCGTCCTCCGCCGCCCCGCGGACCGCGGGCCTGCGGTCCGCCGCCCGCCAGGCCAGCGCGACCGTGCAGCGCACGTCCCCGGCCAGCGGCACGATCACCACGTTCGACCGCGCGTAGTGCTCGTCGGTCGCCGTGCTCGCCAGTGCGCAACCCCGCCCCGCCGCCACGAGTTCGAGCGTCTCCTCCAGCGACCCCGAAGGCACGGTCCCGGCCACGTGGGCGACGCCCACGGCCGAGGGATGGCGGAAGCCGGCGTAGGCCGCGTCCCCGGTCCGCGGCACCACCCAGGTCCTGCCGCCCAGTTCATCGGGCGCGACCTCGGTCCTGCGGGCCAGCGGGTCCGTCGCGGGCAGCGCCACGCAGCGCCGGTCGCTGGAGACGGTCACCATCCCCAGTCCCGGGGCGTCCAACGGGGGCCACACGATGGCCAGGTCGGAGTGCCCGTCCAGCAGCCCGCAGGAAGGGTCGTCGAAGTCGTAGCGCCGCAGCCGCACGTCGTCCGGGGCGCGGGCCTGGACCAGGTCCAGCAGCTCCCGGGTGCGGCCGGCCGCCGCCTCCCCCAGGAAGCCCACGGTGAACGGCCGGGACGACCCGTCCAGCAGCCCCTCGAGTTCGTCCGCGGCGTCGACCGCCGCCACCGCGTGGGCCAGGATCCGCCGTCCCAGGTCGGTCAGTTCGGCCCGTTCGCGGTTCCGCACCAGCAACGGCCGCCCCGCGGCTGCCTCCAGCCGGCGCACCGACTCGCTCACCGTGGGCTGCCGTACGTCGAGCTGCCGCGCGGCCGCCGAGAACGAGCCCGTACGCGCCACCGCCACGAACGCCCGCAGGCCGGGCAAGGTCAGCGTCACTCCCGGAGGATAGCCAGGCTCCGGCCGATGGCCATAGGGGAAAACTATGGGTGCCGCCCGCCGCCGCCACGGCACGCTGCCCGCATGACATCCCCCACGGCCCCCGTGCGCCGCCTCACCCCCGCCGACCTCCCCGCCTGCAGCGCGCTGGCCGTCAGCCGCGACTGGGGCGCCGAGGAGCACAAGTGGCGCTTCCTGCTCACCCACGGCGCCGGTTACGGCATCGACGCCCCCGACGGCGACGGCCTGGCCGCCACCACCGTCCTGACGCGCTACGCGGGCGGCCTGGCGGCGGTCAGCATGGTCCTGGTCGCGGCCCGGTACGAGGGGCAGGGCCTCGGGCGGCGCATCATGACCCACGTCCTGGCCGAGGCGGGCGACGACACCGTCACCCTGCACGCCACCGACCGCGGCCGCCCCCTCTACGAGAAGCTCGGCTTCCGGGCGGTCGGCACCGTCGTCACGCACCGCGGCCGCTTCGCCCCGCCCGCGCCCGCCCCCGACCGTCCCGGCGCCGCCCAACCGCGGCCCTTCACCGAAGCCGATCTGCCGGCCCTGCTCGCCCTCGACGCCGAGGTGTTCGGCGCGGACCGCTCCCCCCTTCTGCGCGACCTGCCGCGGTTCGCCGAACTCCTCCTGGTCGCCGAGGAGGACGGTGTCCTGACCGGTTACGCCTCGGCCTGGCTCAACGCGGACACCCTGGTCGTGGGCCCCGTCGTCGCCGGGAGCACGGCCGGGGCGAAGCGACTGATCACCGCGGTCACCAGCGACGCGGGCACACCCGTCCGCCTCGACCTGCGCACCGGCACCCAGGGCGGTCTGGACGGCTGGGCCGCGGAGCACGGCGTGGCCCCCGTCTTCCCCAACACCCTGATGGTGCTCGGTGACCGTGACCTGCCCGGCGACGAACACCGCCGCCACGCACCGCTGATGGTGGCCCTGGGCTGAGCCGCCGTCCGGCCGCGCGGAGGTCGCACGGCGGATCCCCGCCCCGGGCGGCTCAGGTCTGGGCCATGTCCACGAAGCGCGAGTAGTGGCCCTGGAAGGCCACGGTGATGGTGGCCGTGGGGCCGTTGCGGTGCTTGGCGACGATCAGGTCGGCCTCGCCCGCGCGCGGGGACTCCTTCTCGTAGGCGTCCTCGCGGTGCAGCAGGATCACCATGTCCGCGTCCTGCTCGATGGAGCCCGATTCACGCAGGTCGCTGACCATGGGCTTCTTGTCCGTGCGCTGTTCGGGGCCACGGTTCAGCTGGGAGAGCGCGATGACCGGCACCTCGAGCTCCTTCGCCAGGAGCTTGAGGTTACGGGACATGTCGGAGACCTCCTGCTGACGGCTCTCGGGCCGGCGCGAACCGCCCGCCTGCATCAGCTGGAGGTAGTCGATGACGACCAGGCGGAGGTCGTTGCGCTGCTTGAGCCGGCGGCACTTGGCCCGGATCTCCATCATCGACAGGTTCGGCGAGTCGTCGATGTAGAGGGGCGCCGCGGAGACGTCGGGCATGCGGCGGGCCAGTCGCGTCCAGTCGTCGTCGGTCATGTTGCCGGAGCGCATGTGGTGCAGGGCGACCCGGGCCTCGGCGGACAGCAGGCGCATCGCGATCTCGTTGCGGCCCATTTCGAGGGAGAAGAAGACGCTGGGCATGCCGTTGGTGACCGAGCAGGCACGGGCGAAGTCCAGCGCGAGCGTGGACTTGCCCATCGCGGGACGGGCGGCGATGACGATCATCTGGCCCGGGTGCAGGCCGTTGGTGAGGGAGTCCAGGTCGGCGAAGCCGGTGGGCACCCCGGACATCTGGCCGCTGCGCGAGCCGATGGCCTCGATCTCGTCGAGGGCGCCCTCCATGATCTCGGAGAGCGGGAGGTAGTCCTCGCTGGTGCGCTGCTCGGTGACGGCGTAGATCTCGGCCTGCGCGGAGTTGACGATCTCGTCGACGTCGCCGTCGGCGGCGTACCCCATCTGCGTGATGCGCGTGCCCGCCTCGACGAGCCGGCGCAGGACCGCGCGCTCGTGCACGATCTCCGCGTAGTACTCGGCGTTGGCGGCGGTGGGCACCGCGTTGACGAGGCTGTGCAGGTAGGGGGCCCCGCCCACGCGCACCAGCTCACCGCGCTTGGTCAGCTCGGCGGCGACGGTGATGGGGTCGGCGGGCTCACCGCGGGCGTAGAGGTCGAGGATCGCGGCGTAGATGGTCTCGTGGGCGGGCCGGTAGAAGTCGGCGCCCTTGAGCACCTCGACGACGTCGGCGATGGCGTCCTTGGACAGCAGCATGCCGCCGAGCACCGACATCTCGGCGTCCAGGTCCTGCGGGGGTACGCGTTCGAAGCCGGCCGCTCCGCGGTCGTCGTCGCGGTCCCGCTCGTCCCTCCGGCGGAAGCGGGAGACGGGCAGGCGGTCGCCGGGACCGTCCGGCGGGAACGGCGGCTCGCTCCCCCAGTGGTCGTCCGCGGGTTCGGGCTGGCTCACCCCCCTGCCACCTCCTCCCGTCCGGCGCGGACCGCTGCGTCGTGTTCCATTTCCTACGCCACGGCTCTGACAATCAGCCGCCCGGACACACCTGTGGCACGTCGGGCGACGCCCCACGGTAGGGGTCCGCGGGGCCCACAGCCAAGACGGTTATCCACAGGGGCTGGGGATGACCTGTTGAAGAACCGCCCCTACCTGTGGAGAAGCCCGCTCCAGCTGTGTACAGGGCGGGGGACAGCGCGGTGGACAAGCACACAATCACCCAATGATCACGCGGTTGACCTGCGCTTTCTTCATCCACCCGCTGTGGACAAGAAAAACTTGCCCGCTCGGCCCAAGATCACGACAAACGGCACGGAGGAGATCACCCTGCGCAGCCGGAAGTAAGAGGCAGAATTACCTTGCATCCCTTACATGTGGATGATTACCCTGGCCGGGTGCCCCAGGTCGCCGAACACTCCCCCCAGCAGGCCGTACGCCGCCACGACCGCGAGATCATGGGCCTAGCGCTGCCCGCCTTCGGCGCGCTGGTCGCCGAACCACTCTTCCTCATGGCCGACAGCGCGATCGTGGGCCACCTCGGCACCTCGCAGCTCGCCGGGCTCGGTGTCGCGGGCGCCCTGCTGACCACCCTCGTCGGCGTCTTCGTCTTCCTCGCCTACGCCACCACCGCCGCCGTCGCCCGCCGGGTCGGCGCGGGCGACCTGCCCGCGGCGATCCGCCAGGGCATGGACGGCATCTGGCTCGCCCTCCTCATCAGCGCCGCCGCGGTCGCCGTCGCCGTCCCCGCGGCGCCCGCCCTCGCCGACCTGTTCGGCGCCTCGGGCACCGCGGCGCCGTACGCCGTCACCTACCTGCGGATCAGCGCCCTCGGCATCCCCGCGATGCTCGTCGTCCTCGCGGCCACCGGTGTGCTGCGCGGACTGCAGGACACCCGTACCCCGCTCTACGTCGCCGTCGGCGGCTTCGCCGTGAACGCCGTGCTCAACCTGGTGCTGGTGTACGGCGCCGGCCTCGGCATCGCCGGCTCCGCCTGGGGCACCGTCATCGCCCAGAACGCGATGGCGGCCGTCTACCTCGTCGTCGTGGTCCGCGGCGCCCGCCGACACGGCGCCTCGCTCCGGCCCGACCTCGCCGGCATCCGCGCCTGCGCCCAGGCCGGGACGCCCCTGCTGATCCGCACGCTGAGCCTGCGGGCCGTCCTGCTGCTCGCCACCGTGGTCGCGGCCCGGCTCGGGGACGCCTCCGTCGCCGCCCACCAGATCACCATCGCCCTCTGGTCGCTGGCGGCCTTCGCCCTGGACTCCATCGCCATCGCGGGTCAGGCCATCATCGGCCGCTACCTCGGCGCCGACGACGTGGCCGGGGCCCGGGCCGCGTGCCGCCGCATGGTGCAGTGGGGCATCGCCTCCGGCGTGGTGATCGGCCTGCTCCTGGCCGTCTCCAGGCCGCTGATCGCCCCGCTGTTCACCCCGGACCCGGCCGTGCGCTCCCAGTTGACGACCGTCCTGCTGGTGGCGGCGCTCTCCCAGCCTGTCTGCGGCGTGGTCTTCGTGCTGGACGGGATCCTCATCGGCGCCGGCGACGGCACCTACCTGGCCTGGTCGACGGTCGTCACCCTCGCCGTCTTCGCCCCCGTGGCGCTGGCCGTACCGGCCCTGGGCGGGGGACTCACCGCCCTGTGGTGGGCGATGGGGCTGATGATGCTCACCCGCCTGGCCGGCCTGCACTGGCGCGCCCGCTCGGGGAAGTGGGCCGTCACCGGCGCCGTACGCGCCTGACCCGCGGGCCCTCCCGTGCGCCTTCCGCACGCCTCCCGCACGTGGAACGACGCCGGGCCCGGAACCTCGCGGTTCCGGGCCCGGCGTTCACGCGGTGCGCGAGTGTCAGGAAGCGACGACCTCGACGTCGAGAGCGGCCTCGACCTCGGGGTGCAGACGCACCGACACCTTGTGCGAGCCCAGCGTCTTGATCGGGGAACCGATCTCGATCCGGCGCTTGTCCACGTCCGGACCGCCCGCGGCCTTGACGGCGGCGGCGATGTCGGCCGGGGTCACCGAACCGAACAGCCGGCCGGCGTCGCCCGCGCGGGTCGACAGCTTGACCTTGACGCCCTCGAGCTGCGCCTTGAAGGAGTTGGCCTGCTCGACGGTCGCGATCTCACGGATCCGGCGCGCGCGGCGGATCTGCTCGACGTCCTTCTCGCCACCCTTGGTCCACGCGATCGCGAAGCCGCGCGGGATCAGGTAGTTGCGGGCGTAGCCGCTCTTGACCTCGACGACATCGCCGGCGGCACCGAGGCCACTGACCTCGTTGGTGAGGATGATCTTCGCCATTGCTCGGTCACCCTTCCTTAGCGAGCGGTCGAGGTGTAGGGCAGCAGCGCCATCTCACGGCTGTTCTTCACGGCCGTGGCGACGTCGCGCTGGTGCTGGGTGCAGTTGCCGGTGACCCGGCGGGCACGGATCTTGCCGCGGTCGGAGATGAACTTCCGCAGCAGGTTCGTGTCCTTGTAGTCGACGTAGGTGATCTTGTCCTTGCAGAACACGCAAACCTTCTTCTTAGGCTTGCGAGCAGGCGGCTTCGCCATTGTCTCTCTCCAGTGTGATCAAGAAGTTTGGTACGCCGCCGCCCTTAGAAGGGCGGCTCGTCCGAGAAACCGCCGCCGCCGCCGGAGCCACCGCCCCAGCCGCCGCCACCGCCGCCCTGGCCGCCACCGGCCGGAGCGCCGGTCGCCCACGGGTCGGCGTCGGGCGCACCGCCCTGGCCGCCACCGGGGCCACCGCCCCAGCCGCCGCCCTGGCCGCCTTGGCCGCCACCGCCGCCGTAACCGCCCTGGCCGCCGCGGGAGGCACCGCCGCCGCCGCTGGCCCGGGTGATCTTGGCGGTCGCGCTGCGCAGGCTGGCGCCGACCTCGTCGACGTCCAGCTCGTAGACCGTCCGCTTGACGCCCTCGCGGTCGTCGTACGAGCGCTGCTTCAGACGGCCCTGCACGATGACGCGCATGCCCTTCTGGAGCGACTCGGCCACGTTCTCCGCCGCCTGCCGCCAGACCGAGCACGTGAGGAAGAGGCTCTCGCCGTCCTTCCACTCGTTGGTCTGCCGGTCGAAGGTGCGGGGAGTGGACGCGACACGGAACTTCGCGACCGCCGCACCGGACGGGGTGAAGCGCAGCTCGGGGTCGTCGACGAGATTGCCGACGACCGTGATGACGGTCTCGCCTGCCATGGTGAGTGACCTCTCGGCTTTGCTTGGCTTCTCGGTTTCCCGACTGCCTGAGCCGTCAGGCTCAGTGGGTCTCGGGACGGAGGACCTTGGTCCGGAGGACCGACTCGTTCAGGTTCATCTGACGGTCGAGCTCCTTGACGACCTCAGGAGTGGCGTTGAGGTCGATGACCGAGTAGATGCCCTCGGGCTTCTTCTTGATCTCGTACGAAAGACGACGACGGCCCCAGGTGTCGACCTTCTCGACCTTGCCGCCGCCATTGCGGACGACGCCGAGGAAGTTCTCGATCAGCGGGGAGACAGCACGCTCCTCGAGATCGGGGTCGAGGATGACCATCACCTCGTAGTGACGCATGTGGAACCCACCTCCTTTGGACTCAGCGGCCACGGCGTTTCCGTGGCAGGAGGGTTTGCATCGCGTCGCAACGGTATCGCGGCCCACCGACAACGCCCGCGGCGTTCCGGGGATCGCTCCCCGAAGGCCTTTCGGAACCCGTCGTGTGGACCTGCACAGACACCGGTGCAGACGGTACACACTACCCGCCTCGTGGCTTCCGGTTGAAATCCGGCCCCGGAAGCCCGCAATCTGTACACATCGGGTGTGTCCGGCGCTACGATGCGCCACCTCTCCATCACGGAGGTGCCCCATGGCACAGGCAGTGCGACCCACCACCGGCAGCCGTCTCTACCAGCGGATCCTCAGCACCCTCAACTCGGACGGCCGACCCCACCCGGTGGAGAACACCCTGGCCGTCGCGACCGTCGTGCTCGGCCTGATCTCCTCCATCGCGGCGTTCTGGAGCGGGCTGCACCTGCTCAGCTCCTGGGCCGGCCTGGTCGGCATCCTCGTGGGCGCCGTCGGGCAGTACCGCTCCGCCACCACGGCCGAGCGCTTCTTCTTCATCATCGGCATGGGGCTGGCCGCGGTCGGCTTCTACATCGGCATGGCCCACGGCGGCCTCTTCGGCGGGGTGGTGTCCTAGCCCAGTCCTGGCCCTCCGTTTCCCGGCCCCCGCCGGGCGAAGCCGCGGACCGAGTTGTCCACAGCCCTCGTGGGGGCGTTCGCCGTTCGCAGTAGGCTTCGGCGCAGTAGTGCAGTCAGCAATGCCGTAGCCGCAGCGATGGGGAGCGCCCCGCATGAGCTTGACCCTGAGGACCATCAGTCGGGAACAGCACCTGGCGTACATCCAGAGCCTGCCCTCGGCAAGCCACTGCCAGGTTCCCGCCTGGGCGGACGTCAAGACGGAGTGGCGCTCGGAGAACCTCGGCTGGTTCGACGACAAGACCGGTGAGCTGGTCGGCGCCGGCCTGGTGCTCTACCGGCAGCTGCCCAAGGTGAAGCGCTACCTCGCCTACCTCCCCGAGGGCCCGGTGATCAACTGGTACGCGCCCAACCTGGAGGAGTGGCTGCGCCCGATGCTGGCGCACCTGAAGCAGCAGGGCGCGTTCTCCGTGAAGATGGGCCCGCCGGTCGTCATCCGCCGCTGGGACGCGGCCGCCATCAAGTCCGGCATCGCCGACCCGGACGTCAAGCGCCTGCGCGACGTCGAGGCCACCTTCATCGAGCCCCGCGCCTTCGAGGTGGCCGACCGGCTGCGTCGCATGGGCTGGCAGCAGGGCGAGGACGGCGGCGCCGGCTTCGGCGACGTGCAGCCCCGCTACGTCTTCCAGGTCCCGCTGGAGAACCGCAGCCTGGACGACGTCCAGAAGGGCTTCAACCAGCTGTGGCGGCGCAACATCAAGAAGGCCGAGAAGGCCGGCGTCGAGGTCGTCCAGGGCAGCTACGACGACCTCCCCGTGTGGCAGCAGCTGTACGAGGTCACCGCCGAGCGCGACCACTTCCGCCCGCGGCCCCTGTCCTACTTCCAGCGCATGTGGCAGGTCCTCAACTCCGAGGACCCCAACCGCATGCGGCTGTACTTCGCCCAGCACGAGGGCGAGGCGGTCGCCGCCGCGACGATGCTCGTCGTCGGCCGGCACGTCTGGTACTCGTACGGGGCCTCGGCCAACCACAAGCGCGAGGTCCGGCCGAGCAACGCCATGCAGTGGCGGATGCTGCGGGACGCCTACGCGCTCGGCGCGAGCGTGTACGACCTGCGCGGCATCAGCGACTCGCTCGACGAGAGCGACCACCTCTTCGGTCTCATCCAGTTCAAGGTGGGCACCGGCGGGCAGGCTGCCGAATACCTGGGCGAGTGGGACTTCCCGCTCAACAAGCTGCTGCACAAGGCGCTCGACATCTACATGTCCCGCCGCTGACCCACCTGCCCGACCGACCGCAGACACCGCAGAAAGGTCCTCGTTCCGGCCATGGCGCTCACCCTGTACGTCGACACCGCGCGCTGGCGTGCGCACCAGCAGTCCGTGGCGGAGCAGTTCCCCGGGCTGGTCCCCGTCTGCAAGGGCAACGGGTACGGCTTCGGCCACGAGCGCCTGGCCGAGGAGGCGATCCGGCTCGGCTCGGACGTCCTCGCCGTGGGCACGACGTACGAGGCCGCCCGGATCAAGGACTGGTTCGGCGGCGACCTGCTGGTGCTGACCCCGTACCGGCTGGGCGAGGAGCCGGTGCCGCTGCCGGACCGCGCCATCCGCTCCGTGTCCTCCGTGGAGGGCGTGCGCGGCCTGGTCGGCGCCCGGGTGGTCATCGAGGTCATGAGCAGCATGAGGCGCCACGGCGTCAGCGAGGACGACCTGGTCAAGCTGCACTCGGCCATAGACGACGTCCGCCTGGAGGGCTTCGCCATCCACCTGCCGCTGGACCGCACCGACGGCTCCGACGCGGTGGAGGAGGTCTTCCGCTGGATGGAGCGGCTGCGCGCGGCCCGGCTGCCGCTGCACACCATGTTCGTCAGCCACCTGAAGGCCGGCGAGCTGACCCAGCTGCGCAACCAGTTCCCGCAGACCCGCTTCCGCGCCCGGATCGGCACCCGGCTGTGGCTCGGCGACCACGAGGCCACCGAGTACCGGGGCGCCGTCCTGGACGTCACGCGCATCGCCAAGGGCGAGCGCTTCGGCTACCGCCAGAACAAGGCCTCCGAGGACGGCCACCTGGTCGTCGTGGCGGGCGGTACGTCGCACGGGGTGGGCCTGGAGGCGCCCAAGGCCATGCACGGCGTCATGCCGCGCGCCAAGGGCGTCGCGAGGGCCGGTCTGGCCACCATCAACCGCAACCTGTCGCCCTTCGTGTGGGCCGGCAAGCAGCGCTGGTTCGCCGAGCCCCCGCACATGCAGGTGTCGATCCTCTTCCTGCCGGGCGACGTGGCGCCCCCGGCGGTCGGGGACGAGCTGGTGGCGCACCTGCGGCACACGACGACCACGTTCGACCGCGTCGTCGACCGCTGAGCCCCCCGGACGTCCCCTCCGCTCAGTGGGGCGGGGCCGGCGGCGCCGGGTCCACGCCCCACTGCACCGGGAGCGCCTCGCCGTAACCCTGACCGTCCTCGGGCCCGCCCTGCAGCGGCGCCGCGTGCCGCGGCTGGTGCGAGGACCGCCCCAGCACGAACGCGTCCTCCGCCCCGTCCAGCACGCCCCCCGAGGGGTCGTCCGAGCCGTCCTGGCGGACCGCGTCGCGCTCGGGGAAGACGATGTCGCGGACGACGACCACGCACAGGTACAGCGTCCCGATCAGGTGCGCCGCGATGGCCAGGTGGTAGCCGTCCTGGGGCAGGCCCTTGCTGTTGCCGCCCGTCGTGTACGCCAGGTACGACCAGATCCCGAGGAAGTACATGACCTCGGCCGCCTGCCAGATCAGGAAGTCCCGCCAGCGCGGCCGGGCGAGCGCCGCGAGGGGCACCAGCCACAGCACGTACTGCGGCGAGTAGACCTTGTTGGTCAGGATGAAGGCGGCCACGACGAGGAAGGCCAGCTGCGCGAAGCGCGGGCGCCGCGGGGCGTAGAGGGTCAGCCCCGCCATGCCGGCGCAGAACAGCAGCATGAGCGCGATGGCGTAGGAGTTCGCCCCGTCGATGGACTTGCCGGTCTGCTGGGAGATGATCAGCCAGACCGAGCCGTAGTCGACGCCCCGCTCCTGGCTGAAGGTGTAGAACTTCGCCCAGCCGTCCCGGGCGAGCAGCATCACGGGAAGGTTCACCACGAGCCAGGCCACCGCGGCACCGCCCACCGCCGCGCCCCAGGCCTTCAGCTTCCCGGCCCGCAGGCACAGCAGGAACAACGGCCCCAGCAGCAGCACCGGGTAGAGCTTGGCGGCCGTCGCCAGCCCGATCAGGATGCCCGCGGCCAGCGGCCGGTTGCGCGACCACAGCATCATCCCGGCCGCCGCGAGGGCGACCGCGAAGAGGTCCCAGTTGATGGTCGCGGTCAGCGCGAACGCGGGCGCCAGCGCGACCAGCAGCGCGTCCCACGGGCGGCGCCGGTTGGTCCGGGCGACGCAGACCGCGATGACGGCGGTGCAGACCAGCAGCATCCCGGCGTTGACCAGCCAGTAGATCTGCTCCCGGTGCTGGATCGTGCCGCCGTGCGGGGTGAGCCAGGAGGCGACCTCCATGAACAGCCCCGTCAGGACCGGGTACTCCAGGTAACCCATGCCGCCGGAGACCGTGTCCGGGATGCGGTCGAAGTACGGGACGAGGTCGTCGGCGAAGCCCCGGCCGTAGTAAAGGTGCGGGATGTCGGAGTAGCAGGCGTGGCTGTACTGGGCGTTCGCCCCGTAGAACCAGCCGCTGTCGTAGCACGGCACCTTCTGCACCATGCCCAGCGCGAACATCCCGATGGCGACCAGCACGACCACGCGCAGGGGGTTCCACCAGCCCCGCCGCCCCACGGCAGCGAAGCGGCCGAGCGGGCCGCCGATGACCTCGCTCCCGGCCACGGCGACCGGGTCCTCGCGGGTCGGGGGCACGACCGCCTCGGCCTCCGAGGCCTCGTGGTGGGGGTCTTCGCGCACGATCGTCATGGGCCACATCCTGCCCTACATCGCCACGTGCGGAGCGTCGGATCCCCATGCGGCCCTCCACCCGGCGGGAACGCCCGCGGCCGCGGAGGGCGTGCTGCCCTCCGCGGCCGCGGATCACTGCTCCACTCAACGCGGGGCGATCAACCGCCCGGCCCTGCGATGAGTCCGCCGTTGCCGTTGCCTCCGTTGCCCTTGCCCGTGGTACTGGACGACGGGGTCGACGACGGTGTCCCGCCCGTGCCGCCGTCGGTGGCTCCACCGTTGTTGCCACCGCCGCCGTCCTGGCAACCCCACTCCCAGGGCTTGCAGTTCCCGGAGTCGGTCGGGGTCGGCGTGGTCGGCGGCTGCGAGATGGTCGGGGTCGGGTTCATGGTCGCCGACTCGGTCGGGCTGGCCGAGACCGAGGGGCTCGGCGACGGGGCGCCGACCTGGTCCTTGACCTCGCCGATCTTCCCGGGGTCCGGGAAGCCGCTGTCGTCCTTCCCCTTGAGCGCCTCGGTCATGTACCTCGCCCAGACCTCCGCCGGCATCTCACCACCGTGCGCGGAGTCCTTCCCCGCGGTGCCCGCCATGCCGATCAGACCGGGCTTCTTGGGGTTCTCGCGGAACAGGACCACCGAGGTCGACAGCTGCTTGGTGTACCCGACGAACCAGGCGGACCTGGTTCCCTTCTCGCTGTCCGTGGTGCCCGTCTTGCCCGCCACCGTGCGGCCGACCGCCAGGGCCTTCTGACCGGTGCCGTTCTTGACCACGTTCTGCAGCACGTCGGTGACGTTGTCGGCGACGTTGCTGTCGATCGCGTCCCGCTTGATCTTCGGCTTGCCGAAGCCCGGCACGTCCTTGCCGTCCGCGACCACCTTGGTGACGGAGTAGGGCTCGGCCTGCGTGCCCGACGAGGCGAACGTCGCGTAGGCGTCGGCCATGCGGATGGCGGACGGCTTGGACGTACCGATCGAGAACGAGGCGTTCAGGGACTCGAAGCTCGAATCCAGCACGCCCGCGTTCTTCGCCATCTCGGCCACCTTGGGCAGTCCGACGTCCTCGCCGAGCTGCACGAAGGGGGTGTTGATGGACTGCTCCATCGCCTTGCGCAGCGAGATGTAGCCCCAGGGGTACCCGCTCTCGTTCTTCTGCTTGAAGACGCTGCCGTCCTTCTTCAGGACCCAGTTGCCTTCATGGTCCTTGATCTTGAGCAGGTCGTTGCCGTTGTACTTGCTCTGCGGCGACAGCCCGACGCCGTCGGTCTGGTTGGTGCCGTACTGCATCGCCGCGGCCAGGACGAACGGCTTCCAGGTGGAGCCGACGGGGACACCCGTGGTGTTGGCGTTGTTGTTGAACTGGCCGTGCTCGTAGCCCTCGCCGCCGTAGATGGCGACGATCTTGCCGTCACCCGGAACCACGGACGCCGCGCCGAACTGGACGTACTTGTCGGCGTCGCGCTTCTTCGGGTTGATGTTGTCCGTGCGGACCTTGTCGACGGCCTTCTTGAGCGACTCGACCTTCTTCTTGTCGAAGGTCGTGTGGATCTCGTAACCGCCCTTGTCCAGCTGGCTCTGGCTGATGTCCGAGTGACTCAGCACGTAGCTCTTGGCGGTGTCGACCAGGTAGCTGATCTGACCGCTCATGCCGGCGGTCGCCTTGAGGCCCTGCGGCATCGGGTACTTGCTGACGGCCTCGGTGTACTCGTCCTTGTTGAGCTTGCCGTCCTTGTACATCTCGCCGAGGATCCACTTCCAGCGGTCCTCGGAGCGGGCCCGGTTCGCTTTCGCCGTAGCGGTGCTGTCGATGTTCGCGGCACCGGCCGGGTCGTAGTACGTCGGGCCCTTGAGCAGCGCGGCGAGGAAGGCGCACTGGCTCGGGGTGAGCTTGTCGGCGTCACGGCCGTAGTAGGTCTGCGCGGCCGCCTGGATGCCGTAGGCGCTCCGCCCGTAGTACGAGGTGTTCAGGTAGCCCTGCAGGATGTCGGGCTTCTCGAGCTTCGTCCCCACCTTTATGGAGATGAAGAGCTCCTTGAACTTGCGGCTGACCGTCTGGTCCTGGCTCAGGTAGGTGTTCTTGACGTACTGCTGGGTGATCGTCGAACCGCCCTGCGCGTCACCGCCCTTCGCCATGTTGAACAGGGCCCGGCCGACGCCCATGGGGTCCACGCCCGAGTCTTCGTAGAAGCTCTTGTTCTCCGCGGAGATCACCGCGTTCTGCATGGCCTTGGGGATGTCGGAGAGCGTCACGTTCTGCCGGTTGGCACCCGTGCCGGTCGCCACCATGCGGCTGCCGTCGGCCCAGTAGAAGACGTTGTTCTGCGACTTGGCGGCGTCGTTCTCGTTGGGGATGCCCACCATCGCGTAGCCGACGCCCGCGACCGCGACCAGGCTGCCGAAGAAGAACAGGCACAGCCCGGAGGCGAGCTTCCAGGACGGCATCCAGCGGCGCCATCCGTCCTTCCCCCAACGGGGGTAATCGATGATGCGCTTCTTCGGGGGCTGGCCCCCGCCACGGCCGCCCTGCGCGTCCGTGGCGCCACGGCGGCGGCCGCCCTTCTGCGTGGCCTGGGCGGCACGGCGCGCGGCTGCCCGCCCCTGGTACGGCGGCTCGGCCCCGCGGGACCGGCCCCCCGTACCCGCGCGGCCCCCCGCGCCCGTACCCGCGCCCTGACGGGGGGGTTGTCCCGTGCCCTGGCGCGGGCCGTGGCCCTGCCCCGAACCGGTTCCGTGCGTGCCGTACGGCTGCGGCGTGGGCGGCCCAGCGGCCCGCCGGCCGCCTGGCGGCGGGGGCGGCTGCTGCGCGCCGCGCCGGGCGGCGGCCCGGCCGTCGCCGGGCGACTGCGGCGGCTTGCGACGGTGCTCGCTCATGAACAGCTACTCCTAGGACAGGCGGAATCGCCTGAAAGCGGCAGTTGATTTCCGGTCCCCCCGGCGTGCGATGACCGCACTGCACCAGGGACAAGGACGCTCACTGGCGTCACACGGTTCCCGGTGCTCTGCATGGCGAACAGAGTACGCACGGTCAAAAGAGGTTCTAGCCAGATGTTCATCACATTCCGGGCGGTTGACGGTGGACGGATTTCGTGATGTGACGCCGGTCACCGTGAGCCGCCTTGCCGTACCGGAGAACTCGTTCTATCGTCTCGATGTATCGAGTCGATACATCACGGCGAGATAAGAGGCGACGACGGCACGGACGGGAGGGAAACGAGGACATGAGCAAACGCTCCGGCATCCTCGAGTTCGCCGTCCTGGGCCTGCTGCGCGAATCCCCGATGCACGGTTACGAGCTGCGCAAGCGGCTCAACACCTCGCTCGGTGTGTTCCGCGCGTTCAGCTACGGCAGCCTCTACCCCTGCCTCAAGACACTGGTCACCCAGGGCTATCTGGTCGAGGAGACCGGCCCTGACCCCGATCCGCTCGCCGCGCCGCTGGCCGGCCGACGGGCCAAGATCGTGTACCGGTTGACGGCGGCCGGCAAGGAGCACTTCGAGGAGCTCCTCGCCCACTCCGGGCCTGACGCGTGGGAGGACGAGCACTTCGCGGCTCGTTTCGCCTTCTTCGGCCAGACGTCCAGGGACGTACGGATGCGTGTCCTCGAGGGGCGGCGCAGCCGCCTCGAGGAGCGCCTGGAGAAGATGCGCGCGTCCCTCGCGCGTACCCGTGAGCGGCTCGACGACTACACGCTCGAGCTGCAGCGGCACGGCATGGAGTCGGTGGAGCGAGAGGTCCGCTGGCTGAACGAGCTGATCGAGACCGAGCGGGCGGGGCGTGACAAGCAGCCCCCGGCCGCTCCGTCCGCCGATGCCGAGCAGGACAACCAACAGGAAAACGGCGGACCCGGCACGCGCCGGGGACCCGCGTGACGATTACACAGGGAGCAACCGGAATGGGTTCGGTTCGCGTAGCCATCGTTGGCGTGGGCAACTGCGCCGCTTCGCTGGTGCAGGGTGTCGAGTACTACAAGGACGCCGACCCGGGCACCCGCGTGCCCGGCCTCATGCACGTGCAGTTCGGCGACTACCACGTGCGTGACGTCGAGTTCGTGGCGGCCTTCGACGTGGACGCGAAGAAGGTCGGCCTCGACCTCGCGGACGCCATCGGTGCCAGCGAGAACAACACCATCAAGATCTGCGACGTGCCGCAGAAGGGCCTGACCGTCCAGCGCGGCCACACCCTGGACGGTCTCGGCAAGTACTACCGCGAGACCATCGAGGAGTCCGCCGAGGAGCCGGTGGACGTCGTCCAGATCCTCAAGGACCGCCAGGTCGACGTGCTCGTCTGCTACCTGCCCGTGGGTTCCGAGGACGCGGCGAAGTTCTACGCGCAGTGCGCCATCGACGCCAAGGTCGCCTTCGTCAACGCCCTCCCGGTCTTCATCGCCGGCACCAAGGAGTGGGCCGACAAGTTCACCGAGGCCGGTGTGCCGATCGTCGGTGACGACATCAAGTCGCAGGTCGGCGCCACCATCACGCACCGCGTGCTGACCAAGCTCTTCGAGGACCGCGGTGTCATCGTCGAGCGCACCATGCAGCTGAACGTCGGCGGCAACATGGACTTCAAGAACATGCTCGAGCGCGAGCGCCTGGAGTCCAAGAAGATCTCCAAGACGCAGGCCGTCACCTCCCAGATCCCCGACCGCGACCTGGGTGAGAAGAACGTCCACATCGGCCCCTCGGACTACGTGGCCTGGCTGGACGACCGCAAGTGGGCGTACGTCCGTCTCGAGGGCCGTGCCTTCGGCGACGTGCCGCTGAACCTGGAGTACAAGCTCGAGGTCTGGGACTCCCCGAACTCCGCGGGTGTCATCATCGACGCGCTGCGCGCGGCGAAGATCGCCAAGGACCGCGGCATCGGCGGCCCGATCCTCTCGGCGTCCTCCTACTTCATGAAGTCCCCGCCGGTGCAGTACTTCGACGACGAGGCCCGCGAGAACGTGGAGAAGTTCATCCGCGGCGAGGTCGAGCGCTGAACAGCGGCTTAACCCCCGTCACCACTCGTCGTACGACGCGACCGCACAGGCCCCCGGGTATGGCACCCGGGGGCCTGTGCGTCATGTGAGGCTGTGCGCATGCCCGTTGTCCGTGATCTCCGTGTGCTGCTGCGCTTCCGGGACTTCCGCCGGCTGCTGACGGTGCGGCTGCTGTCCCAGCTCTCCGACGGGGTCTTCCAGGTGGCGCTGGCGGCCTACGTGGTCTTCTCCCCCGAGAAGCAGACCTCGCCGGCCGCGATCGCCTCCGCGATGGCGGTCCTGCTGCTGCCGTACTCGCTCCTGGGGCCGTTCACGGGCGTCCTGCTGGACCGCTGGCGGCGCCGGCAGGTCCTCCTCTACTGCAACCTGCTGCGGGCGGCGCTCTCCATCGGCACCGCCGTGCTGATGCTGCTGCGCGTCCCGGACTGGCTCTTCTACCTGTCCGCCCTCTCGGTCACCGGCATCAACCGCTTCGTGCTCGCGGGCCTGTCGGCCGCCCTGCCCCGGGTCGTCGACGGGGAGCGCCTGGTCATGGCGAACGCGCTGTCCCCGACCGCCGGCACGCTCGCGGCCACCGCCGGCGGGGGAGCGGCCTTCCTGGTGCACCTGGTGATGGCCGAGGGCACCCGCTCCGACGTCCTGGTCGTGGTGCTGGGCGCTGTCCTCTACCTCTGTGCCGGGCTCGCCGCACTCACCCTGGGGCGGGACCTGCTGGGGCCGGACCCGTCCCGTATCCAGCCGCGGGTGGGCGAGGCGCTGCTCAGCACCTTCCGCGGCCTGGTGCACGGCTTGGGGCATCTGCGCCGGCGGCCGCGCGCCGCACGCGCCCTGGCCGCGATGACGGCGATGCGCTTCTGCTACGGCGGGCTCACGGTGACGGTGCTGATGCTCTGCCGCTACGCCTGGGCGGGATCCGACGGGACCGGCCGTGGAACGGCGGACGGACTGGCGCTGCTCGGGCTGGCGGTCGCCGTCTCGGGTGCGGGCTTCTTCGCGGCGGCCGTGCTCACCCCCTGGGCCACGGGCCGCTTCGGCACCTTCGGATGGATCACCGTCTGCGCGGGTTCGGCCGCCGTCCTGCTCCCCGCACTGGGCCTCCCCTTCGAGCCGGCGCCGGTACTGGCGGCGGCCTTCGTGCTCGGGCTGGCCACCCAGGGGGCGAAGATCGCCACCGACACGGTGGTCCAGTCCTCGATCGACGACGCCTACCGGGGGCGCATCTTCTCGATCTACGACGTGCTGTTCAACGTCGCCTTCGTCGGCGCCGCAGTCATCTGCGCGCTGGTCCTCCCGCCGGACGGCCGTTCCGTGGGGCTCCTTCTCGGGCTCTCCGTGGTCTACGCGGCAGTGGCGGTCGGCACCGCCAGGACTCCGCGTCGTTTCACGTGAAACACGAAGATCACCCCGCGTCCGCCCGTTTCACGTGAAACACACGCCCCGGCGGATGGGCTGTCCGAGCCCTCCAGTAGCGTTCGCGCGTTCACAGGAACTGACAGGTTCATCCCAGGGAGGGGAACGACCATGGCGACTCCGCCGTCCGACAACACCAACATTCCGGCCCCGCAAGGCCAGCCCGGCGCCTTCCCGCCGCCTCAGGGCCAGCCCGGCGGCTTCCCGCCCCCGCAGGGTCAGCCCGGCGCCTTCCCGGCACCTGCCGCCCCGCCGCGGCGCGGCAGGAACATCGGCAAGCGCATCATCGGTGTGATCGTCACCATCGTGGTCATCATCGGCGTGCGGTTCGCCTTCTCCCAGTTCGACCAGACCGACGCCGAGACGTCGAAGGTCGGCAGCTGCCTCCACAACAAGGGCACCGAGAAGAGCCCGGACCTGGTGGACGTCGACTGTTCCTCCGGGGATGCGCAGTTCAAGATCGTCAAGAAGTTCGACGACTCGACCGACCAGAAGCAGTGTGAGTCCGTCACCGAGTCGGACGTCTACTACACCCAGTCCGGGACCGACTTCAACAACGTGGTGCTCTGCCTGCAGACCATCAGCAAGTGATGGGACGGCCGTTAAGGCCGAGGGGGTCGTGTTTCACGTGAAACACGACCCCCTCGGTGCGTCCGAGGCCCGGACGGGGTGACGCTCAGCCCTCCGCGGCCCACCACTCCTTCAGTGCGGCCACAGCGGCCTCCTCGCCCAGCGGGCCGTTCTCCAGGCGCAGCTCCAGCAGGTGGTTGTACGCCTTGCCGACCTGGGGGCCCGGGGGGATGCCCAGGACCTCCATGATCCGGTTGCCGTCCAGGTCCGGCCGGATCGCGTCCAGCTCCTCCTGGTCCTTCAGCTGCGCGATGCGCTCCTCGAGGCCGTCGTAGGTGCGCGACAGGGCCCCCGCCTTACGCTTGTTGCGGGTCGTGCAGTCGGAGCGGGTCAGCTTGTGCAGCCGGTCGAGCAGCGGTCCGGCGTCCCGGACGTAGCGCCGGACGGCGGAGTCGGTCCATTCCCCGGTCCCGTAGCCGTGGAAGCGCAGGTGCAGCTCGACCAGCCGGGCGACGTCCTTGATGGTGTCGTTCGGGTACTTGAGCTTGGTCAGCCGTCCCTTGGTCATCTTGGCGCCGACCACCTCGTGGTGGTGGAAGGAGACCCGCCCGTCGGGCTCGAAGCGCCGGGTCCGCGGCTTGCCGATGTCGTGCAGCAGCGCAGCGAGGCGCAGCACGAGGTCCGGCCCCTCCGTCTCCAGTGCCATCGCCTGGTCCAGGACGGTCAGCGTGTGCTCGTAGACGTCCTTGTGACGGTGGTGCTCGTCACGCTCCAGGCGCAGCGCCGGCAGCTCCGGGAGGACCCGTGCGGCCAGGCCGGTCTCCACCAGCAGCTGCAGGCCCTTGCGGGGGTGGTCGGAGACGACCAGCTTGTTGAGCTCGTCCCGGATCCGCTCGGCCGAGACGATCTCGATGCGGTCGGCCATCTCCGTCATGGCCGTCACGACCTCGGGAGCCACCTCGAAGTCCAACTGGGCGGCGAAGCGCGCCGCGCGCATCATCCGCAGCGGATCGTCGGAGAAGGACTCCTCCGGGGTGCCGGGAGTGCGCAGCACGCGCTGGGCGAGGTCACCGAGCCCGCCGTACGGGTCGACGAACTCCGTCTCCGGCAGGGAGACCGCCATCGCGTTGACGGTGAAGTCCCGGCGGACCAGGTCCTCCTCGATGGTCTCCCCGTAGGAGACCTCCGGCTTGCGCGAGGTGCGGTCGTAGGCCTCGGAGCGGTACGTGGTCACCTCGATCTGGTAGCCGTACTTGCGACATCCGACCGTGCCGAAGGCGATGCCCACCTCCCAGACGGCCTCCGCCCACCCACGGATGATCTTCAGTACCTGGTCGGGCCGGGCGTCGGTCGTGAAGTCGAGGTCGTTGCCGAGCCTGCCGAGCAGGGTGTCGCGGACCGAGCCGCCGACGAGGGCAAGCCGGAATCCGGCGTCCTTGAAGCGACGGCCGAGCTCTTCGGCCACCGGCGCGATCACGGGCGCGGTCTTCAGGGTCTGGGGGGCGTTGTTGGCATTCGGCACAACAGAAAAGGGTACGTGGCCATGCGCCCCGCGGCGGACCGGTTTACCGGCATCCGCGATCTTGCCGACGCCTCCGTGCCCCCGGACTGTATCGATCTTGTGGCCCACTCACAGCACTTTGGGTCATCGAGCATCGTTACCATTCCAGGACGCACATCCGATGACGACGAGGGACGGCCAGCGCGTGGGCGAGGCGGCACAGCACCCCGGAGGCACTCCGGCCCGTTCGAGGCTGCGCCGGGCCACGGCACTGCTCGTGGGCGCCACCCTGTTCGCCGGCCTGGTCCAGGCCCGTACGGCCCCCGCGGCGTACGCGGAGACCTCCGACGGCCGGGCCGTGGACGTGTCGGTGAACTCACTGTCCCCCACCGTGCCCGCCAAGGGCGACACCCTCACGGTGACCGGCACCGTCACGAACAAGAGCAAGCACACCGTCAGCGGTGCCCACGTGGGCGTGGAGATCGCCCCTCAGGGCCCGCTGGGCAGCCGCAGCGCCATCAGCGGCACCTCCACCAGCGCGCCCCACACCCCGGCCGACGGCGAGGAGATCCCCGGGCACACCGTGCCCGTCGACGACCTGCCGGCCGGCATCAGCCGCAGCTTCACCCTGGAGGTCCCGGTCAAGGACCTGGACCTGGGCCGGGACGGCGTCTACCAGCTCGGGGTCTCCCTGACCGGGCAGACCAGGGACCGCGGCTACGACGAGTACCTGGGGATCGAGCGGACCTTCCTCCCCTGGTACCCGGACGGGGACGCCAAGCCGACCCGCTACGCCTTCCTGTGGCCGCTGATCGACCGCCCGCACCTCGCCGTGCGCAGCGAGAGCGACGACCAGCAGAGCCCGATCTTCCTCAACGACGACCTCGCCGGGGACCTGGCGCCCGGCGGCCGTCTGCAGCAGATGGTGGCGCTCGGCCGGGACCTCCCCGTCACGTGGGTCATCGACCCGGACCTGCTCGCCACGGTCGACGCGATGACGCGCCGGTACCAGGTCGCGGGGCCCGGTGGTGATCTCGACCACACCACGTCCGGCACCGGCACCGACGACGCGAAGCGCTGGCTGAACAGCCTCAAGGAGGCCGTCGCCGGGGACGAGGTCGTCGCCCTGCCCTTCGCCGACCCCGACCTCGCCTCGATCGCGCACCACGGCAAGAGCGTCCCGGGCACCCTGAACCACCTCAAGAGCGCCACGGAGCTCGCGACCACGACGGTCGAGACCGTCCTGGGCGGCGTGGTCACCCCCGACACGGACGTCTCCTGGCCCGTGGAGGGCGCCGTCGACCCCTCCATCGTCGACGTGGCCACCTCGGCCGGCGCCGACAAGGTGATCGCCCGCAGCGACAGCCTCGGCGAGCCCGGCGGCCTCAGGTACACCCCCACCTCGGCGCGGCCCATCGGCGGGGGCACCACGGCGGTGGTCGCCGATTCCGGGCTCTCCAAGGCCTTCCAGGGCGACATGACGTCGGCCGGGACCTCGACCCTCGCGGTGCAGAAGTACCTGGCCCAGACGCTCATGATCACGATGCAGGCACCCGACCGGCAGCGCAGCGTCGTCGTCGCCCCGCAGCGCATGGCCAAGGCCTCACAGGCGCAGGCCATGGCCAAGGCCATCACGGAGGTCGCCGCCGGCGGCTGGGCCGAGACCATCGACTTCTCCGCGGCGGCGAAGGCCACCCCCGACCCCAAGGCCAACCGCACGGTGCCCGGTACCGGGTCCTACCCCAAGCGCCTGCGCAAGAAGGAGCTGAGCACCGCGGCCTTCCGCCAGATCCAGGCGACCCAGGGCGAGCTCGACGACTTCATGGCCCTCCTGAGCAAGCCCGACCGGGTGCGGACCCCCTTCGGCAACGCCCTGATGCGCTCGATGTCCACCGAGTGGCGCGGCTCCTCCTGGAGGTCGGCCGCCTACCGCACGGCCATCTTCGACTACCTGTCCGACCTGATGAGCCTGGTCTACCTGCTCCCCAAGACCGGGACGCTCACGCTGTCGGGCCGCAGCGGCACCATCCCGGTGACCGTGAAGAACGAGCTCGGCCAGACCGTGCAGGGCCTGGAGCTGCGCCTCACGTCCAGCCAGGGCAACAGCCTCGACCCGGGCGACGCGCAGCCCGTGACCGTGGAGGGCGGCCACACCCGCTCCCTGAAGTTCGAGGGCACCGCCGCCCGCAACGGACTGAACACGGTCACCGCCCAGCTCTACACGGCGGACGGCGCGAGGTTCGGCTACCCCATCACGTTCCAGGTGGATGTCACCTCGATCACATCCACCGTCATGCTGGTGATCGCCGCCGGGCTCCTGCTGCTCGTGCTGGCGGGCGTCCGGATGTACCACCAGCGCAAGCGCCGCGCGGCCGCCGGGGGCGAGGACGACGACACGGATCCGTCCCGGGACGACTCGGACCCGTCCGGGGACGGGAACACGGGCGAGGACGAGGACGACGCCGCAGAGGGCACCATGGGTGACCGGGACGGCGTCGAGGACGAGCAGCCGGGTGACCTGGCGCCGGACACCTCGCCGGAAAGTACGGACCCGTCCGGGACGGGTGAGAAGGTGGACCGATAGCCAGCGAGCCATGGCCGATGAGGTGGGGCAGAGATGAACGCACCGTACGACGGTGAGCGCGAACGGGAAGCCGGGGAGCGGTTCCCCGAGCAGCCCGGGCAGCACCCTGCCGCGCCCGACCCGTACCTGCAGGACACCTACGCCCGCGACCCGTACCAGCGGCAGGATCCGACCGCGCAGGACCCGGTGGGCGAGGCGCTGTACGACCGAACGGCGCATCCGCCGGCCCAGCCCCATGCCTACGGGCCGCCGTACGCGCACCAGGAGCCGTACCGCATGCCCTACGCCGACGACGCCAACACCCGGTACGTCGGCGTCGACGAGCTGGTCTCCCACGCCCCGGACGAGGACGGGAGGCCCGCCCGGCCGGACGAGTACGCCCACCTCTTCCGCGACGAGCCGGTGCAGACGGCCCCGGCGGAGCCCGAGCCCGCGGCGGAGCCCGTGGCCGGGAAGTCCGGCGGACGGGCCGGCAGCATCCTCAAGTCCAGCGCGCTCATGGCCGCCGGCACCCTCGTCTCCCGGGTCACCGGATTCCTCCGCACCCTGGTCATGGCCGCCGCGATCGGCGTCGGCACGCTGAACGACGGCTACCAGGTCGCCAACACCCTGCCCACGATGATCTACATCCTGGTCGGCGGCGGCGCCCTCAACGCGGTCTTCATCCCGCAGCTCGTACGGGCCATGAAGAACGACGACGACGGCGGAGAGGCGTACGCCAACCGCCTGCTCACCCTGGTCGTCGTCGGCCTGGCGGCCGTCACCGCCGTCTGCGTGATCGCCGCACCGGTCTTCATCCAGGCGATGTCCCACGACATCGCCTCCGACCCGGTCAGGTTCGAGGTCGCGGTCACCTTCGCCCGCTACTGCATCCCCACCATGTTCTTCATGGGGGTGCACGTCGTGCTCGGGCAGATCCTCAACGCCCGCGGCCGCTTCGGCGCGATGATGTGGACCCCGGTCCTCAACAACGTCGTCATCATCGCCACCTTCGGCGCCTTCATCTGGGCCTTCGGCTCCTTCACCGACACGCGCGTCTCCTCCGGGACCATCACCCCCGACGGGGTCCGGCTGCTCGGCCTGGGCACCCTGCTGGGCCTGGCGGTGCAGGCGCTGGCGATGCTCCCCTACCTGCGCGACGCCGGCTTCCGGATCCGGCCGCGCTTCGACTGGCGCGGCCACGGCCTCGGCCACGCGGCGAAGCTGGCCAAGTGGACCTTCTTCTTCGTCCTCGCCAACCAGGTCGGCATGATCGTCCTGACCCAGTTCGCCACGGCGGCGGGCGCGGCGGCCGAGAAGACGGGCCACGAGGGT
This sequence comes from Streptomyces sp. NPDC059718, assembly GCF_042733315.1. Lineage (NCBI taxonomy): Bacteria > Bacillati > Actinomycetota > Actinomycetes > Kitasatosporales > Streptomycetaceae > Streptomyces > Streptomyces sp. NPDC059718. The sequence continues at coordinate 187,064 of NZ_JBHWGA010000002.1, forward strand.
GCCGGCATCACCGGCTTCAACTACGCGCTGCTGCTGTGGCAGATGCCGCAGGCCATCATCACCGTCTCCGTGATGACCGCCGTGCTGCCGCGGATCTCGCGCGCCGCGGCCGACGGCGACGCCGCCGCCGTCCGCGACGACCTCTCCTACGGCCTGCGGACCTCGGGTGTGGCCGTCGTGCCCGCCGCGTTCGCCTTCCTCGCCCTCGGCCTCCCCATGGCCACCCTGCTCTACAGCAGCTCCGGAGAGGGCGCCCTGAACATCGGCTACATCCTGATGGCCTTCGGCCTCGGGCTGATCCCGTTCTCGGTGCAGTACATCGTCCTGCGCGGCTTCTACGCGTACGAGGACACCCGCACCCCCTTCTACAACACGGTCATCGTCGCCGCCTGCAACGCCGTCGCGGCCGCCGTCTGCTACTTCGTGCTCCCCGCCCGCTGGGCCGTGGTCGGCATGGCGGCCGGATACGGCCTCGCCTACACGATCGGGGTCGGAGTGGCGGTCAAGCGGCTGCGCAGGCGCCTCGGCGGCGACATCGACGGCAAGCGCGTGGTCCGCACGTACGCCAGGCTCTTCGGAGCGTGCATCCCCGCCGCTGCGGGCGCCGGCGCCGTCGTCTACGGTGTCTCGCAATCGCTGGGTCACGGCGCTGCCGCATCGTTGCTGTCGCTGGTGCTCGGCGCCCTTGTGCTGGGCGGGATCTTCTTCATCGCCGCCAAGCGCATGCGCGTCGAGGAACTGACGGCCATGGTCGGCATGGTCAGGGGCCGGCTGGGCCGCTGACGGCGCCCACCGCGCAACCTTCGTGGGCCGTCGTGTGTCGTGCATAGCGGTGGACTGTTGGCACAATTGTCCTCGGCTGTGTTGTCAGATCTTGCAACGGATGGGGAGGCAGGAACGACGGTGGCGGAACGGAGCACGGCTGCCGTCGGAGTGGCCAACGAGGGCGGCGAAGAACAGCTCGCCGCTCACACGGACGGGGCCACGGCCGACGAGGCGACGGACCGGAGCGAAGAGCAGGACGCGCCAGAGCAGACCATCCCCGAGGAGACAGCACCGACCAAGTCCGAGCCGCCGGAGCTCCACAGCGGCCACAAGCTCGCCAAGCGCTACCGCCTGGAAGAGTGCCTCACCCGTGCCGACGGCTTCAGCAGCTGGCGGGCCGTCGACGAGAAGCTGCGCCGCGCCGTGGGCATCCACACCCTGCCCGCCGACCACGGCCGGGCCCGTTCGGTGCTGGCTGCGGCCCGCTCCGCCGCCCTGCTCGGCGACCCCCGTTTCGTCCAGGTCCTCGACGCGGTCGAGGAGGACGACCTCGTCTACGTCATCCACGAGTGGCTCCCGGACGCGCGCGAACTGACCACCCTGATCACCGCCGACCCGCTGGAGCCGCACGAGGCCTACCAGATGGTCAGCCAGATCTCCCAGGCCATGGCGGCCGCCCACCGTGAGGGCCTGGCCCATCTGCGGCTCGGCCCCGACGCCGTGCTGCGCACCGATTCCGGCCAGTACCGCATCCGCGGTCTGGCCGTCGCCGCCGCGTTGCGAGGGATCTCCTCCGAGCGCCCGCAGCGGGAGGACACCGAAGCCATCGGAGCCCTCCTGTACGCCTCGCTCACCCAGCGCTGGCCGTACCCGGAGGACGACCACGGGCTCACCGGCCTCCCCAAGGACGTCGGCCTGGTCGCGCCCGACCAGGTACGGGCCGGGGTCCACCGCGGGCTGTCGGAGCTGGCCATGCGTGCCCTGGTCAACGACGGGGCGACGGCCTCCCGTGAGCCGGAGCCCTGCAGCACCCCCGAGGAGCTGGCCAAGGCCGTCACCACGATCCCCAAGATCCGGCCGCCCGAGCCGGCGATGGCGCCCTACTCGCGCACCACCTACCAGCAGGGCTCCTACCGCCAGACCGGCGCGGGCCCCGCGTCCCCCGGCGTCACGACGGCCCTCCCCGCCACGCCGCCCCCGGCCCTGCCCGGCCGCACCGGCAAGGCCCTCAAATGGTCCGTCTCGGCCCTCCTCATCGTCGCCCTCGGCCTCGGCAGCTGGCAGCTCGCGGAGACGCTGATGGACCGCGAGAACCAGGCGAAGTCCGGAGGGACCTCCACCTCCCACAACACGGGTGGCGACGGCGGCACCGACAACGAGACGAGCCACGTCAACCTGAAGCCGCTGTCGATCCAGGGAGCGGCCGAGTACGCGCCGTACGGGGGAGCCCAGCACCCCAACGACGTCAGGGCCACGTACGACAGCAAGACGTCCACGTACTGGCGCACGAACAGCTTCAGCGACGGCCCCGAATTCGCCCCCTCCGTCAAGAAGGGCGTGGGCATCGCCTACGACCTGGGAGCGACGAAGAAACTCGGGCAGGCTTCGATAGACCTCTACTACGGTGGCGACCACACGACGGTCACTCTCTACGCGGCCGACTCGCTGGACACCACGGCCAAGCCGAACCAGCTGAAGAAGCTCGCCACCGTCACGACCCAGGGCAAGGCGGCGACGCTCTCCCTGAAGGCACCCGCGGAGGCGCGCTATGTCGTCGTCTGGCTGACCGCGCTTCCCTATTCACAGGCCGACGGCTTTTCGGGCGCCGGCTACAAGCAGGCCATCACCAATGTGAGGTTCGAGGGGCAGTAGCCCCGCGGGGAGGGGGACGGTGGGCACGCAAGGAACGGGCGGGGAGGTCAGCGACAGCGACCTCCTCGCCCGTCATGTCGCGGGGGACCCGAACGCCTTCGGGGAACTCGTCCGCCGGCACCGCGACCGGCTGTGGGCGGTGGCCCTGCGGACCCTGGGGGACCGCGAGGAAGCCGCGGACGCCGTGCAGGACGCGCTCGTCTCGGCCTTCCGCTCCGCCCACACCTTCCGCGGGCAGTCGGCCGTCACGACCTGGCTGCACCGCATCACCGTGAACGCGTGCCTGGACCGGGCACGCAAGGCCGCCTCACGCCGCACCGCTCCGGTCACGGACGAGAAGCAGTTCGAGGAACTGCTCGAACCCCATGAGTCCGCCGCGGCCCCCGCCGAGCGGGGCGAGCTCCACCGGGAACTGCTGCGGGCGCTCGGGACGCTCCCCGTGGAGCAGCGGGCCGCCCTGGTCCTGGTCGACATGCAGGGCTACCCCGTGGCCGAGGCCGCCGCCGTCCTGGACGTGCCGACGGGGACGGTCAAGAGCAGATGCGCCCGCGGCAGGGCACGACTGCTGCCGCTCCTCTCCCATCTACGGGAGGCGTCGGGGAGTAGCGGCGATCACCCAGGGGGAAGGAACCGGACGGAGAACGCATCCGTCCCAGAGACGGAGGCCCGGCCGGGCCACGGCTTCACGAAGGGCGGAGGTGGACACCCATGACGTCGACCACGGGTACGGACGAGCACCCCGAGGTCGCCGAGATCTCCGCGCTCACCGAGGGCATCCTCCCGCCCGAGCGCTCGGCCGACGTCCGCGGGCACATCGATGGCTGTGCGCTCTGCGCCGACGTCCGCGCCTCGCTGGACGAGATCCGCGGGCTGCTGGGCACCCTCCCCGGCCCGCCGCGGATGCCGGCCGACATCGCGGGCCGGATCGACGCCGCGCTCGCCGCCGAGGCGCTGCTCGCCGCGAGCGGTGCCGATGTTTCACGTGAAACAGAGACCACGGAGCCGCCGCGTGTTTCACGTGAAACATCGACCCCGGCCGACGGAAGGCCCTCCGGCCACGGCGCCGGTCCCAGCGGGCCCGGCCGCCCGGGCACCCGGTCCCGTCGGCGCTGGGGGAAGGGGATCCTCATCACCGCTTCCGTGGCCGCCGTGCTCGGTCTCGGGACCGTCCTCGCCCAGTCCAACTGGAACGCCGGGGGAGGCTCCGACAGCCAGTCGTCGTCGGCCTCCGATGCGGGCACCAAGGCTGACGCCGACATGCTCGGCGTGCAGGTACACGATCTGCTGACAGACCGCACGGGCAAGGACCCGGAGAGCAAGCCCGAGGGGCAGTCCCCCATGGTCGGCATGGACAGCGCCGCGCCGTCCTGCGTCCTGGGAGCCGTCGACCGCCGGGAGGCCCCGATCGCCTTCCAGCGAGGCCGGTACGAGGGCATGGACTCCTACCTGGTCGTGATGCCGCACGAGGGTGACCCGGCGCTGGTCGACGCCTACGTCGTGGACGCCTCGTGCGCCACCGCGAAGCCCCCCGTCACGGGCACCCTCCTGCGTGAGGAGACATACCCTCGCTAGCGCCGCGCCGATGGGAATGCCCGGACCGTAGGATCCGTTAGGCGGGATGACAATGGTCCCGTCGCCGAGGCACCCGGCGAGTCGGCACAGCAGAGACGAGGAAGCACCCGTGAGCGACGTCCGAAACGTGATCATCATCGGTTCCGGTCCGGCGGGATACACAGCCGCGCTCTACACCGCCCGCGCCTCCCTCAAGCCCCTGGTCTTCGAAGGGGCGGTCACGGCCGGCGGTGCTCTGATGACCACGACCGATGTGGAGAACTTCCCCGGCTTCCGCGACGGCATCATGGGCCCCGACCTCATGGAGAACATGCGGGCCCAGGCCGAGCGGTTCGGTGCCGAGCTGATCCCGGACGACATCGTCGAGGTCGACCTCGAGGGCGACATCAAGACCGTCACCGACTCCGCGGGCACCGTCCACCGGGCGAAGGCCGTCATCGTCGCCACCGGTTCCCAGCACCGCAAGCTGGGCCTGCCCAACGAGGACCAGCTCTCCGGTCGCGGCGTCTCGTGGTGCGCCACCTGTGACGGCTTCTTCTTCAAGGACCACGAGATCGCCGTCATCGGCGGTGGCGACACCGCCCTGGAGGAGGCGACCTTCCTCTCGCGCTTCGCCAAGAGCGTGAAGGTCGTCCACCGCCGGGACACCCTGCGCGCCTCCAAGGCCATGCAGGAGCGTGCCTTCGCCGACCCGAAGATCTCGTTCGTCTGGGACAACGAGGTCGCCGAGATCAACGGCGACGGCAAGCTCTCCGGCCTGGTCCTGCGGAACACCAAGTCCGGCGAGACCTCCGAGCTGCCGGTCACCGGACTCTTCATCGCGATCGGCCACGACCCGCGGACCGAGCTGTTCAAGGGCATCCTCGACCTGGACGAGGAGGGCTACCTCAAGGTCGAGTCCCCCAGCACCCGTACGAAGATCCCCGGTGTCTTCGCCGCCGGCGACGTCGTGGACCACACCTACCGCCAGGCGATCACCGCCGCGGGCACCGGTTGCTCCGCCGCCCTGGACGCCGAGCGCTACCTCGCCGCTCTGAGCGACGCGGGCAGCGAGCACACCCGCGAGCCCGAGCAGACCGCCGCCGCGGTCGTCTGACCGCACCGCACAAGCAAGTACCCGTCCTACACACCGAGGAGACAGCCGTGGCCGGCAACACCAAGACCGTGACCGATGCGACCTTCGACGAGGAGGTCCTGTCCAGCGACAAGCCCGTGCTCGTCGACTTCTGGGCCGAGTGGTGCGGTCCGTGCCGCCAGATCGCCCCCTCCCTGGAGGCGATCGCCGCGGAGCACGGCGACCAGATCACCATCGTCAAGCTGAACATCGACGAGAACCCGGTCACCGCCGCCAAGTACGGCGTCATGTCGATCCCGACCCTCAACGTCTACAAGGGCGGTGAGGTCGTGAAGACCATCGTCGGCGCCAAGCCGAAGGCCGCCATCGAGCGCGACCTGTCCGACTTCATCGGCTGAGCACCGCAGACGGACACGAAAGGGCCCGCCCCCGTGAGGGGCGGGCCCTTCGTCCGTCACAGGGGCCGCAGCGCCGGTTCCTTCTGCACGGCGCCGAGCAGCCGGTCGATCGCCATCTCGACGTCCTCCTTCCAGGAGATCGTCGTCCGCAGTTCCAGCCTCAGCCGGGGGAACCGCGGGTGCGGCCGCACCGTCTTGAAGCCGACCGCCAGCAGGTGCTCGGCAGGGAGCACGCACGCGGGTTCCTCCCAGCGCGCGTCACCGAAGGCCTCGATCGCCCGGAAGCCCCGCCGCACCAGGTCCTTGGCCACGGACTGCACCAGGACCCGGCCCAGTCCCTGTCCCTGGAAGCCCGGGAGGATGCGCGCGGTCATCAACTGGACCGCGTCGGGGGAGACGGGACTCGTGGGGAAGGCCGTCGAGCGCGGCACGTAGGCCGGCGGGGCGTAGAGCACGAAGCCGGCCGGCACCTCGTCCACGTAGACGACACGGCCGCAGGAACCCCACTCCAGGAGGACCGCGGAGATCCAGGCTTCCTTCTCCAGCTCGGGCTTGCCGGCTTGGACGGCGGCCTCACCGCTTACCGGATCGAGTTCCCAGAAGACGCACGCGCGGCAGCGGTTGGGGAGATCCGGGAGGTTGTCCAGCGTGAGCGGAACGAGCCGACGCCCCATGAGGTCTGACCCTCGTTTCTGTCGTGGACCCAACTGCCGACGAAGCCACCCACGGCGCCCAGCCCAAGCCCCGCTGCGAGGAGGGCGGCCTTCTGCCAATCGTGCTCCACTCCGACGTGCCGCACCGATCGCATGAGCCCCTCCTCGGAGGTAGTGCTCCATCCCGTAGGCATCGTATCCGCGAGCCGACAAGTCCGACACCGGAGCAACGCGAACGGCCCAGCAAAAAGCGGGTCACATCCCTCTCGGGATGCGACCCGCCCAGAAGTTGCGGCCCATCACATGACGGGGAGGGGATCACTCCTCCTCGTCGGTCTCCTCGGTGAGCGACCGCTCGAGGACCTCGCCCTCACCCGGGGCCATCGAGCCGAGGATGCGCTCCAGGTCCTCTATCGAGGCGAACTCCACGACGATCTTCCCGCGCTTCTGCCCCAAGTCCACCTTCACCCGGGTCTCGAAGCGGTCCGAGAGCCGCAGCGCCAGATCGGTCAGCGCGGGGGACATCCGCTTGCCCGCCCGGGGGGACGGGGCCTTCCTCGTCGGCTGGGACTCGGAGTTCATCACATGCACGATCTCCTCGACCGCGCGCACCGAGAGCCCCTCGGCCACGATCCGGCTGGCGAGCCGGTCCTGGTCCTCCACGTCCTCCAGGGCGAGCAGGGACCGTGCGTGCCCGGCGGAGAGCACACCGGCCGCCACACGGCGCTGTACGGGCGCGGAGAGCTTCAGCAGACGCAGGGTGTTGGATACCTGGGAACGGGAGCGGCCGATGCGGTCGGCGAGCTGCTCGTGCGTGCAGGCGAAGTCCTTGAGGAGCTGGTCGTAGGCGGCCGCCTCCTCCAGCGGGTTCAGCTGGGCACGGTGCAGGTTCTCCAGCAGCGCGTCCAGGAGGAGCTTCTCGTCCTCGGTGGCCCGCACGATCGCCGGGATGGCCTCCAGGCCCGCCTCACGGCTGGCCCGCCAGCGGCGCTCACCCATGATGAGCTCGTAGCGCTCCGGTCCGACCTGACGGACGACGACCGGCTGCAGGAGGCCGACCTCCTTGATGGAGGTGACCAGCTCGGCCAGCGCGTCCTCGTCGAAGACCTCACGCGGCTGACGCGGGTTGGGGATGATCGCGTCCAGCGGCAGCTCGGCGAAGTACGCCCCTGCCACCATCGGCGGCTCCTGGGCCGCGATGGCTTCAGAGGTTTCACGTGAAACCGGGATCGCAGCGGTGCCCTCCCGACCCTGCTGTTCCACCAGGGCCGCCACCTTGGCGACGGCGACCCCTCGTTCCGGCGCCAGGACCGGGGCGGCGTTCGCCGCCGTCGCCACCGCGGTCGCGGCCGCCGCGTCCACACCGTTCGGTGCGGCGGGAATCAGCGCGCCCAGACCACGGCCGAGTCCTCTGCGTCGCTCACTCACTGGATCCCCTCCGAGGTGTTCTGCTCATTGACTTCTGAGGTGCGTCCCAGCCCGCGCAGGGCCATCTCGCGTGCCGCCTCCAGGTACGACAGCGCTCCGCTCGAACCCGGATCGTAGGTCAGCACCGTCTGGCCGTAGCTGGGGGCCTCCGAGATGCGGACCGAGCGCGGGATGCTCGTGCTCAGCACCTCCTTGCCGAAGTGGGTGCGCACTTCTTCGGCGACCTGCGACGCGAGCCGGGTCCGGCCGTCGTACATGGTCAACAAAATGGTGGAGACGTGGAGCTTCGGGTTGAGGTGGCCCCGCACCAGTTCCACGTTGCGGAGCAGCTGGCCCAGTCCTTCCAGGGCGTAGTACTCGCACTGGATGGGGATGAGGACCTCGGCGCCGGCCACCATGGCGTTGACGGTCAGCAGACCGAGCGAGGGCGGGCAGTCGATGAGGATGTAGTCCAGCGGCTGCTCGTAGGACTCGATGGCCCGCTGCAGCCGGCTCTCCCGGGCCACCAGCGAGACCAGCTCGATCTCGGCACCGGCCAGGTCGATGGTGGCGGGGGCACAGAACAGGCCCTCCACGTCCGGCACCGGCTGAACGACGTCGGAGAGTGGCTTGCTCTCGACCAGGACGTCGTAGATGGAGGGGACTTCGGAGTGGTGGTCGATCCCGAGGGCGGTGGATGCGTTGCCCTGGGGGTCGAGGTCGACGACCAGCACCCGGGCCCCGTGCAGGGCCAGGGAGGCGGCCATGTTGACCGTGGTGGTGGTCTTGCCGACCCCGCCCTTCTGGTTGGCGACCACGACCACTCGGGTCTGGGGTGGCCGGGGGAGTCCTTCACCGGCCCGCCCCAGCGCCTCCACGGCCAGTTGGGCTGCACGGCCGATGGGGGTGTCGTCCATCGGGGGCGGTGTTTCACGTGAAACATCATCCCCGAACGACTCGGTGCGGGGACCGGGGACCGGATCGGCCATCGGTCCCGCGATGTTGGCGTCGGACCGCAAGGATTCACTCTCCTCGACTACAAGCTCGCAATGAACAGAGCCTGCCATGCTTTCGGGGTCACGAACCAGTGAGGGCCGTTCTCCTGTGGATGAATCCACCGGTTGGGTCGCTGAATGGGTCATCTCGACGGCCCGATGAGAGAGCGATTCGGCCGCGGCACGGGCGCGGCCGAGGATTCCTGGAAGCAGAGAGCGCCGTTTCACGTGAAACACGATGCGCAGCGCGGCGACCGTTTCCTACACGACACTCCGGATTGTGTACGTATGGCCGTTTGTATGGAGCACACGACCCCAGCCGCGATCAGCGTTGGCGCCGACGGCTCTCCCGGGCCGCCTTGGCCCTCCGGGTCGCCGCACGGACACCACCGGGGCTCTCCCCCGCGAGCACCCGCACCACGGTCGACAGCGGATCCACGATCCCCTCGCCGACCTGGACCACGGAGGTCTCCACCGCACCGAGACGGCTCAGCGCGGCACGCGCCGCCTTCAGCTCCTCCTCGGCCGTGTCGCCCTTGAGGACGGTCATCTCCCCGTGCGGACGGAGCAGGGGAAGTCCCCAGCCGGCGAGCCGGTCCAGGGGGGCCACGGCGCGCGCGGTCACCACGTCCACCGGCGGCACCTTGCCCACCATCTCCTCGGCCCGGCCACGCACCACCACGACGTTGGACAGCCCCAGCAGCCGCACGGCCTCCTCGAGGAAGGTGGTCCTGCGCAGCAGCGGCTCCAGCAGGGTGATGCTGAGGTCCGGCCGGGTCAGTGCCAGCGGGATGCCCGGCAGCCCCGCCCCCGAGCCCACGTCGCACACCGAGACGCCCTGGGGGATCACCTCGGCGAGCACCGCGCAGTTCAGCAGATGGCGTTCCCACAGCCGGGGCACCTCCCGCGGACCGATCAGCCCGCGACGCACGCCCGCGTCGGCCAGCAGTTCGGCGTACCGCACCGCGTCCGCGAAGCGCTCCCCGAACACCTCACGTGCCGCCTCCGGCGCCGGGGGGAGCTCCGCCGCTGCCTCCGTCACGAGAACCGTCCTTCCGTTGTTACGGGCCTTCTCCAGGCTGACAAGATTCGGCCCCGCCTGCGAACAGACGGGGCCGAGTGAGTACCGCTGAGACCGGGGGAGGTCAGGAGGCCGGAAGGACGACCACCCGGCGCTCGGGCTCCTCGCCCTCGGACTCGCTGCGCAGCCCCGCGGCGGCCACGGCGTCGTGCACGACCTTGCGCTCGAAGGGCGTCATCGGCTTCAGCTTGACCGGCTGGCCGGAGCCCTTGACCTCCTCGGCCGCCTTCTCGCCCAGCTCGGTCAGCTCGGCCCGCTTCTGCGCCCGGAAGCCGGCGATGTCCAGCATCAGCCGGCTGCGGTCGCCGGTCTCCCGGTGGACCGCGAGTCGGGTCAGCTCCTGGAGCGCCTCCAGCACCTCGCCCTCCCGGCCGACGAGCTTGTTGAGTTCACGGCTCGACGGGTCGCCGACGATGGAGACCGAGGCGCGGTCCCCTTCGACGTCCATGTCGATGTCACCGTCGAGGTCGGCGATGTCCAGCAGCCCCTCGAGGTAGTCGGCCGCGATCTCGCCCTCCTGCTCGAGGCGGGTGAGCGCGTCGGTGGTGTTGCCGTCCGTCACGGCAGGACTCCTCTACTACTTCTTCTTCGACAGGTTCGGCTTGTCCGCGCCGCTGCTCGGCTTGGGCTTGGTGCCCGCGGTCGCTCCGCCGCCCGGCTTGGGCTTCGGCTTGGTGCCGCCGGCAGCAGCACCCGGCTGCGCGGGACCGCCCGTCTGGCGCTGGGACTTGGTCTGGCGCTTGGGCTGGCTGCGCTTCACCGGCGCCGCGTCCTGCAGCTCCTTGTCGGCGGCGGGCTCGTCCTTCAGCTTGCCCTTGGCCTTCAGGCGCTCCTGGCGCTGCTGGAAGGCGAGGCTGCCGGGGGTCGGGTTCCGGCGGATGACGAACATCTGCTGCCCCATGGTCCACACGTTGGTGGTCAGCCAGTAGATGAGGACACCGACGGGGAAGTTGATGCCGAAGACGGCGAACATGATCGGGAAGACGTACATCAGCATCTTCTGCTGCTGCATGAACGGCGTCTTCACCGTCATGTCGACGTTCTTCGTCATCAGCTGGCGCTGCGTGTAGAACTGCGAGGCCGACATCAGGATGATCATGATGACGGTGACCACGCGGACGTCGGTGACCGAGGCGCCCAGCGAGGCGAGCTTGTCAGCGCTGTCGGTGAACTTCGCGGCGAGCGGGGCGCCGAAGATGTGCGCCTTCTGGGCGCTGTTGACCAGGTCCTGGCTCATCACGCCGACCTGCTTGCCCTGCGCGATGTAGCTCAGCACGTGGTACAGCGAGAAGAAGAAGGGGGACTGCGCCAGGATCGGAAGGCACGAGGAGAGCGGGTTGGTGCCCGTCTCCTTGTACAGCTTCATCATCTCTTCGGACTGACGCTGCTTGTCGTTCTTGTAGCGCTCCTGGATCGCCTTCATCTTGGGCTGGAGCGCCTGCATGTTCCGGGTCGACTTGATCTGCTTCACGAAGAGCGGGATCAGGCAGATCCGGATCAGGACCACCAGAGAGACGATCGACAGGCCCCAGGCCAGGCCGCCGTCCTTGTCAAAGACAAGGCTGTACAGCGAGTGGAACTGGACAATGATCCACGAAACGGCATCGTAGAGGGGGTTCAAGATCCCCACGGTCAGGCTCCTTGGGCATGAGGCGTCTCGACGGGCTCGGGAGTAACGGACCCGCCTGCTGCGTCACCCCGGAGGGCTTCGCGCAGGCGAGCGTGCCACGGCGGTCGCTTGCGCGGGGGGACATGGTCCACACCGCCGAGCGACCACGGGTTGCAACGCAGGATCCGCCACGCGGTCAAGGCAGTGCCCTTGATCGCGCCGTGCCGATCGATCGCCGTATACCCGTAGTGAGAGCACGAGGGGTAGTACTTGCAGACCGGACCGAGCAACGGGCTGATGGTCCACTGGTAAATCTTGATCAAGGCCAGCAACGGGTACTTCATAGCGCCACCCCCAGGAGCCTCCCGAGGGCGGCATCCAGGTCTCGGGCCAGCTGTGAATGGTCTGCGTCACCCGCACCGGGCAGCGCTCGTACGACTACCAGGCTACCGGGGGGCAGCACGGACAGACGTTCGCGGACGAGGTGACGAAGCCGACGCTTGACCAGGTTCCGGGTCACGGCGTCACCGACGGCCTTGCTCACGACGAAACCCGCACGCGCCGGGGAGGCACTCCCCCCCGCCGCGTGCGGGTCCCTTGTGTCACTGTCGGTGCGCAGGTGGACGACCAGGAGCGGCCGTCCGGCCCGGCGTCCTCGACGTACCGCCGTCGCGAAGTCCTGGCGCCGCCTCAGCCGATTACCGGTGGGCAGCACGACTCACACCTCGCGCTTCGGTGCGATCAGGCGGACAGACGGGCGCGGCCCTTGCTGCGGCGGGTCGCGAGGATGGCGCGGCCGGCACGCGTACGCATACGCAGCCGGAAGCCGTGGGTCTTGGCGCGACGACGGTTGTTCGGCTGGAAGGTGCGCTTGCTCACTCGGGGGCTCCAGGATGAATCGGGTGTTGGCGGGGCGTCGCCTGGCTGTCACCGTGCGCCCACGAGAAGCTCGCGGAACATTCAGGTGTGCACCGCTTGACGATCACCTAGGTGATCCTCGCCCATCGGTAGGCAGGCGGCAGCAGCCATCGACAACTCGACCTGGTTACGGTACGCGGGGCCGCGGCATCAGGTCAAACCCGCCGGGGCGCTGGCCGTGGTGCACCGCCATCCGGACGTGGTTTTGCACACCCTGTGGACAACGACTTGAACCAGGTAGCCCGCGCTGACTACCGTGGCCGAACCCCGAAACATTCCCGTCCGTCCCAAGAACCACACCTTCGTGGGACCCATCGGCACCAACCAGCGACCGACGAGAGAGCGTGCACTGTGGCTGACGTAACTGCCGATCTTGCCTCAGTGTGGCCCAGGGTCCTGCAGAAACTGCTCGCCGAAAGCGACGACCTCAAGCCTAAGGACGCGGAGTGGCTGCAGCGGACGCAGCCGCTGGCGCTCGTCGCGGGCACGGCGGTGCTGTCCGCCCCCAACGAGTTCGCCAAGAGCGTGCTGGAGGGACGGCTCCTCCCGCTGATCACCGATGTCCTCAGCCGTGAGTTCGGGCACCCCGTGGGCATCGCCATCGCCGTGGCCTCGGGCGGCGAGCCGGAGGCGGCGCCCGCGCCGCCGGCCCCGGTCGCCCCCGAGCCGCAGTCCCAGGCCCAGCCGCAGCCCCCCGTGTACGGCGCGGAGCCCGCCCGGTACGGCGAGCAGCCGCACGGCTACGGCGAGGTCCCGCGGATGCGCCCGGCCTACCCCGACCACGCGGTCGGGCCCACCGGCGGTGCCGGCGGCTGGCCGCCCCACGAGCCCGAGGACCGCTGGCAGCAACAGCACTTCGGCGACTACCAGGAGCGCGAGCCGTACCGGCCGCCCGCCTCCCGCTACGAGATCCCCCCGCCCCACCAGCCTCAGGGGCGTCCGGAGCCGGTGCCGCCGCAGAGGCCGACCATGCCCACCATGCCGACGCCGCGCACCGGTGGCGGCGGTGGTGCCGGTTCCCCCGGGGGCGGGGCGAGCGGTTCGGGTGGTTCCGTGGGCCCGGCCGAGCCCACGGCGCGGCTGAACCCCAAGTACCTCTTCGACACCTTCGTCATCGGCGCCTCCAACCGCTTCGCGCACGCCGCGGCGGTCGCCGTCGCGGAGGCACCGGCCAAGGCGTACAACCCGCTGTTCATCTACGGGGAGTCCGGCCTCGGCAAGACGCACCTGCTGCACGCGATCGGGCACTACGCCCGCAGCCTCTACCCGGGGACGCGGGTGCGCTACGTGAGCTCCGAGGAGTTCACCAACGAGTTCATCAACTCCATCCGCGACGGCAAGGCGGACGCGTTCCGCAAGCGCTACCGCGACATGGACATCCTGCTCGTCGACGACATCCAGTTCCTGGCGAGCAAGGAGTCGACGCAGGAGGAGTTCTTCCACACCTTCAACACCCTGCACAACGCCAACAAGCAGATCGTGCTCTCCTCGGACCGGCCGCCCAAGCAGTTGGTGACTCTGGAGGACCGGCTGCGCAACCGCTTCGAGTGGGGCCTGATCACCGACGTCCAGCCGCCCGAGCTGGAGACCCGGATCGCGATCCTCCGCAAGAAGGCCGTGCAGGAGCAGCTCAACGCCCCGCCGGAGGTGCTGGAGTTCATCGCCTCCCGGATCTCGCGGAACATCCGCGAGCTGGAGGGCGCGCTGATCCGCGTGACGGCCTTCGCCAGCCTCAACCGGCAGCCGGTGGACCTGCAGCTCACCGAGATCGTGCTGAAGGACCTGATCCCGGGCGGGGAGGACTCCGTCCCCGAGATCAGCGGGCAGGCGATCATGGCGGAGACGGCCTCGTACTTCGGTCTGGACGTGGAGGACCTCTCGGGCTCCTCCCGCAGCCGGGTGCTCGTCACGGCCCGGCAGATCGCCATGTACCTGTGCCGTGAGCTCACGGACCTGTCGCTGCCCAAGATCGGCGCCCTGTTCGGCGGCCGCGACCACACGACCGTCATGCACGCGGACCGCAAGATCCGCTCCCTGATGGCCGAGCGGCGGTCGATCTACAACCAGGTCACCGAGCTCACCAACCGCATCAAGAGCTGAGCGCAGCGCCCTCGGCGTCCGCCGAGACCTCCACAGCGCCCCGGGCCAACTCCCGGGGCGCTTTTCGTTGTTCGATTGCGCCGGCCGCGTCTTGGGGACAGGAACGTCTCTCCACAGGCGGGGGCGGTTTTCCCCCGTCCACAGCCTGGGGATGCCCGGGTTGTCCCGAACGTGTCCACAGGCACGACCGCGGGATACTCATTCGGGCTGCTGGAGGCCGTGTGGATTTGTGGGCAACCCTGATCCACAGACTGTGGACGCTCCGGCCGCCCACAAGGCCGCCCTCCCGGTTGTCCACCGGCCGCCCACAGGCAGGGGCACGTTGTCCCCAGTCAGGGACCACTTCTCCACAGTCCTGTCCACTGTTCGGCAACGGAACACACCCGCTCACCGATCGGAGTGAACCGCATCACACCGACGTGGTGGGTTGGGCTGGGGAGAACCTGGGTATTCCTGGGGACAGCGCTGGGGAGAACCGGAGCGTCCCTGTGAATCGCGTGTGCACAACTTCCGGGCGTCCACAGATCGGCTGGGTTGTCCACGGGCTCCACCCACAGGCGCGGTGGATAAAAAACAGGGCCTGACCTGCACCGGGACCACTTATCCACGGTATCCACACCCCCTATTACTACGACCAGGGATAGTTACCGGGGAATCTGCTTCGAAGTGGGGCCTGTGCACAACCGAGCCGCGGGCCG
The DNA here is from genome assembly GCF_042733315.1 of Streptomyces sp. NPDC059718. Classification (NCBI taxonomy): domain Bacteria; kingdom Bacillati; phylum Actinomycetota; class Actinomycetes; order Kitasatosporales; family Streptomycetaceae; genus Streptomyces; species Streptomyces sp. NPDC059718. The sequence goes on from NZ_JBHWGA010000002.1 coordinate 202,207, forward strand.
TCCGCCTCCCCGCCCTCCGGCTTGACCGCAACCCGCACCGCATGTCCGTGGCGGCTGTCAGACTGTTCTCCGGCAAGAGGGCCAGCAGGGCCAAGAGACAGTCGGCCACAGACAGCCAGCAACAGCAGGAGGCGGTTCCGGTGAAGATCCGGGTGGAGCGCGATGTACTCGCGGAGGCAGTGGCCTGGGCGGCCCGCAGTCTCCCGGCCCGTCCCCCGGTGCCGGTCCTGGCCGGCCTGCTGCTGAAGGCCGAGGAAGGCCAGCTGAGCCTGTCCGGCTTCGACTACGAGGTCTCGGCCCGCGTCTCCGTGGAGGCGGACGTCGAGGAGGACGGCACCGTCCTGGTCTCCGGCCGGCTGCTCGCCGACATCTCGCGGGCGCTCCCCAACAGGCCTGTGGAGATCGCCACCGACGGCGTGCGCGTGAGCGTCGTCTGCGGCAGCTCGCGATTCACACTCCACACCCTGCCTGTGGACGAGTACCCGGCGCTGCCCGCGATGCCGATCGCCTCCGGCACCGTCCCCGGCGAGGTCTTCGCCGCTGCCGCCGCCCAGGTCGCGATCGCCGCCGGCCGCGACGACACCCTGCCGGTGCTCACCGGTGTGCGGATCGAGATCGAGGGCGACACGGTCACCCTGGCCGCCACCGACCGCTACCGCTTCGCGGTCCGCGAGTTCCTGTGGAAGCCGGAGACCCCGGACATCTCCGCGGTCGCCCTGGTGCCCGCCAAGACGCTGCTGGACACCGCCAAGTCCCTCACCAACGGCGACTCGGTCGCCATCGCCCTGGCCGGCTCCGGCGCGGGCGAGGGCCTGATCGGCTTCGAGGGCGCGGGCCGCCGCACCACCACCCGCCTGCTCGAGGGCGACCTGCCGAAGTACCGGACGCTCTTCCCGACCGAGTTCAACTCCGTCGCGGTGATCGAGACCGCTCCGTTCGTCGAGGCCGTCAAGCGCGTTGCCCTGGTGGCCGAGCGCAACACGCCGGTCCGGCTGAGCTTCGAGCAGGGCGTGCTGACCCTGGAGGCCGGTTCCAGCGACGACGCACAGGCTGTGGAGCGTGTGGACGCCAAGCTGGAGGGCGACGACATCTCGATCGCCTTCAACCCGACCTTCCTGCTGGACGGCCTGAGCGCGATCGATTCGCCGGTGGCGCAGTTGTCGTTCACCACGTCGACCAAGCCCGCGCTGCTCAGCGGCCGTCCGGCGGTCGACGCCGAGGCCGACGACGCGTACAAGTACCTGATCATGCCGGTCCGGCTGTCCGGCTGACGCGAGGCCTGTCCGGTCGCGTCGCCCTGCAGGTACCGACGTAGGCTCGACGTAGGTCAGGCAGGCTTCGAACGAAGGATCAACGATGGAGCTCGGTCTCATCGGTCTCGGCAAGATGGGCGGGAACATGCGCACGCGCATCCGCCAGGCCGGTCACACTGTCGTCGGGTACGACCGCAACCCGGATCTCGCCGATGTCCACAGCCTGCAGGAACTTGTGGACAAGCTCGCGGCCCCGCGGGTGGTGTGGGTGATGGTGCCGGCCGGCGCCGCGACCCAGGCGACGATCGACGAGCTCGGTGAGCTGCTCTCCCCCGGTGACGTGGTCGTCGACGGGGGCAACTCCCGTTGGACGGACGACGAGAAGCACGCCGAGGAGCTGGCCGCCAAGGGCATCGGCTTCGTCGACTGCGGTGTCTCCGGCGGCGTCTGGGGCCTGGAGAACGGCTACGCGCTGATGTACGGCGGCGAGCCCGAGCACGTCGAAAGGGTGCAGCCGGTCTTCAACGCCCTCAAGCCGGTGGGGAACTTCGGTTCCGTCCACGCGGGCAAGGTCGGCGCCGGCCACTTCGCCAAGATGGTCCACAACGGCATCGAGTACGCCATGATGCAGGCCTACGCCGAGGGCTGGGAGCTGCTGGAGAAGGTCCACTCGGTCACCGATGTGCGCGAGGTGTTCCGCTCCTGGCAGGAGGGCACCGTCATCCGCTCCTGGCTGCTGGACCTGGCCGTCAACGCCCTCGACGAGGACGAGCACCTCGACAAGCTCAAGGGGTACGCGGAGGACTCCGGCGAGGGCCGCTGGACCGTCGAGGCGGCCATCGACAACGCCGTGCCGCTGCCCGCGATCACCGCGTCGCTCTTCGCGCGATTCGCGTCCCGCCAGGACGACTCCCCGCAGATGAAGATGATCGCCGCGCTCCGGAACCAGTTCGGCGGCCACGCCGTCGAGAAGCACTAGTCACACCCACGGGAAGGAGGCGGCGCGCAGCCATGCACGTCGCGCATCTGTCGCTCGCCGACTTCCGCTCCTACGCCCGGGTCGAGGTCCCGCTCGACCCGGGCGTCACCGCCTTCGTCGGCCCCAACGGCCAGGGCAAGACCAATCTGGTAGAGGCGGTCGGTTACCTGGCGACCTTCGGCAGCCACCGGGTCGCGAGCGACGCCCCGCTGGTGCGGATGGGCGCGGACCGGGCGATCGTGCGGGCGTCCGTGGTGCAGGGCGAGCGGCAACAGCTGATCGAGCTGGAGATCAATCCGGGCCGCTCCAACCGGGCCCGGCTCAACCGCTCCTCCCAGGTCCGCCCGCGCGACCTGCTGGGGATAGTCAGGACGGTGCTCTTCGCCCCCGAGGACCTGGCCCTGGTCAAGGGCGACCCCGGGGAGCGCCGGCGCTTCCTCGACGAGCTGCTCACCGCTCGGGCGCCCCGGCTGGCGGGCGTCCGCAGCGACTACGAGCGGGTCCTGAAGCAGCGCAACACCCTGCTGAAGTCGGCCGCCATGGCCCGCCGCCACGGCGGCCGCGGGGCCGACCTGTCCACGCTCGACATCTGGGACCAGCACCTGGCCAGGGCCGGCGCCGAGCTGCTGGCCCAGCGTCTGGACCTCACCCAGGCCCTGCAGCCGCTGGCGGACAAGGCGTACGAGCAGCTGGCACCGGGCGGTGGTCCCGTCGTCCTGGAGTACCGCAGTTCGATCGGCGAACGGATCGCCGGGGCGTCGGGCCGCGAGCAGCTGTACGGACTGCTGCTGGAGGCCCTGGGCGAGGCCCGCAAGCAGGAGATCGAGCGCGGGGTGACCCTGGTCGGCCCGCACCGGGACGACCTCTCCCTCAAGCTGGGACAGCTCCCCGCCAAGGGGTACGCGAGCCACGGCGAGTCCTGGTCGTACGCGCTGGCGCTGCGCCTGGCCTCGTACGACCTGCTGCGCGCCGACGGTGGCGAACCGGTGCTGGTGCTCGACGACGTCTTCGCCGAGCTCGACGCCCGGCGCCGCACCCGGCTGGCCGAGCTGGTGGCCCCCGGTGAGCAGGTGCTGGTGACGGCGGCGGTGGACGACGACGTACCGGACGTGCTGGTCGGCGCCCGGTACGCGGTGGAGGACGGCGGCGTGGAGCGGGCATGACGGATCAGCAGCAGCCGGCGCAGGAGACGGGCGCCCAGGACAAGCCGGTGTCCGGCGTCGACCTGGCCAGGGTCGCGCTGCGCGCCGCCAAGGAGCAGGCCCGCGCGAGGGGCGCGGCCGCCCAGCAGAAGAAGCAGGCCCGGCGCGGGGGCTTGCGCAGCGGTGCGCGGGCGGACGGGCGGGACCCGCTGCCCCTGGGCGCCGCGATCAGCCGGCTGATCACCGAGCGCGGCTGGGAGGCCCCCGCGGCGGTGGGCGGCGTGATGGGCCGCTGGCCGGAGCTGGTGGGCGACGACGTGGCCCTGCACTGCCAGCCGCAGCGGTACGACGAGGAGGACCGGGTCCTCACGGTGCAGTGCGACTCCACGGCCTGGGCGACCCAGCTGCGGCTGCTCGCCCCGACGCTCGTGGCCAGGCTGAACGCCGATCTCGGGCACGGCACCGTGAAGTTGATCAAGGTCCTCGGGCCGGGAGGACCGGTGCGTTCGTACGGGCGTCTGCGTGCCCCCGGGAGCCGTGGGCCGGGCGATACGTACGGATAGGCCGGGAACCTGCTGTGCGTAATCGGGTCGAAGCCCTGTGCGCCCGCGTGAGCCGTTTTGGGACCCGGTCCGCGTGTGGGGAGTCGGCTGGAGGTACTTCCGTCGGGTACACGGGAACTCAGGTACCGCCAAAGCCCCATCTATGTCGGCGCTACCGGTAGACTGGTAGCAGTACCGCCCGCCCCTGGCCTCCGGCACCGGGGGACCCCAGCGGGACCAGTCGAACGATGTCGAGTGATGCAGCCGGTTCCGCGCCGCGGGACCCCGCTCATGCTGTGCCAGAAAGGGCGCTTCGTGGCCGATTCCGGCAACCCCAACGAGATCAATACGTCCGCAGCTGACGGCTCCGCCGCGCCCGCCACCGGCGGGGCGTACGACGCCAGCGCGATCACCGTCCTTGAGGGCCTGGACGCGGTTCGCAAGCGCCCGGGCATGTACATCGGCTCGACGGGCGAGCGCGGCCTGCACCACCTGGTGTACGAGGTCGTCGACAACTCCGTCGACGAGGCACTGGCCGGTCACGCGGACACCATCAACGTCACGATCCTCCCCGACGGCGGCGTGCGCGTGGTCGACAACGGCCGCGGCATCCCGGTGGACATCGTCCCGTCCGAGGGAAAGCCCGCCGTCGAGGTCGTGCTCACGGTGCTGCACGCGGGCGGCAAGTTCGGCGGCGGCGGCTACGCCGTCTCCGGCGGTCTGCACGGCGTCGGCGTCTCGGTCGTGAACGCGCTGTCGAACAAGGTCGCGGTCGAGGTCAAGCGTGAGGGCTTCCGCTGGACCCAGGACTACAAGCTCGGTGTGCCCACCGCCCCGCTGCAGAAGAACGAGCCGGTCGCGGAGACCGGCACCACCGTGACCTTCTGGGCCGACGGTGACATCTTCGAGACCACCGAGTACTCCTTCGAGACGCTGTCGCGGCGCTTCCAGGAGATGGCCTTCCTCAACAAGGGCCTGACCATCTCGCTGACCGACGAGCGTCCCGAGCACGCGGACGTGGAGAACGAGGGCCAGCCGCGCTCGGTCGCGTACCACTACGAGGGCGGCATCGTCGACTTCGTGAAGTACCTGAACTCGCGCAAGGGCGAGCCGGTCCACCCGTCGGTGATCGACATCGACGCGGAGGACAAGGAGCGGATGCTCTCCGTCGAGGTCGCGATGCAGTGGAACACCCAGTACAGCGAGGGTGTCTACAGCTTCGCCAACACCATCCACACCCATGAGGGCGGCACCCACGAGGAGGGCTTCCGCGCCGCGCTGACCACGCTGGTCAACAAGTACGCGCGCGAGAAGAAGCTGCTCCGCGAGAAGGACGACAACCTCACCGGTGAGGACATCCGCGAGGGTCTGACCGCGATCATCTCGGTCAAGCTGGGCGAGCCGCAGTTCGAGGGCCAGACGAAGACGAAGCTCGGCAACACCGAGGCGAAGACCTTCGTCCAGAAGGTCGTGCACGAACACCTGACGGACTGGCTGGACCGCAACCCCAACGAGGCCTCGGACATCATCCGCAAGTCCATCCAGGCGGCCACCGCCCGGGTGGCGGCCCGCAAGGCGCGCGACCTGACGCGCCGCAAGGGCCTGCTGGAGACGGCGTCGCTGCCGGGCAAGCTGAGCGACTGCCAGTCCAACGACCCCGCCAAGTGCGAGATCTTCATCGTCGAGGGTGACTCCGCCGGCGGCTCGGCAAAGTCCGGCCGCAACCCGCAGTACCAGGCGATCCTCCCGATCCGCGGCAAGATCCTGAACGTGGAGAAGGCGCGGATCGACAAGATCCTGCAGAACACCGAGATCCAGGCGCTGATCTCGGCCTTCGGCACCGGTGTGCACGAGGACTTCGACATCTCGAAGCTGCGCTATCACAAGATCATCCTGATGGCGGACGCCGACGTGGACGGCCAGCACATCAACACCCTGCTGCTGACCTTCCTCTTCCGCTTCATGCGGCCGTTGGTCGAGGCGGGCCACGTGTACCTCTCCCGTCCCCCGCTCTACAAGATCAAGTGGGGTCGGGACGACTTCGAGTACGCGTACTCCGACTCCGAGCGCGACGCCCTGATCGAGCTGGGCCGGCAGAACGGCAAGCGTGTGCGCGAGGACTCGATCCAGCGCTTCAAGGGCCTCGGCGAGATGAACGCCGAGGAACTGCGGGTCACCACGATGGACGTCGACCACCGCGTGCTCGGCCAGGTCACCCTGGACGACGCGGCCCTCGCCGACGACCTGTTCTCGGTGCTGATGGGCGAGGACGTCGAGGCCCGGCGTTCCTTCATCCAGCGCAACGCCAAGGATGTCCGCTTCCTCGACATCTGAGTCGGCCCCCATCAGCCGCCGCCCGAAAGGACTTTGACCAGCAATGGCCGACGAGAACACCCCTGTCACGCCCGGCAGTCCGCAGGACGCCGCGGGCGCCGCCGAGGCGGACACCACGACGCGGATCGAGGCCGTGGGCCTCGAGACGGAGATGCAGCGCAGTTACCTCGACTACGCGATGTCCGTCATCGTGTCCCGCGCGCTGCCCGACGTCCGGGACGGTCTCAAGCCCGTCCACCGCCGCGTGCTGTACGCGATGTACGACGGCGGCTACCGCCCGGAGCGCGGCTTCTACAAGTGCGCCCGTGTCGTCGGTGACGTCATGGGTACCTACCACCCGCACGGCGACTCCTCGATCTACGACGCGCTGGTGCGCCTGGCCCAGCCGTGGTCGATGCGCATGCCGCTGGTCGACAGCAACGGCAACTTCGGTTCCCCGGGCAACGACCCGGCCGCCGCCATGCGGTACACCGAGTGCAAGATGGCGCCGCTGTCCATGGAGATGGTCCGGGACATCGACGAGGACACCGTCGACTTCCAGGACAACTACGACGGCCGCAACCAGGAGCCGACGGTCCTGCCGTCGCGCTTCCCCAACCTGCTGATCAACGGCTCCGCCGGCATCGCGGTCGGCATGGCGACCAACATCCCGCCGCACAACCTGCGCGAGGTCGCCGAGGGCGCCCAGTGGTACCTGGCCAACCCGGAGGCGTCCAACGAGGAGCTGCTCGAAGCCCTCATCGAGCGCATCAAGGGCCCCGACTTCCCGACCGGCGCCCTGGTGGTGGGCCGCAAGGGCATCGAGGAGGCGTACCGCACCGGCCGCGGCTCCATCACGATGCGCGCGGTCGTCGAGGTCGAGGAGATCCAGGGCCGGCAGTGCCTGGTCGTCACCGAGCTGCCGTACCAGGTCAACCCGGACAACCTGGCGCAGAAGATCGCCGACCTGGTGAAGGACGGCCGGGTCGGCGGCATCGCCGACGTGCGCGACGAGACCTCCTCGCGCACCGGACAGCGCCTGGTGATCGTGCTCAAGCGCGACGCCGTCGCCAAGGTCGTGCTGAACAACCTGTACAAGCACACCGACCTGCAGACGAACTTCGGCGCCAACATGCTGGCGCTGGTGGACGGCGTGCCGCGCACGCTCTCGCTGGACCAGTTCATCAAGCAGTGGGTGACCCACCAGATCGAGGTCATCGTCCGCCGGACGCGGTTCCGGCTGCGCAAGGCCGAGGAGCGCGCCCACATCCTGCGCGGTCTGCTGAAGGCCCTGGACGCGATCGACGAGGTCATCGCCCTGATCCGGCGCAGCGCGACCGTGGACGTGGCGCGTGAAGGCCTGATGGGCCTGCTGGAGATCGACGAGATCCAGGCCAACGCGATCCTGGAGATGCAGCTGCGCCGCCTGGCGGCCCTGGAGCGGCAGAAGATCGTCCAGGAGCACGACGAGCTCCAGACGAAGATCAACGAGTACAACCGCATCCTGGCCTCGCCCGAGCTGCAGCGCGGCATCATCAGCACGGAGCTGACGGCGATCGTCGAGAAGTTCGGCGACGACCGGCGCTCGGCCCTGGTGCCCTTCGACGGTGACATGTCCATCGAGGACCTGATCGCCGAGGAGGACATCGTCGTCACGATCACCCGTGGCGGCTACGTCAAGCGCACCAAGACGGACGACTACCGCTCGCAGAAGCGCGGCGGCAAGGGCGTGCGCGGCACGAAGCTGCGGGAAGACGACATCGTCGACCACTTCTTCGTCACCACCACGCACCACTGGCTGCTGTTCTTCACCAACAAGGGCCGGGTCTACCGCGCCAAGGCGTACGAGCTGCCGGACGCCGGCCGCGACGCCCGCGGGCAGCACGTGGCGAACCTGCTGGCCTTCCAGCCGGACGAGCAGATCGCCCAGGTGCTGGCCATCCGCGACTACAACGCGGCGCCCTACCTGGTGCTCGCCACCCGGTCGGGCCTGGTGAAGAAGACATCGCTGAAGGACTACGACTCCCCCCGCTCGGGCGGTGTCATTGCGATCAACCTGCGGGAGACCGAGGACGGCAGCGAGGACCTGCTGATCGGCGCCGAGCTGGTCGGCCCGGCCGATGACCTGCTGCTGGTCAGCCGCAAGGCGCAGTCCATCCGGTTCACCGCGACGGACGAGTCGCTGCGGCCGATGGGCCGTGCGACCTCGGGCGTGAAGGGCATGAGCTTCCGCGAAGGGGACGAACTGCTCTCGATGAATGTCGTGCGACCGGGTACGTTCGTCTTCACCGCCACCGATGGCGGGTACGCCAAGCGCACCAGTGTGGACGAGTACCGGGTCCAGGGGCGCGGCGGACTCGGCATCAAGGCGGCCAAGATCGTCGAGGACCGGGGTTCCCTGGTCGGGGCGCTGGTGGTGGAGGAGACCGACGAGATCCTCGCCATCACCCTCGGCGGCGGTGTGATCCGCACCCGTGTCAACGAGATCAGGGAAACCGGGCGTGACACCATGGGCGTCCAACTGATCAACCTCGGTAAAAAGGATGCAGTCGTGGGCGTCGCCCGCAATGCCGAGGCGGGGGCGGAGGCCGAAGAGGTCGTCGCCGCCGAAGAGGCCGAGGGCGAGCAGCCCGTGGCCGCCGAGTCGGAGGAGTAAGAAGCCGTGAGTGGAGCCGAGGGCGCCGCGGGTGGGACGGGCGCGGACGGAGGGCAGCCGATGCCGGCTGCCGTTCCGGACGCGATCGGCGGTGCCCCTGGCCCACGTACGGACAACGGCCCGCACCAGGGGGGAATCACCGTGACCGACACCCGTCCAGCGCAGCACCAGCACGCTGTGCACCAGCAGACCTACGGCGGTGGGCCCGGTGGCCCGGTCGCCGAGCAGCCGCAGCAGGCGCCGCAGCTGACCCAGGACCCGCACCAGCCGCCCCAGGCGTACGCGCCCCCGGCCGGGCCCCCCGCGACCGCGGGCGTCCGCCAGCCGCGTCCGGCGGCCCGTACCGTCCCGCGCACGCGCAAGGCGCGGCTGCGGGTGGCGAAGGCCGACCCGTGGTCGGTGATGAAGGTCAGCTTCCTGCTCTCCATCGCGCTGGGCATCTGCACGGTCATCGCGGTCGCGGTGCTGTGGATGGTGATGGACGCCATCGGCGTCTTCACCACGGTCGGCGGCACGCTCAGCGAGGCCACGTCGTCCGGCTCGGACGGCGGGTTCGACCTGGTGTCGTTCCTGTCGCTGTCGCGCGTGCTGACCTTCACGGCGGTCATCGCGGTCATCGACGTCGTGCTGGCCACGGCGCTGGCGACGCTCGGCGCCTTCATCTACAACATGTCGGCCGGCATGGTGGGCGGAATCGAGCTGACGCTGGCGGAGGACGAGTAACCGATTTTGGGCCACGGCCCCGGGTGCGCTAATCTTTCAACGCAGCGCGGGGCTATAGCTCAGACGGTTAGAGCGCTTCCCTGATAAGGAAGAGGCCACAGGTTCAAGTCCTGTTAGCCCCACCGCGTGGACGGCCCGTACGGATCATCCGTACGGGCCGTTTCCTTGTCCGCGTCCGCGGAGTTGGTTCCGGTGGCAGGTCACCGTTCGATATCGACCGGTGTGTATAGTCGGGCCCGTCGGAAGACCCCCAACGCAAGAAGGACGAGGTCGCGCGGTGAAGAAGTTTCTCCTGGTCGCACTGGCCGCCATCGGCGGTCTCCTCGTGTACCGCCAGATCCAGGCGGACCGCGCCGAGCAGGACCTGTGGACGGAGGCCACGGACTCCGTTCCGGCGGGTTCCGGCGCGAGCGTCTGAGACGGCACAGCCCGGACGAAGGATTCCCGAGGCCCCGACCACGATGTGGTCGGGGCCTCGTCATGTCCGCCCGTGGTCGCCCGGCCGTTGTTGCCCGACCGTGACGTGATCCGCTTGTATTTGCTGTCGCAAATCAATAGCTTCGCTGAGGCCGACGATGTGCGAGGGGGAACAGCACATGCGACGAGGGAAGGCGCTGCCGCGCGGGCCCGTGGGGCCGCTGCGGGCGGCCGCGTGCGGGCTGCTGGCGCTGGGCGCCCTGCTGGGCCCGGCCGGGGCGGCCCAGGCCCAGGCCCGGACCGCGGACGACGGCGACGGGCTGGTCATGGTGCTGGACTCCTCCGGCTCCATGGCGGGCGCCCGCATGACGGCGGCCAGGAAGGCCGTCGGCGCCGTCGTGGACGCGCTGCCGGACGGCTACCCGACGGGACTGCGGGTCTACGGCGCGGGCAAGGAGCACGGCTGCGACGACACCCGTCTGCTGGAGCCCGTGCGGCCGCTGGACCGGGACGCCCTGAAGCAGGCCGTGGCCGGGGTGCGGCCCCAGGGGGACACCCCCATCGGGCTGTCGCTCGAGAAGGCGGCCGCCGACCTGCCCGAGGACGGGCGGCGCACGATCGTGCTGGTCTCCGACGGCGAGGACACCTGCGGGGCACCCGAGCCCTGCGAGGTGGCGGCACGGCTGGCCGGGCAGGGCGTGGACCTGGACCTGCGGATCGACACCATCGGCTTCCAGGTGCGCGGCGGTGCCCGCGAGCAGCTGGAGTGCATCGCCGAGGCGGGTCACGGCAGCTACTGGGACGCTCCCGACGCCGCCTCGCTCGTACGGCAGCTGACGCGGGCCTCCCGGCTGAGCGCGGACGCGTACCGCCTCCAGGGCCGGCGGGTGGACGGGGGGACGAGCGCCACCGGTGCGCCCGGGCTGTCCCCCGGCCAGTACGTCGACGACATCGGGCCCGGCGAGACCCGCTGGTACGCGATGACGCTGGACGCGGCCTCCACGGCGGACCTCGCGGTGACCGCGGTGCCGCGGCCGGGGGTGAGGGCCGCGTACGGGGACGGCGTCGAGCTGCGGCTGGCGGGCACCGGCAGGTACCCCCTCACCTGCGGCTCGGACACCGCGCACTTCGGGCAGGACGAGGGCGCGATGGTGATCGGCGGCGCCGTCAGCCGGATCCCCGGCGACGACCGGGACGGCGCCTGCGACAGGGCGGGGCGCTACGTGCTCTCCGTGCACCGCACCAGCGCCGCCGGCTCCGACCGCGCCCGCTGGCCCCTGGAACTGCGGTACGGCTCCGAGCGGCCGTTCCCGGCGGGCGCCACCCCGGCACCGGCCGCGACCCGCTACGGGGATCCTCCGGCGGCTCTGACGGGCGCACCGCGGGACGTCGAGGGCGGCACGGGGTTCAACGACGCGCGCGGGGTCGGCAGGGGCATCTGGCGGGACACGCTGCTGCCCGGTCAGACGCGGTTCTACAAGGTGCGGGTCGGCTGGGGACAGCGACTGACGTACACCGCCGACTTCGCCAACGAACCGCTCCTGGAGGGTGGTTCCACGGCCTCGTCCTTCGTGGCGACGGCCGCGTACGGGCCGGGACGGCAGCCGCTGGGCGATGCCTCCGGGGCCTCGCAACGCCGCGGCTACTACGGGCGCCCGCTGTCCGTGGGGCTCGGCACGGTACCCGTGACCTGGACCAACCGCTGGGTGGTCAGTGGCGGCGCCCGGGGCGCCCGCACGGCGGGCGAGCACTACGTCGCGGTCTCGCTCGGGCCGGGCGCGGCGGGGCTGGCGCGGAACGCGGCGGTGGGGGTCGTCCTGCGCGTGGACGTGACCGGGACGCAACTGGCCGGACCGGAGTACGACGCGCCCGCGCGGGGCGGCGGTTCGGCCGCCGGCCGGGACGGCGGGGAACGGGCGGCGGCCGTGGACACCACGGCGGCCGCAGCCCCCGCGGACGGCGGAGGCTTCATGACGGCGGGCGACGCGGTGGCGGCGGCCGCGGGCGGCGCGGTGGCGCTCGCCGGGGTCGGGACGGTGGCCCTGCTGGGCCGCAGGCGGAGGGACGGCGCATGATCCGCAGGGCGCTCACATCGGTGGCGGCGGCGTTCGCGCTGCTGGCGGGACCGGCGGGAGCGGCGTACGCCGACCCGGCCGTCCCCTCCTGGCAGCCGCAGGGCGAGGAGGTGCGGGGCCGGGCGAGCACCGCGGACGCCCCGCAGCTCAAGCCCGGGGTCCTGTACCGGGACAGCCTGACGGCGGACGAGGGCGGCAAGAACTACGCCCTCGACCTGGACGCGGTGCGCTCGGCCTACCTCGCGGTCTTCGCGCTGCCCCGCCCGGGCTCCGAGGTGGCGTACGGGGACGGCATCGAACTGACGCTGACGAGCACCGACGGCACCCGCTGCGACAGCGACCGCCGGACGTTCTCCGCCGACGGGGCGGCACGGCCCATCGGCACCTGGGTCAAGCGGACCATCGGCAAGGACGGGCCGTGCCAGGAGGCGCACGCGTACGTCCTGGAGGTGACCCGCACCTCGCAGGGCACCTCGGACGCCGCGCCCTGGCCGCTGCAGATCCGGTTCACCCACGAGCCGGGGCTCACCGGCGGCGCCACGCCCGGCCCCGCCCTCAGCCCGGGCACGCAGACGCCGGTGCCCGCGAGCGGCACCGCCCGCGGGGCCACCGGCGGCGCGGACTTCGCCCATGCCGGGGCGCTGGGCACCGGGGTCTGGAAGGACGAGGTGCTGCCCGGGCAGACGCGCTTCTACCGGGTGCCGGTCGGCTGGGGACAACAGGCCTGGGCCGCGGCGGACTTCGCCAACGCGGGCGTGACGAAGCCGGGCGGCTACAGCGGCTCCGGTGTGCGCGTGGAGGTCTACAACCCGCGCTGGGCCTTCATCGGCGGCGACACGGCCTCCTACTCGGGCGAGCAGACCTCCGTCACCGCCACGACCGGGAAGGTCGCCTACGCCAACCGCTACGAGAGCGGTAACGCCGTGTCTGCGGCCCGCTTCGACGGCTCCTACTACCTGGCGGTGTCCGTGCACCCGGAGGTCGCGGGCTTCGTCGACGGCGCCGTCCCGGTCACGCTGCGGATCAACGTCGAGGGCGCCGCGCAGGCGGGGCCGTCGTACGACGGTGACCCCGGCGAGGACCTGGGCCTCCCCGGGGAACCCGGCTCCGGGAACCCGCTGCTGCGCGCCCTCGGCTTCGCGGGCCTGGGCGCCGGCACCGTGCTGCTGCTGTCGCTCGCGGTCTGGACGGTGGCTGCGCGGCGCGCGCCGGCCGCGGTCTCAGGAGGACGCTGACAGGGCCCAGAAGCCGAAGGCGAGGCAGAGGGCCGCGACGAGCAGCATCGGCACGACGACCTTGGCGGGAGGGCCGGGCCGGCGCATCGGCGACGGTGCGCCGGCCCGGGCGGCCGGCACGGCCGGTGCGATCAGCGGGGGCGGCGGCGGAGCGACGGGGGCGGCCACCGGGGCACCGGCACCCGCCACGGTGGCCGTGTACGGACGCGTGGGCGCCGGGGTGACCGGCCCCTGCGTCGGCGGTGTGGGCGGCGTCGGTGCCGTCGCGGCCGGCCGTGGGGCGGGTGCGGGCGGCGGCAGGCGGAAGCTCCCGGTCTCCTCCACGGACGGCGCCGGGTCCACCGGTCCGTCGGGGGAGAAGCCGGCGGGCAGCGGCCCGATCTGGTCGAAGACCTCGACGGCCTCCTCGTCCGGCTCAGGGTCCGGCAGCAGCTCCACCGCCGCCGCCAGGGCCTTGCGGGCGCCCGCGGCGGTGCGGAAGCGGGCCTCCGGGTCCGGCTGCAGCAGGGTGCCGATCACCTCCCACAGGGGGCCGGGGACGCCCTTCGGGGCCCGGGGCATGCCGTGGGCGTACTGGGTGACGATCGCCTCCGCGTCGGGCTTGCTGCCGCCGAGCAGGTAGAGCGCGACCAGCCCGGTCGCGTACAGGTCGGCGGGGAAGTCGGGCTCGGCGCCGAGCAGCTGTTCCGGGGCGAAGTAACCAGGGGTGCCCACGACGTAGTTGGCCGCGGTGAGCCGGGGCTCCCCCTTGCGCATGGCGATGCCGAAGTCCGAAAGCCGCAGGTGCGGGCGCCCGGTGCCGGTCGCCTCCATCAGGAGGTTCGCGGGCTTGATGTCCCGGTGCACCACGCCCTCGGCGTGCACGGCCGTCAGGCCGGACAGCAACTGGTCGAGCAGGCCGCCGACATAGCGCGCCGGCAGCGGGCCGTAGTCGCCGATCAGGTGCGACAGCGAGCCGCCGCGCACCAGGTCCATGGTGAACAGCACCTTGTCGTCGTCGGCCGCCCAGCTCGTGGGGGCCAGGACGTGCGGGTGGTCGATGCGCAGCGCCTGCTCCCGTACGAAGCGCAGCAGGGCGTGGGCGTCGCTCTGCAGCAGCACCTTGGCCGCCACGTAGCGTCCGCGCCGCCGGTCCCAGGCGCGCCACACGGCGCCCACCCCGCCGCGCCCGACCGGATCGACCAGTTCGTACCGGCCCGCGAAGACCTCACCCATGGCGTGCGTCTGCCCCCTGCTTCCGCGCCTCGTAGTCCCGGACCGCCGCGTCGGACGGCCCGGCACCGTACACCCGGAGGAACTCTGCCAGTTGGGGGTGGCGGTGGGCGAGGGAATCGGCCGCCTCGGAGATCTCGGCGGGCGAGGCCACCTCGTGCAGCAGCGAGCGGATCTCGTGGACGACCCTGCGTGCGGGCGGCAGCGGCGCTCCGGTCGCGCTCTGGGTGGTGCCGAGCAGGGGCGAGCCCTCGGAACCGCGGATCTCCTCCATCCGCGGTACCGAGTCCGCTGCGGTCACCGTTCCGCCGGACACCTCCGCGGCGAGTTCCTGCAGCGCCTGGAGCCGCTGTACGACCGCGGGGTTGCCGATCTTCGCGCGCTGCCCGCTCATCAACTGGGAGAGCATCGGCGCCGACAGCCCCAGCACCCCCGCCAGCCGCGCCTGGTTCAGCCCCAGGGTCTCCATGAGGCGGCGGAACAGCACGCCGAGCGGCTCGCCGTACCAGGTGCGCTGCATGTCCTGGACGCGGGTGGTGGCGTCCGGCTGCGAGGTGTCCATTGCGGGCTCCTGACGGGGGACCTTTGCGGCCGCGAACTTGCCCGTCATCCTACGGACCCCCGATACTCGGTCGGTGATCCTCTCCGCAGCCGGTACGCTGGTCTGCGGCACGGGGCCTTAGCTCAGTTGGTAGAGCGCCGTCTTTGCATGGCGGATGTCAGGGGTTCGACTCCCCTAGGCTCCACACCGTCCGACCGGGCCGGGAACCTCATGGAGGTCCCGGCCTGTCGTGTTCCCGGGGCCTGGTGCCGGCCGCGGGCCCGTGCGGCAGAATCGGCGGCGTGCGGTTCGGCATTCTGGGGGAGACGAGAGCGCTGCGGGACGACGGGGGCACCGCCGCCGTCGGAGGCCCGGGCCGGCGGGCGCTGCTGGCGATGCTGCTGCTGGAGGCGGGCCGGATCGTCAGCACCGAGCGGCTGATCGACGGGCTGTACGGGGACGAGCCGCCGGCCGGGGTCGGCAACGCGCTGCAGTCCCAGGTCTCGCGGCTGCGCGCGGCCGTCGCCGTGCCCATCGAGCGCCATCCGGGCGGCTACCGGCTGGTGGTCGCCCGTGACGAGGTGGACGTGCACCGCTTCGAGCGGCTCGCGGCCGAGGGGCGGGAGGCGCTGGCCGCGGGTGAGCCCGGGCGGGCCGCAGGCCTGCTGCGCGGTGCGCTGGACCTGTGGCGGGGCTCGGCCCTGGCGGACGTGGGCGACGCGCCCTTCGCGCGGGCGCAGGTGGCGCGGCTGGACGAACTGCGGATCTCGGCGGTGGAGGACCGCATCGCGGCCGAGCTGGCGCTGGACGCGCGGCACCATCAGGAACTCGTCGCCGAACTGCAGGAGCTGGTCACCCAGTACCCGCTGCGGGAACGGCTGCGCGCCCAGTTGATGCGGGCGCTGTACAGCTGCGGCCGCCAGTCCGAGGCACTGCGGGTGTATGAGGACGCACGGAGTGAACTCGCCGAGTCCCTCGGCGCTGACCCGGGCCCGGAACTGGTGGAGGCGCATCTGGCGGTGCTGCGCGGCGAGCCGGTGCCCGCCCGTACCGGGCCGGCCGCGGTCGCCGGGGGCACCGGAGGCGTGCTGGATGCCCGGTCTTCGGGTGTTTCACGTGAAACATCGTCCGCCGGGAGTCCGTCCGCGCCGCTCCTCCGGCACGGGCTGCCCGCCCAGCTGACCAGCTTCATCGGGCGTGAGCAGGAGTTGGCACGGATCGGGGCGCGGCTCGGTGACGCCCGGCTGGTCACCCTGATCGGCCCGGGCGGTGCGGGCAAGACCCGTACCGCGGTGGAGGCGGCCGGGCGGCACGCGGGGGAGGTCTGCTTCGTGGACCTCTCCGGGCTGACCCACGGCTCCGAGGTCCCGCAGGCGATCGCGGGGGCCCTGGGCCTGCGGGAGGCGGGTCTGCTCCCCGGGGCCGCCGGACGTGAGGCCGCGGGTCCGGAGGGCTCACCGCTCGCCCGCCTCACGGCCGCGCTGACCGACCGGGAGGTGCTCCTCGTGCTGGACAACTGCGAGCACCTGATCGCCGACGTCGCCCGCATCACCGCGGAGCTGCTGACCACCTGCCCGCGGGTGCGGGTCCTGGCGACCACCCGGGAGGCGCTCGGCGTCAACGGCGAGACGCTCTGCCCGCTCGAACCGCTGCCCCTGCCGGCCCCCGGCGCGCCCGAGGAGGACGTGCTCGGCTCCCCCGCCGTCCGGTTGCTCCTCGAGCGGGCCGCCGCCGTGAGTCCGTCCGGCAGGCTGCCCGATGCCGAGGCCGCCGCCCGGATCTGCCGGGCACTGGACGGCGTCCCGCTCGCCATCGAGCTGGCCGCCGCCCGGCTGCGGTCGTTGTCCGCCACCGACGTCGCCGACCGGCTCGGTGACGTGCTCGCCGGGCCCGGCGACCGCTTCCGGTTGCTCTCCCGGGGCAGCCGCACCGCCCAGCCCCGTCAGCGGACCCTGCGCGGGGTCGTGGACTGGAGCTGGGAGCTGCTGCCCGAGGACGAGCGCACCGTGCTGCGCCGCGCCTCCGTCTTCGCCGGGGGCTGGACCCTCCCGGCGGCCGAGGCGATCTGCGCGGGGCCCGCGGCCGGCCCGGCGGACGATGACGCCATCGACGCCGAGGACGTGCTCGACCTGCTCGCCTCCCTCGCCGACAAGTCGCTGGTGGTGGTGGACCGTCCGAACGGCCACGAAGGGGGTGTGCGCTACCGGCTGCTCCAGACCATCAGGGCGTACGCCGCCGAACGTCTCGCCGAGGCGGGCGAGTCGGAGGCGCTGCGCGGGGCGCACGCCGCGTACTTCCTCGACCTGGCGCTGACCGCCGACCCTCGGCTGCGCCGGGCCGAGCAACTGGAGTGGCTGCGCCGGCTCGCCGCCGACCACGACAACCTGCACGCCGCGCTGCGCGGTTCGGTGGCCGCGGGCGACACCGCCGTGGCGCTGCGGTTGCTCGCCGCCCTGTGCACGTACTGGATGTTGCGCGGCATGCGCTACGAGGGCGCCCGGCCCGCCCGTGAGTTGCTGGCGGTGACCGGGCCCTGCGCGCCGCCGGGGCTGGCGGAGGAGTACGCGCTGTGCGTGATCACCGCCGCCTCCGTCACCGCGGACCAGGCCGAACTCGCCGTCCACCTGGCGGCCGCCACGGACGTCGTCGCCGGGCTCGGCGGCATGGCCCGCCGCTATCCCGTGCTCAACCTGCTCTGGGCGCCCTTCGCCGGAGTGCCGGACGACGAGACGTACGCCCGGTACGCGGACGGCGCGGCGAGCCTCGTCGAGCCCTGGCAGCGGGCCCTGGTCCACGTCGGCTCGGGGTTCCACGCGTGGATGGTCGGCGGTGACATCGCCGCGGCCGAGACGGAGTTCGACCGGGCCCTCGCCGGGTTCCGCGCCCTGGGCGACCGCTGGGGGGCCACCATGGCCCTCACGCAGCTGGCCTGGCTGTCCGGCGCCCGCGGTGACGTGGCGCGGGCCGTGGCGCTGATCGACGAGGCCCTCGGCCACGCCGCCGAGCTGGGCGCCACCGAGAGCGTCGCCGAACTGCTCGGCGAACGCGGCAGGTGCGGCCTGCGGGCGGGACGGTACGAGCAGGCCCGGGCCGACTTCACGCGCGGGCTGGAGCTCGCCCGCGGCTGCGGCGCCCGGGAGATGTTCGCCGGGGCCCACCTGGGCCTCGGCGAGTGCGCCCGGCTGACCGGCGACCTCACCGAGGCGCGGCGGCTGTCGGGGCTGGCCCTGTCCGAGTCCCTGGACGGCTGGTACACCGGCGAGAGCGCCCGTGCCGAGGCGCACATCGCCCTCGGCAGGATCGCCCAGGAGGAGGGTCACACCGCCCGCGCCCGCGGGCACTTCCGCGAGGCCGCGGGCGTGGAGCACGGGGCCCGCGACCTGCCGCTGGCGGCGAACCTCGCCGATGCCTTCGCCGGCCTCGCGCTCGCAGAGGGCGACCCCGCACGGGCCGCGGAACTGCTGGGCGTGGGCAGTGCGCTGCGCGGCACCGAGGTGCCGGCCGGTCCCGACGCCGCCCGCACCGAGGGCGCCGCACGGGCCGCCCTCGGCGACCCGGCCCACCACGAGGCGTACGCGCGCGGTGCGGGACTCCCCGCCGACCGGGCGCTGCGGGCACTGACCGGGCTGACCGCGCGCTGACCGGGCCCGGGCAGCCGCCGGTCAGCGCGCGGTGCGCGGCCGGTCAGCGGCCGCGCGCACCGTGTCGGTCATGACGAATCCCGCACGCACACACGACGCCGCGGCCGTGACGCCCGCGGCCCCCGCCCGCCATCGCTGGGCCGCACTCGCCGTCTGCTGCCTGGCCGCCATGCTCCTCGGCATCGACAACAGCGTGCTCAACTACGCCATCCCGTCGCTGCTGAAGGACATGGGTCCGTCCGGCACCGAGATCCTGTGGATCTCCGACGTCTACGGCTTCGCCATGGGCGGCCTGCTGGTCGTCATGGGCAACCTCGGCGACCGGCTCGGCCGCAAGCGGATGATGCTGCTGGGCGCCGCCGCCTTCGGCGTGGCCTCGCTGCTCACCGCCTACGCACCGGACCCCGGGGCGCTGATCGCCGGCCGCGCGCTGCTCGGCGTCGCCGGGGCGGCGATGGTGCCCTCGACGCTCTCCGTCGTACGCCACGCCTTCACCGACCCCAAGGAGCGCACCACGGCGATCGGGATCAGCAGCGGCATCGCCGCCGCGAGCTTCGCGCTCGGACCCGTGGTCGGTGGCCTGCTGCTGGACCACTTCTGGTGGGGCTCGGTCTTCCTGATCAACGTCCCGCTCATGGCGGTCGTCCTCGTGGCCGGCGCCCTGGTGCTGCCGGAGTCCCGCAACCCGCGGCCGGGACGGCTGGACTGGATCGGCGTGCCGCTGTCGGTCGTCGGTGTCCTGGGCGCCATCTACGCCGTCAAGGAGGGCTTCCGGGACGGCGCGGACCATGCGCCGGTGTGGATCGCCGCGGCGATCGGGACGGCGGCCCTGGTGCTGTTCGCCCGCCGCCAGGTGCGGGTCGAGGAGCCCCTGATCGACCTGCGGCTGTTCCGCAACCCCGCCTTCAGCGGCGCCGTCGGCGCCAACCTGGTCATGATCTTCGCCTCGTCCACGCTGTCGCTCGCCTTCTCCCTGTACTTCCAGGTCGTCCGCGGCTGGTCGCCCTTCACCGCGGGGCTGGCGCTGCTCCCCGGCCCGCTGGCCGCGGCCTTCGCCGCGCCGCTGGCCACCGCGCTGATCCCGCGGCTGGGCCGGGCACGGGTGGTGGCCCTCGGCCTGGTGCTGCTGGCCGCGAGCACCGCGGTGCTCGGCCGGCTCTCCACGCCCGGGACGCCGTACTGGCAGCTGCTGGCGCCGCTGGTCGCCAACGGCGCGGGCATCATCCTGATCGTCTCGGTCACCAACGACACGATCCTCGCGAGTGCCCCCAAGGAGCGGACGGGTGCGGCCGCCGCCGTCTCGGAGACCGCCATGGAGATGGGCGGTTCGCTGGGCATCGCGGTCCTCGGCTCGCTGCTCGGCGCGGTCTACCGTGACGCGCTCGCCCTGCCCGCGGGACTGCCCACAGGCGCCGCGGACGCCGCCCGCGAGTCGGTGGGCGGGGCCGCCGAGGCCGCCGCCCGGGTGCCGGGGGCGGACGGGGCCGCGCTGCTGGCGGCCGCGAAGGACGCCTTCTGCCACAGCGTCCAGGTCACCACCGTGGTGGGGGCGGCGCTGCTCGCCGTCGGCGCCGTCGTGGCGCTGTACGCCCTGCGCGGGGTGCCCGCGGAGATCGCCGACCCGGAGGCCGAGGAGGAGGTCCTGCCGCTGCCCGCGCCGTCCGGACGGTGACGGGTGCGTACGGCAGGAGGGCGGCGGACCCGTCACGGGTCCGCCGCCCTCCTGCCGGTCGTGTCACACACCGCCGCCGGTGTCCGGGCCGTCACGTCACGGGTGGGTGTCCCCGCGGTCGCGGCGGTCGTCGGCGTCCGACTCCGCCTGCTTGGCCTGTACCTCCGGGTCGAGTGCGTCCACCGGGGAGCCGTCGACCTTGCCGAACGAGGCGTCGGCCTCGACGCCGCCGTTGAGGGAGGCGCGGTCGGCGACCTCGGTGGCGGGCGCGGGCTCCACCAGCCAGTCGGGGTTGGTCTGCTTGCTCCACCACTTCCACGCCGCGAAGCCGGCCCCGGCGACGAGGCCCGCCAGCAGCAGGCCCTTGGCGAACCGCCCGTTGCGGGCGCGGCGCTCGCGGCGGCGCTCCAGCTTGCGGATGTCGTCCGCTGTGACGTGGCTGCGCAGCACGGCGACCGCGGCGGCGCTGCGGGCGGCCGCCTCCTCCGCGGCCGGAGCCGCGACGCTGCGCACGGTGGTCACCGCCTGGCCCATCCGCGGCGCTGTGAACTCCGCCGCCAGACGGGCGGTGTCACGGGTGCGCCGGGCGGCGGTCCCCACCTTCTGCTGGACGCCCGGCGGCACCGCCGCCAGGGCCTGGTCGAGACGCGCCGCCAGGTGCGCGTCGTACTGCGTCCGGGCCGCCGCGCGGGCCTGCCGCCCGGCCGCCGACACCCGCGGTGCCAGGTAGAGCCTGGCCTCGTCCGTGTAGTGCGCGGCGTTGAGCTTCGCTGTGTCGGCGTACGGCGCCACCACGTCCGCGGCGTGCCGCACGCTGACCCTCGTCCTCTCGGCTGCGTCGCGCACGCTGTCGATGCGGGTCACGAGAACCTCCTCCTCGGTGGCGTTCGGTTTTCGCCTTTCCACCCGGTTTGAAATCATGCCCGCCGCCGCGGGGTACGGCATGTGCGTACGGGCATCCGGGTCAAGGGGAGCCGTCACCGACGATGCCACCGGATGACCTGCGGCGCGACAGTTGCGTGCGGGAAGGCGTGGCGTGCGAGGATTTGCCCCTGTCAGTGAGGACTATGGAAGGCAAGATCGTGGCCGAGCAGCTCTACGCCACCCTGAAGACCAACCACGGGGACATCACCGTCCGGCTGCTGCCGAACCACGCGCCGAAGACGGTCAAGAACTTCGTGGAGCTCGCGGAGGGGACCCGTGAGTGGACGGACCCGCACACCGGCCGGACCTCCCACGAGCACCTCTACGACGGCACGGTCTTCCACCGGGTCATCTCCGGCTTCATGATCCAGGGCGGCGACCCGCTGGGCAACGGCACCGGCGGCCCCGGCTACCAGTTCCCCGACGAGTTCCACCCGGACCTCGGTTTCACCAAGCCCTACCTCCTGGCCATGGCGAACGCCGGCCCGGGCACCAACGGCTCGCAGTTCTTCATCACGGTCTCCCCGACGGCGTGGCTCACCCGCAAGCACACCATCTTCGGCGAGGTCACCGACCCCGCCAGCCAGAAGGTCGTGGACTCCATCGCGACCGCCCCCACCAACCCGCGCACCGAGCGTCCGCTGGAGGACGTGGTGATCCAGAGCGTCGTGATCGAGCGTCGCTAGGGTCCCGGGAACCCGAACGCCCCGCCCGTGCGTATGACGGGCGGGGCGATTCCGCTGCGAAGGGCTGACACATGACCGACCAGGCCGTCCGCTGCTACCGGCACCCGGACCGGGAGACCGGCATCCGCTGCTCCCGCTGCGAGCGGCCGATCTGTCCGGAGTGCATGATCAACGCGTCCGTGGGCTTCCACTGCCCGGAGTGCGTGCGGGAGGGCCGTCGTGCGGCCCAGGCCGCCGAACCCCGTACGGTGGCGGGCGGTTCGGTCGCCGGGGACCCCCGGCTGGTCACCAAGATCCTGATCGGGCTGAACCTGCTGGTCTTCCTGCTCGCCAGGGTCGAGGGCAAGCAGTTCGTCACCGAGCTGGGGCTCTTCGTCCCGTGCTACGCCCCCGGCACCGCGGTGTGCGGCGTGGCGGGCGGACCCGGCGAGTGGTACCGGCTGGTGAGCTCGATGTTCCTCCACCAGGAGGTCGCGCACATCGCCTTCAACATGCTCTCGCTGTGGTGGATCGGCGGCCCGCTGGAGACGCTGCTCGGCCGGGCCCGCTACACCGCGCTCTACCTGGTCGCGGGACTGGGGGGCAGCGCGCTGGTGGTGCTGCTGGCCCCGGAGACCCTGACCTTGGGTGCCTCGGGCGCGATCTACGGGCTCTTCGGCGCCACGGCCGTCTTCGTGAAGCGGCTGCGGATGGACATGCGGCCCGTCCTGATCCTGCTCGGGCTGAACCTGCTGTTCACCTTCACCTGGGGGGGCATCAGCTGGGAGGCGCACATCGGCGGTCTCGTCACCGGGGCGATCATCGCCGTCGCGATGGCGTACGCGCCGCGTTCGCGCCGGGCGCTGGTCCAGTGGGGGACGTGCGTGGCGATGCTGCTCGCCGTGGCGGTCACGGTGTGGGCCGGGGTCGCGAATATCTCCGGCTAGGCCGTAACGCGCACCGTTGATCAGACGTTATCCACAGAGAGGCGGAGGCCTCCTGTGCATCCTGTGGGCAAGCCGTGCGCGTGCCCCTACACACCGTGTCTGACCTGCAAGATCAACGAAAGACCGGTGGTCCGTACAACGGACCACCGGTCACACCGGTGTCAACCGGCTGACGGTTATCCACAGATCATGCGACCTTTTCAACACTGTGGATGACGCCTGTGGATAACTGTGCGATCTGCTACTTCCACTGCGTGGACACGACGAACCCGCCCGCGATGAAGCCGAAGCCGACGGCGATGTTCCAGTTGCCCAGCTGCTCGATCGGGAAGCTGCCCTGCGTCACGTAGAAGACCACGATCCAGGCCAGGCCGACGAGGAACAGTGCCAGCATGAGCGGAGCCACCCAGCCGCGGCCGGACTTCAGCTTTATGGGGGTGGTCTTCTCCGGGGGCGGAGTGAAGTCGGCCTTCTTGCGGATCCGTGACTTCGGCACGAGGGACTCTCCTGTCGATGCGCTGCGTAACCGCGCGTGTGACGTCTTGTATGAGCGGCCCGACGGCAGGGGGGCCCACGCCTCCGGGCGTCCGTTAGCGTAGTGCTTCCGCGGGTTGGAAGGAGATAAGGCTACGGTGAGCAATCCGGTGGACGCCTCCCCGGGCCCCCGATCCGCCCGGTCTGTGGTGCTTCGCGTACTCAGCGCCGGGGTCTTCGCGATGGCCGGTCTGCTGTTCTGGATGAGTTTCGACACCGCCAAGGGCCTGGACATCCGCACCGACGACCCGCTGCTGCGCCTGTCGGACCGTGTCCAGGAGAAGAGCCGGCAGAACGAGCAGCTGGAGAACGAGCTCGCCGGGGTGCGCGAGGACGTCGACGGACTCGCCCACACCGACAGCGGCGTCAGCGACGCCACCCGCAAGGAGCTGGCGCGGCTCGGCGCCGAGGCCGGCACCCTCAAGCTCACCGGTCCCGCCGTCTCGGTCACCCTGAACGACGCGCCGCCGGACGCGACGGCGCTCGTCCCGGGCGTGCCGAATCCGCAGCCGAACGACCTCGTCATCCACCAGCAGGACCTGCAGGCCGTGGTCAACGCCCTGTGGGCGGGCGGCGCCTCCGGCATCAAGGTGATGGACCAGCGGCTGATCTCCACCAGCGCGGTGCGCTGCGTCGGCAACACGCTCATCCTGCAGGGCCGCGTCTACTCCCCGCCGTACACCATCACGGCCGTCGGCGACCAGGAGAAGCTGCACAAGGCGCTCGACGCCAGCCCCGCGATCCAGAACTACCTGCAGTACGTCCAGGCCTACGGGCTCGGCTGGAAGGTCGAGGACGAACGACGGGTGACTCTTCCCGGCTACTCCGGCACAGTGGACCTGCAGTACGCCAAGCCTGTGGGGTGAGCATGCGCCTGGTGGTGCGGACGCTGAGCGAATTGTGCATCACCGTGGGCGCGCTGATCGTGCTCTTCGTCTGCTACGTGCTGTTCTGGACCGGTGTACGGGCGGACCGCGCGATGGACGGGGAGATCGACCGGCTGCAGGACCGCTGGGCGACCGGGCCCGTCGCCGCGGCCGATCCGTCACCCGAAGGCGCGGGCGGTGCCACCCCCTCGGCGTCCCCTTCCCCGTCGGGGCCGGCCGCGGCGCCCTACCGGGACGGCACGGCCTTCGCGGTGATGTACGTCCCGCGGCTGGGCCGTTCCTGGCACAAGCCCGTGCTGGAGGGGACGGGCACCGGCACCCTGAAGAAGGGCCTCGGCCACTACGCGAACACCGCCCGGCTCGGCGCCGTGGGCAACTTCGCCGTCGCCGGCCACCGCCGCACCTACGGCGACCCGTTCAAGGACTTCCCCAGGCTGCGCGAGGGCGACGAGGTCGTCCTGACCGACGGGCGCACCTGGTACACCTACGAGATCGACCGCGCACCCTACCGCACCGTCCCCACCGACGTCGCTGTGATCGATCCCGTCCCGGTGAAGTCCGGGTACACCGTTCCCGGCCGCTATCTGACCCTGACCACGTGCGATCCCGAGTGGGGCCACAGCCACCGGCTCATCACCTGGGGGCACCTGGAATCCACACGCCCTGTGGAGGACGGTATGCCGGAGGGTTTGTCGGGCTAATCTTGGGCGAGGCACGGGCACGGAGGGCAGGAAGGCGGCGCATGTACGGCTGGATCTGGCGGCATCTGCCGGGCAACGTGTGGCTGAAGGCACTCATCTCTCTGGTGCTGGTCCTCGTCGCCGTCTACGTGCTCTTCCAGTACGTCTTCCCGTGGGCGGAGCCGCTGCTGCCGTTCGGGGACGTGACCGTCGACGAGGGGATGGCAGCCGTCCGATGAGCGCGCGCATCCTCGTCGTCGACAACTACGACAGCTTCGTCTTCAACCTGGTCCAGTACCTGTACCAATTGGGCGCCGAGTGCGAAGTGCTCCGCAACGACCAGGTGGAGCTCGCCCACGCCCAGGACGGCTTCGACGGCGTCCTGCTCTCCCCCGGGCCCGGCACCCCCGAGGAGGCCGGCGTCTGCGTCGACATGGTGCGCCACTGCGCCGCCACCGACGTCCCGGTCTTCGGGGTCTGCCTCGGACTGCAGTCCATGGCGGTGGCGTACGGCGGTGTGGTGGACCGGGCGCCGGAGCTGCTGCACGGCAAGACCTCCCTGGTGACCCACGAGGGCCGCGGGGTCTTCGCGGGGCTGCCGACGCCGTTCACCGCGACCCGCTACCACTCGCTGGCGGTCGAACGGGACACGGTGCCGGAGGAGTTGGAGATCACCTCCTGGACGGAGAACGGCATCATCATGGGACTGCGGCACCGCAGCGCCCGGGTGGAGGGCGTCCAGTTCCATCCCGAGTCGGTGCTCACCGAATGGGGGCACCGGATGCTCGCCAACTGGCTGGTGGAATGCGGCGACAAGGGCGCCGTCGAGCGTTCCGCGGGCCTCGCGCCTGTGGTCGGAACCAGGGCGTGACTGCGTGACCGCGCATCGGCACTTCGGTGACACCGCCGAATTCGCCGCCGTGGTGGAGCAGTTGGCCGACCCGCTCAACGACCCGCTGCCCAGCACCGGGCGCCGCGCGGCCCGGCCCGCCCAGGAGTCCGGCACGGACTCCGGCACGGACTCCGGCGCGGACTCCGGCGCGGAGCCCGCCGCGGCGCCACCTACGCCGCCCCCCACGACGCCGCCCGCGCCCGCGCAGCCGGTCACTCCCCTGGCCGCGGTGCCGGGCCAGCAGGTGTACGAACGGGGGCAGGGGCAAGGGCAGGAGCAGGGGTACTACGGGTCCACGAGGCCCGCCTACGAGCCGCAGCCGGCCGACCCGTGGCCGTCCCGGCCGTCGTCCGCGCCGGGCCCCGAGGAGCCGCCCGAGCCGCGCCCCCGGCACGGAGGGCCGGCCGAGCAGCCGTACGCCGAGGGGTTCAGGGCCGTCCGGCGTCCCCTCACCGACGAGGAGCGCGCCGCCGCGCGCCGCCGGGTCGCGGGCGCGCCCGGCGACACCATGGCGATGCCCGTGGTGACCGGGTCAGAGCCGGAGCGCGAGCGCGAGCCGGAGCAGGACCGGGAGGAGACCCCGCAGCCGCCCCCCGTCGTCCCGGCGCCCGAGGGCGGTGGACGTGCGGCCCGCCGGAAAGCGGCCCAGGAGGCCGCACGGCGCGGCGGCAGGGGAAGGAGGCGTTCCGGTGCCCCCGAGGCTTCCCAGGCCGCCACAGGGGCCGTCACGGCCCCCATGGCGTCGACGCCGGCCGCACCCAGGTCCCGCATGGAGGCCCGACGGGCCGCGCGCGCGGCCAAGGAGAGCCCCGCGGTGATCGCCAGCCGGGTGGCCGGCGAGGTGTTCATCACCCTGGGCGTGCTGATGCTGCTCTTCGTGACCTACCAGTTGTGGTGGACCAACGTCCTCGCCCACCAGCAGGCCGGCGGCGCCGCCAACAACCTGCAGAAGCAGTGGCAAGGCGAGAAGGACCCGGCCCGCGACCCCGGCGCCTTCTCGCCCGGGCAGGGCTTCGCGATCATGTACATCCCGAAGCTGGACGTGAAGGCACCCATCGCCGAGGGCGTCGACAAGCACAAGGTGCTCGACAAGGGCATGATCGGCCACTACTCGGGCGAGCTGGAGACGGCCATGCCCTGGGACAAGCAGGGCAACTTCGCCCTCGCCGCTCACCGCAACAGCCATGGCGAACCGTTCCGCTACGTCAACAAACTGGTGGCGGGGGACAAGGTCGTGGTCGAGACGGAGAGCACGTACTACACGTACGAGATCACGAGCACGCTGCCCTCGACCCCGCCCTCCAACATCTCGGTGATCAAGCCGGTCCCCGACGGATCCGGCTTCACCAGGCCCGGCCGCTACATCACACTGACCACGTGCACACCGGAGTTCACCAGCAAGTTCCGGTTGATCGTCTGGGGCAAGATGGTCGAGGAATGGCCGCGCAGCAAGGGCAAGCCGCCCGCCTTGGTCGGCTGAGCCAGGTACGGACGCACAAAGATCGGGGCAAGTGGTGACGACCACCCAGCACGACCGCGCCCGGGAAGCCGTGCCCGCCCGGCACCGGCTCTCGTGGTTCGCCGCCACCGTCAGCCTGATCGGTGAACTCCTCATCACCGCGGGCGTGATCCTCGGGCTCTTCGTCGTCTACTCCCTTTGGTGGACCAACGTCCTCGCCGACCGTGCCGCCAAGCACGAGGGCGATGCCATAAGGCGCCAGTGGGCAGACAGCGCCCCGGGCAAGCTCGACACCAAGGGCGGCATCGGCTTCCTCCACGTCCCCGCCATGGGCAGGAACTACGAGGTCCTGGTGAAGAAGGGCACCTCCACGAAGGTGCTCAACGAGGGTGTCGCCGGCTACTACACCGAGCCCGTCGAGTCCGCCATGCCCGGGGACAAGCAGGGCAACTTCACGCTCGCCGCGCACCGCGACGGCCACGGCGCGAAGTTCCACAACATCGACAAGATCAAGAACGGCGACCCGGTCGTCTTCGAGAACCGCGACACCTGGTACGTCTACAAGGTCTACAAGGTGCTCCCCGAGACCTCGAAGTACAACGTCGAGGTCATCGACCAGATCCCGAAGGAGAGCGGCAAGAAGAAGGCCGGCCGCTACCTCACGCTCACCACCTGCACCCCGGTCTACACCTCGCGCGACCGCTACATCGTGTGGGCCGAACTCGTCCGTACCCAGAAGGTGGACGCGAAGCGGACGCCTCCGGCGGAGCTGGGCTGACGCGCAGGAGCCGCCCGCACGAGCGGGGGGCACAAACGGAAGGGGCCGCGGACGTGATGTCCGCGGGCCCGTACGTTTTAGGTGGCTTAGGCGTGAGCCGCCGATTGATCCGTATTGGTTTCCAACCCCCCCCGGGTTGTGCCCGGGGGAG
>NZ_JBHWGA010000002.1:230534-285095 GCF_042733315.1 Streptomyces sp. NPDC059718
GGGCAGGGGCATGCGGCTGATGGTTGGCGGGGCGGGGGGGGCGGCGGGCCCGCCCCCCCCCCGCCCGGGGGGCGCCAACACCGGCTGGGCCCGGGGCTGGTGTGCCCCCCCCCCCCTTCCGTTTCCGGTGCGTTCGGCGTCAGCCGCCGTTGCCTCCGTTGATGAAGCCTCCGCCACCGTTCTGGTCCCGGGCGAAGATCGTCAGGGTGTCACCCGGCTTCATCTGGGTGCCCGGCTGCGGGTTCTGGGCCTGGACGATGGCGTTCCCGTCCTGCGACGAGCCGGGCGCGAACGCCAGCACCACGCCGAATTCCTGCGCGATGCCGCTGACCTCCCCGACCGTCTTGTTCTTCAGGTCGGGGATCGCGTTGGTGGACGGGGGCTTGGCGATGAACAGGGTGACCGTCTGGCCCGCCTTGATCGTGCTCCCGGCCGTCGGGTTGGTCGAGATGACCGTGCCCTGGGCGTGGTCGGCGGACTCCTGCTCGGTGACGGTCACCTTCAGGCCGTCCGCCTCGAGGATCTGAGTGGCCTCCGCCTGGCTCTTGTTGCTCACGTCCTTGATCGTGACCTCTTCAGGCGCCACGGCCACGGTGAGCGTGATCGTCGAGTTCTTGTCCCGCTTCGCACCGCCCTCGGGGTTCTGCTTGAGGACCGTGCCCTCCTCCTCGTTGGAGGTCTTGGACTGCTTGTCGACCTCGAAGCCCTTTTCCTTCAGCTTCGCCTCGGCGTCCTCGAAGGAGTCACCGGTGACGTCCGGGACCTCGACCTTCTCGGTGCCCTTGGAGAGTTGCAGGGTGACGCTCTGGTCCTTGGGGATCTTGCTGTCGACCTCGGCCGACTGCTTGCAGACGTGGTCCTTGGGCTGGTCGGCGCAGAAGATCGCCTGACCGAAGGTGATGGTGATCCCGCCGTTCGAGGCCCGGTCCTCGGCCTCCGACTTGGTGTCGCCAACGAACTGCGGGACGGCCACCGTGTCGTTGCCGCTGCTGTTCCCGGAGAACAGCGCCTTGCCCATGAAGATCGCGCCGATCAGGACCAGGACGGCCGCGACGACCAGCAGGATCGTGGAGGTGTTGCTCTTCTTCGGCTTGCGCCGGCCGTTGCCCTGGGGCTGGTCGTAGCCGTAGCCGCCGTCGTCCTCGCGCATGGGCGGCAGCATCGAGGTGCCGGCGTCCTGCTGGGGCGGGAGGGCCGTGGTGGGGGCGTCGTTGCCGTAGCCCCCGTAGCCGCCGCCGTTGTAGCCGACGGCGCCCAGCGCGGCCGTGGCGGCGACGGGCTGGCCGTCGAGGCAGGCCTCGATGTCGGCGCGCATCTCGTCGGCGGACTGGTAGCGGTAGTCCGGGTCCTTGGTCAGCGCCTTGAGCACGATGGCGTCCATCGAGGGCGTGACCTCGGGGTCGTAGACGCTCGGCGGCTGCGGCTCCTCGCGTACGTGCTGGTACGCCACCGCGACCGGGGAGTCCCCGACGAAGGGCGGCCGCACGGTGAGCAGCTCGTAGAGCAGGCAGCCGGCGGAGTACAGGTCGGAGCGCGCGTCGACGGTCTCGCCCTTGGCCTGCTCCGGGGAGAGGTACTGGGCGGTGCCGATCACGGCCGCGGTCTGCGTCATGGTCATGCCGGAGTCGCCCATGGCGCGGGCGATGCCGAAGTCCATGACCTTGACCTGGCCGTTCCGGGTCAGCATCACGTTCGCGGGCTTGATGTCGCGGTGCACGATGCCGGACCGGTGGCTGTACTCCAGGGCCTGGAGGATGCCGATGGTCATCTCCAGCGAACGCTCCGGCAGGAGCTTCCGCCCGGAGTGGAGCAGCTCACGCAAGGTGGAGCCGTCCACGTACTCCATGACGATGTACGGGATGGAGACCCCGTCGACGTAGTCCTCGCCGGTGTCGTAGACCGCGACGATCGACGGGTGGTTCAGCGAGGCGGCCGACTGGGCCTCACGGCGGAACCGGGCCTGGAAGGACGGATCGCGGGCGAGGTCCACCCGGAGCGTCTTCACGGCGACGGTGCGGCCGAGCCGGGTGTCATGGGCGATGTACACCTCGGCCATGCCACCACGGCCGAGCACCGAGCCCAGCTCGTACCGGCCGCCGAGGCGACGCGGCTCTTCCATAGCGCTTGCCCTTCCTAAACCGTCCGTGTGGCTGCTCGGGCATACCGTACCCGTCGCCGCGTGCCGATCCCGGTCCTCGCCGGTAGCCGATATACGACCGGTATCGCGACGTGCGACATAGCGCACATCCATGGATACGGTGTGACCGGCATCACTTGTTCAGCACGGCCTCCATGACGCTCTTGGCGATCGGCGCGGCGAAGCCGCCACCGGAGATGTCGCCGCGGTTCGCGCTGGCGTCCTCGACCACGACGGCGACGGCCACCGGGGAGCCGCTGTCCGTCTTCGCGTATGAGATGAACCATGCGTAAGGCTTCTCACTGTTGTCGACGCCGTGCTGGGCGGTACCGGTCTTGCCACCGACCGTGACGCCCGGGATCTGGGCGTTGGTGCCGGTGCCCGACTGCACGACGGTCTCCATCATCTGCTGGAGCTTCTGCGCGTTCTCCGCGCTGAGCGGCTGCGAGAGCTCCTCGGGGCTGATGCTGTCCACGAGCTTGTTGTTCGAGCCGCGGAGCTCGCTCACCATGTACGGCTTCATCAGCTTGCCGTCGTTGGCGATCGCCGCGGCCACCATCGCCATCTGCAGCGGGGTGGCGGCGGTCTCGAACTGGCCGATGGACGACAGTGCCGTCTGCGGCCTGTCCATCTTGGTGGAGAAGTTGCTGGCCGCCACGCGGACCGGGACGAACTGCTCCTCGTTGAAGCCGAACTTCTCGGCCTCCTCGACCATCTTGTCGCGGCCGAGGGTCGCTCCGAGCTTGCCGAAGACGGAGTTGCACGAGACCCGCAGCGCCTCCCTCAGGGAGACGTTCTTGCAGGCGATGCCGCCCTCGTTCTTCAGTTCCTGGTTGTTGGTGTCCGGGAGGATGTACGGCACCTCGGAGTCGGTCGGCTCGTCGATGTCGTCGTACAGCCCGTCCTGCAGCGCCGCGGCCGCCGTGACGACCTTGAACGTGGAGCCCGGCGGGTAGGTCTGCCGCAGTGCCCGGTTCAGCATCGGGTCGTCGGGGTTGTTCTTCTTCTGCAGGGCGTTCCAGGCCTCGCTGTCCTTCTGCGAGTTGCCGGCGAAGGAGGAGGGGTCGTACGAAGGCGTGCTCGCCAGGGCCAGGATGGCTCCGGTCTGCGGGTTGATGGCCGCGACCGCGCCCTTCTTGTTGCCCAGGCCCTCGAAGGCCGCCTTCTGGGCGGCGCCGTTGAGGGTCGTGACGACGTCGCCGCCCTGCTTCTGCCTGCCGGACAGCACGTCGACGGTGCGGGTGAAGAAGAGCCGGTCGTCGTCACCGGTGAGGATCTTGTCCTCGACGCCCTGGAGCAGGGTCGTTCCGAAGGCCTGCGAGGCGTAGCCGGTGACCGGCGCCCACATCTTCCCGTTCTTGAAGGTGGCCTTGTACCTGAAGTCGCTGCCCGTGGTCTCGGTGTGGCCGGTGATCGCCTTGCCGTCGACGAGTATGTCGCCGCGCGGCGTCGCGTACTGGTTGATCGTGACCCGTCGGTTGTTCGCGTCGTTCTTGAGCTCGTCGGCCTGCACGAACTGGATGTAGTTCACCCTGACGAGCAGGGCGAGCACGAGCAGTCCGCAGAAGATGGCGACTCGGCGCAGGGGCTTGTTCACTGGGTCCGCACCACCTGGGTCGGTTCGGCATCGGGGGACGAGGCGGGGGTCGGCGCCGGGCGGCGCGCGGTGTCGCTGATTCTCAGCAGGATGGCGACCAGGGCCCAGTTGGCGATCACCGAGGAACCGCCCTGTGCCAGGAACGGCATGGTCATACCGGTCAGCGGGATGAGCCCGGTGACACCGCCGGCCACGACGAACACCTGGAGCGCGAAGGCCCCGGACAGGCCGATCGCCAGCAGCTTGCCGAAGGGGTCACGGGCGGCCAGCGCGGTGCGGGCGCCGCGCTCCACCAGGAGTGCGTAGAGCAGCAGGATGCCCATCAGGCCCGCCAGGCCCAGTTCCTCCCCGACGGTGGCCAGGATGTAGTCGCTCTTGGCCGCGAAGCCGATGAGCCGGGAGTAACCCTGGCCGAGACCCGATCCGAAGAGGCCACCGGAGCCGAAGGCCCACATGGCCTGCG
The DNA here is from genome assembly GCF_042733315.1 of Streptomyces sp. NPDC059718. Taxonomy (NCBI): domain Bacteria; kingdom Bacillati; phylum Actinomycetota; class Actinomycetes; order Kitasatosporales; family Streptomycetaceae; genus Streptomyces; species Streptomyces sp. NPDC059718. Next base: position 234,732 of record NZ_JBHWGA010000002.1, read on the forward strand.
CTGGCTGGCTGGCGCCCTGGCCGGCCTCGACGGTGCGGAACGGGTTGAGCCAGTCCTCCACACGGCTGTGGACGTGCGACTCGAAGCTGCCGACGACCACCGCGCCGCCCACGGACAGCAGCAGACCGAACACGATCCAGCTGGTGCGCTCGGTGGCGACGTAGAGCATGATCACGAAGAGGCCGAAGAAGAGCAGCGAGGTGCCCAGGTCGGTCTCGAAGACCAGGATGAGGATGCTGAGGGCCCAGATCACCAGGATCGGGCCGAGGTCACGGCCGCGGGGCAGGTACATCCCCATGAAGCGGCGGCTGGCGAGCGCGAGCGCGTCCCGCTTGACCATCAGGTAGCCCGCGAAGAACACCGCGATGATGATCTTCACGAATTCACCGGGCTGGATGGACATGCCCGCGACGGTGATCCAGATCCGCGCGCCGTAGACCGGCGGGAAGAACACCGGGAGGATCAGCAGGACCAGCGCCACGACCATCGAGATGTAGGTGTAGCGCTGCAGGATGCGGTGGTCCTTGAGGAAGACCAGGACGCCGAGGAAGAGCGCGACGCCCAGCGTCGACCACATCAGCTGCGTCGGCGCGGAGGAACCGCCGGGGAGCGTGGGCTCCTGGTCCAGCCGCCAGATGAACACCAGGCCCATGCCGTTCAGCAGGGTGGCGATCGGCAGCATCAGGGGGTCCGCGTAGGGGGCGAACTTGCGGACGACCAGGTGCGCGACGACGGCGATGGCGCCGAGGCCGAGGCCGTACGCGAGCATGCCGGCGGGCAGGGTGCCCTTCTTCGCCAGCCCGACGTTCGCGTACGCGAAGACCGGGATCAGGACCGCGAAGACCAGGAGCGCGAGCTCGGTGTTGCGGCGGCTCGGTGCGCCGACGGATGTGATGGTCGTGGTGTTGGTGACAACGCTCATGCTGGACTGACGCCCCTCCTGCTCACTAGCTGCCGCTGGGGCACTGTTGGGCCAGCGACTGGTCCTCGTCGGAGAGGGTGGGGCTGGTCGACGGGCTGGTGGAGGGGGTCGTGCCGGGCTTGGGAGAGCCGGACGCGTCGGGGGACGGGCTGCCGGTGGTCTTGCCGGTGGCGGTGTCGGCGCCCTTCTGCGCGTCCTTCTTGGCCTTCTCCGCCGCGGCGGCCTTGGACTTGTCGATGGCTTCCTTGGTCTGGCAGACCTTCGCCTGGTGCTCGAGCTCGTCCGCGGTCCGGCGCGCGTCGCCGAGTCCGCTGGCGGCGATCGTGGCCGTGACGTACTTGCGCTGGTTCTGCGGTAGGTACTTGAGTTCGATACCGGGGCGGTCCTCATGGACCTTCGACAGGTTGACCCAGGCCAGTTTCTGCTCGATGCCCTGGTAGATCGCCGCGTGGTCGCCCTTGACGCCGACGTAGTACTGCGTCTGGGTCCAGCGGTACGCGCCGTACAGGCCGCCGCCGATGACACCGAGGACGACCAGCAGGAGCAGCGAGCGCTTGAGCCACCGGCCGCGTCTGCGGGGCTTGCTCAGCTCCTCGTCCTCGAACGCGCCGAAGCCGCCCACGGGGGCGCCGACCTGCGGGTTCCCGCTCCCGGGCGGACCGAAGGCACCGTCGGGGGCCGGCGGACGGCCGAGCTCGGAGGCGCGGCCGGCCGGGGTCTGCAGATGCCGCGGGTCGGACAGCGGCGAGTGGTGCCGGCTGTCGGCGACGGCGCCCACGACGACGGGGGTGTCGTGGAGCTGCGCGGCCAGGGTGTCGCCGTCGTCGATGTCCAGGACGTCGGCGACGATGCAGGTGATGTTGTCGGGGCCGCCGCCGCGCAGGGCGAGCTGGATCAGCTCCTGCACGGTCTCGGCGGGCGCCTGGTACCCGGCGAGGGTGTCCTCGAGGGTCTGGTGGCTGACGACGCCGGACAGGCCGTCGGAGCAGATCAGGTAGCGGTCGCCGGCCCGGACCTCGCGGACCGACAGGTCGGGCTCGACCTGGCCGCGGCCGTCCAGGGCGCGCATCAGCAGCGAGCGCTGCGGGTGCGTGCCGGCCTCCTCCTCGGTGATCCGGCCCTCGTCGACGAGCCGCTGCACCCAGGTGTGGTCCTGGGTGATCTGGGTGAGCACGCCGTCGCGCAGCAGGTACGCACGGGAGTCGCCGACGTGCACCAGGCCGAGCCGCTGGCCGGTCCAGAGCAGGGCGGTGAGCGTGGTGCCCATGCCCTCCAGCTGGGCGTCCTCCTCGACCATGACGCGCAGCTGGTCGTTGGCCCGCTGCACGGCGGTGGCGAGGGAGGTGAGGATGTCCGAGCCGGGGATGTCGTCGTCGAGGGGGACGAGGGTGGAGATCACCTCGGAGGAGGCGACCTCACCGGCGGCCTGGCCGCCCATGCCGTCGGCGATGGCGAGCAGCCGCGGGCCGGCGTAGCCGGAGTCCTCGTTGCCCTCCCGGATCATTCCCTTGTGAGAGCCGGCGGCGAAGCGCAGCGACAGAGTCATGCGCACCTCGCCCGTCGGCTCCGGGTACATCCGCACGCTGCCCACCCTCTCGCTCGCGCTCGCTGGCTGTGCTCGCCCATTGTGCGACTACTTCCGCAGCTCGATGACGGTCTTGCCGATGCGGATCGGGGCACCGAGCGGGATCGGGGTCGGCGTGGTGAGCCGGTTCCGGTCCATGAAGGTGCCGTTGGTGGATCCCAGGTCCTCGACGATCCAGTTGCCGTCGCGGTCCGGGTAGATCCTGGCATGGCGGCTGGACGCGTAGTCGTCGTCGAGCACGATCGTGGAATCGTGAGCCCGGCCCAGGGTGATCGTCTGCCCCTGGAGCGCGACCGTGGTGCCCGCGAGCGAGCCCTCGGAGACCACCAGCTTGGTGGGGGCACCGCGCCGGGCCCGGTTGTTGTTGTTCTGCTGCTGGCGGCCCTGCGCGGGCTGCGCCTGCTGGCGCTGCTGCGGCGGGCGCGACTGGGCCTCGCGGCGCCCGCCCGCCCGTTGGGTCACCCGCGTGCCGAACAGGTCGCTGCGGATGACCTGCACGGCCACGATGACGAACAGCCACAGTACGGCGAGGAAACCCAACCGCATGACCGTCAGGGTCAGCTCTGACATTGCCCCCGCTTCACCCTTCGGCTTGCCGGTACACGATGGTGGTACTGCCCACGACGATCCGTGAACCGTCGCGGAGCGTAGCGCGCTGGGTGTGCTGTCCGTCCACCACGATGCCGTTCGTCGACCCGAGGTCCACGACCGTCGAGGGCGATCCCGCCCTGATCTCGCAGTGGCGGCGGGACACACCGGGGTCGTCGACCCGGACGTCGGCCTCGGTGCTGCGGCCGAGCACGAGGGTCGGACGGGAGATCTGGTGGCGCGTGCCGTTGATCTCGATCCAGCGGCGTACGTTCATGCCGGCGCCACCGGGGGCCGTGGGGCCGCTCCCGGGGAGCCTGGTGACCGGCGCGGCGCCGGGCGGCGGACCGGCCGGCATCGGCGGCGGGCCCGCGGGGCGCTGCGGGGCCTGCGGCGGGTAGCCGTAGCCACCGCGGCCGGCGGGGGGCTGTTGTTGCTGCTGGTACTGCTGCTGTTGCGACTCGCTGGAGGCGAGGGTGCGGCTGCGCACCCGGTACAGGCCGGTGTCGAGGTCGTCGGCCTTCTCCAGGTTCACCTTGATGTTGCCCATGAAGGTGTAGCGCTGCTGCTTGGCGTAGTCGCGCACCATGCCGGCGAGCTCCTCGCCGAGCTGGACGGCGTACGGGCTCAGCCGCTCGTAGTCGGAGGTGCTGAGCTCGACGATGAAGTCGTTGGGGACCACAGTGCGGTCCCGGTTCCAGATCGTCGCGTTGTTGTCGCACTCGCGCTGCAGGGCACCCGCGATCTCCACGGGCTGGACCTCGGACTTGAACACCTTGGCGAAGGTGCCGTTCACGAAGCCCTCGAGACGCTGCTCGAACTTCTTGAGTACTCCCACGGTGCACCTCCCTCCTCGAGGTCCTGCGGTTGCGCACGGCGGTCCGCCGTGGTCTTCCGGTCCGATCCTTCCGGTACTGCTTACTGATCGTATCCACGCACTGGGAAAACCGCTGGTTCCCCGGTCGGTCCCACGGGACCGGTGTCAACAGTGCCATGGTCCGCGGCCGCTCCCCCACAGGGATGGTAGAGGCGGCTCATGCCAGTGTCCCGCAACAGAGGACGGTTCCCCTCGCTCGGGGGTGCCCGGAAACGGATGTGATTCCACCCTGAGCAGCGTGCTAATGTTCTGGGTGTCGGAAGGGGCTGACGCACCGGACGGGGAAGACCCCAAGGTGTGAAGGGATCCGGAAGACAACACCCATGCGCGGGTGGCGGAATAGGCAGACGCGCTGGATTCAGGTTCCAGTGCCCGAAAGGGCGTGGGGGTTCAACTCCCCCCTCGCGCACACAGTGGAGACGGGTCTCCGATCGTGACGAAAGTCGCAGTCGGGGGCCCGTTTCTCGTGCTCCGCGTCCTGCGCCCGGAAGTGACGCAGGCCACGCGACGGCCACGGCTTCCGGCGTTGCGGGTCTAGTGCGGCCCGTTCGTGGAGAGTTCATCTTCCGCCTCTGCCCTCCCTGGCGTCTCACTGTGGACACAGGAGGGGAATCAGGGCGGGGAAGATCCGAACGGGGCGTGTCGCGACGGTGGTTGCCGTGGCGGCCGCCGCGGTGGCGACGGCTACGGGGACCTGGTCGTCCCGGCTCCCACGGCCAAGGTCGGGGGCAAGGGCGCGCGGGCGCGGTCGTCGTCCTCCACGGCTCCAAGAGCGGGGTGTCCACCACGCGCAAGGCCGTCATCACGCAGAACACCGCCGGCGTCCCGGACAGCGCGGCGCGCGGGTGCTGGTCGGCGGTTACGACGGCTCGGTGGAGTTCGGCGGCACCTTCAAGGGGGACGGCTCGGTCGGCGTGAAGTCGCTCAACGACGTCATGCCCTCGGTCGCGGGCGTCCAGCCGGCCGACCTGCGGCGCGACGGGTCCGTCGACCTGATCGTGACGTCGATCCGGATCGGCGGCCGGACCGGCGGCCTGGTCTACGTCAACCCGGAGGTGGGCCGAGGTCCGCTGGCCGGTGACGGCACGACCACCGCCGTCGGGGACGTCAACGGCGACGGTTACAACGACCCCCCCCCCCGGTGCCCGAGCGCGTCGGAACCCGAGGAGCGGTTCGGCACCACCCTGGCGCTCGGCGACGTCAACAAGGACGGTCACCCCGAAGTGATCGTCGGCGCCAGGGTGAGGACAACGTCAAGGGCGCGGTCTGGGTCCTGCCCGGCACGTCCACCCGGCCCACCGGGAAGGGCAGTGTCGAGCCGACCGCCGCGAAGCTCGGGGTGGCTGGGGAATACCCGCAGGTCGGCGGTGTCCAGCCGTCCTGACCGCCGCATGCCGGCGGGAGGATCACCAGCCGGCGTGATGTGCGTCGCGCTCGCCGACGGGGGGCTCGCCGCCGGCCTCGGCGAAGGCCTGGAGGGCCTGGACGAGGTGGCGGCGTTGTCCTGCGGGCATCGCGTCGACGATGCGGGCGATCTCGGCCCGGCGGCGCTCCGTGACGTCGTTCACGGTGCGCCGGCCGGTCGTGGTCAGCGAGATGACGGTCGTGCGCCGGTCGGTGGGGGAGGCGTCGCGCGTGACCATGTCGATCGCCACCAGGCGGTCCAGCATGCGCAGCGCCGTGGAGGGCTGGACGCCCAGTTCCGCGGCGAGCTGCGAGAGGTTCAGCGCCCCGTGCGTCTCGAGGACGACCAGCATGCGCAGTTGCGGCAGGGTCAGGGCCTCCTCCACCGCGGCGAGCGAGCGGGCGGAGACCGCGACGAGGAGCCGGGACGCGGTCAGCAGGGCGCCGACCATCTCCTCGGCGGTGCTCCCGGGGTCGTCGGCGCCGGTGGGGGAGTCGGACGGAGCGCGGGAGCCGGTGGCCATGGGTCCTTTCTACCGCTCCCACGCCCGTCGCACGGGCGTGTACGGCACTCAGGTGAACGGGTGCGGCGCCGGGAACCCGCGGCGCGGGAGAACCGTTGACCGATTGGGCAAAGGAATCGTCAAGGGGCGCGGCCCGCGCCGGAATGAGCAGGGAGATCCCATGGGTGTCAGCCTTTCCAAGGGCGGCAATGTCTCGCTGACGAAGGAGGCCCCGGGACTGACCGCGGTCACCGTCGGTCTGGGCTGGGACGTCCGTACGACCACCGGCACCGACTTCGACCTCGACGCGAGCGCGCTCCTGGTCAACGCCGAGAGCAAGGTGGTCTCGGACAAGCACTTCGTGTTCTTCAACAACCTGAAGAGCCCGGAGGGCTCGGTGGAGCACACCGGCGACAACCTCACCGGCGAGGGTGAGGGTGACGACGAGCAGGTGAAGGTGAACCTGGCCACCGTGCCGGCCGAGGTCGAGAAGATCGTCTTCCCGGTGTCGATCTACGACGCCGAGAGCCGCCAGCAGTCGTTCGGCCAGGTCCGCAACGCCTTCATCCGTGTGGTGAACCAGGCCGACAACAACGAGCTCGCCCGCTACGACCTCTCCGAGGACGCCTCGACCGAGACGGCGATGGTCTTCGGCGAGCTGTACCGCAACGGCGCCGAGTGGAAGTTCCGCGCCGTCGGCCAGGGCTACGCCTCGGGCCTGCGCGGCATCGCGCAGGACTTCGGCGTCAACCTGTGAGCCTGGGGTAGCCGTACGCCCGGGCGGCCGGGCACGTACGACGACGGAGGGGCGGCCGGGACGGGGGTCAGGCGACGCGCGCCGCGAGCTCCTTGGCCTTGGCGGTGGCCTGCTCGTGGGCCTTGGTGCGGGAGGCGTCGGAGGCCTCGATCAGGCCGGACATGGCCGGGACGACGCGGGCCAGGGTCAGCTCGGGGACGATGAACTCGACGTCGGTGATGCCGAGGCAGCCCTGCAGGACCTTCTCCAGGTAGTTGGTCACGAACTCGAAGTCCTCACGCGGGGTGCCGGGGCCGTAGCCGCCGCCGCGGCTGGCCACCACGACGACCGGGGTGTCCGCGGCGGAGGGCTGCTCGCCCGCGGTGCGGCCCAGGATGATCACCTGGTCGAGCCAGGCCTTGAGGGTGCTGGGGATCGAGAAGTTGTACATCGGCGCGCTGATCAGGAGGGCGTCGGCCCGTTCGAGCTCGTCGGCCAGCTCGCTGCGCAGCGGGTGCTCGGCACCGCCCACGTAGTGGGTCGCGTCGAGGTGCGGCACGGGCTCGGCGTTCAGGTCGCGGTAGATGACGACGCCGCCCGGGTGCTGGGCCTCCCATTCCTTGCGGAAGGAGTTCGCCACGTCACGGGACGCGGAGGTCTCGGAGGGCCAGATGGACGAGTCGAGGTGCAGCAGCGTGGGCATGGGGGTGCCTCCACTTCCGTAAAGTTCGGAGTGAAAAATTCGTGCGTTGCTATTGCTATCACAGGACCTTACTTTTCTGCAGCACGCAACGGCAAGCCGGGTACCCTTGTGGCCATGGGACAGGGGACTGAGCCGGCCGCGCACGACGCGGAGCCGTGCGCCAAGGTCGACGTCGGGCTGACCCGCGTCTTCGGGATCCTCGGCAAGCGCTGGAGCGGCCTGATCGTGGCCGTCCTCACGCAGCGGCCGGCGTACTTCGTCGAGCTGCGCCGGGCCATCCCCAAGATCAGCGAACGGATGCTCTCCGACCGGCTCACGGAGCTGGCCGAAGCGGGCATCGTCGTCCGCGAGGTGGACCCCGGCCCGCCGCTGAGGGTGAGCTACCGCCTCACCGAAGCCGGCGAGGCGCTCGGTCCGGCCCTGGGGGAGCTGGGGTCGTGGGCGGAGAAGTACCTCCCCGACGGCGCCGCCGCCTGCACGGAGGGCGCGGAGGCCTGCGGCTCAGGGGCGGGGGCGACCGGCTGACGCCGGGTCAGCCCTGCTGCTCCGCGGCGTCGTTGTAGCGGGTCAGGTAGGCGGCGAAGCGCTCCAGGTCGGTGTCGTCCCAGTCCGCGAGCCTCCCGCACACGATGCGCCGTGCGGCGCGGGTCGCCTCGGCGAGCACGGCCGCGCCCGCCGCGGTCGGCAGCAGCACCTGGACGCGGTGGTCGGCGGGGTCGGGGCGCCGCTCGACGAGACCCAGCCGCTCCAGGGTGGCGACCTGGCGGCTGACCGTCGACTTGTCGAGCAGGAACGCCTGCGCGAGGTCCGTGGCCCGGCAGTCCCGGTGCTCGCTCATGTGGGCCAGCAGCGTGTACGCCACCAGGGACAGCTGCGGGTGCATACGGGCCGCCGCGGTGCGTGCGCGGCGGGCGAACGCGGTCATCTCGCGATGGATCGTCTCGACGGACGCGCCTTTGCCGGCCTGCATGCTTGTAGGTTACATCTGACCGGATCGGGGTGGTCCGACCCGGTTCGCCCCCAGGCTCAGACGGGCAGCGGCAGCTCGAACCAGACGACCTTGCCGACCGCCTTGCGGCTGGTGCCCCAGCGCCGGGAGAGGTTGCTGACCAGGGCCAGGCCCCGGCCCTCCTCGTCGTCGGCGTCCGCGCGGCGCAGCTGCGGCAGGTTGTGGTCGTCGTCGCTGACCTCGACCAGCAGCTTGCCCACCCGCATCAGCCGCAGCGACACCTCGTGCGAGGCGACCCGCAGCGCGTTGGTCACCAGCTCGCTGACCAGGAGCTCGGTCAGGTCGCTGACCCCCTCCAGCCCCCATCGCGACAGCTGCTCACGGGTGAGCGCGCGTGCCCGCCGGACGTCGGAGAGGTCCATCGACAGCCGCCACTCGGCGACGTCCTCGGGGGGGATGCCCTGGAAGTTGGCGACCAGCAGCGCCACGTCGTCGCGACGGTCGTCGGAGTGGACCCGGCTGAGGATCTGCTCGCAGACGTCCTCGGGGGTCTGCTGGGGCTCGATGACGTTGGAGCACAGCGCCGCCAGGCCGGCGTCTATCCCCTGGCCGCGCACCTCCACCAGGCCGTCGGTGCACAGCACCAGCCAACTGCCGTCCGGTACCGGGATCTCGACCGTCTCGAAGGGCACGCCGCCGACGCCGATCGGGGCGCCCTTGGGGATCTGCAGCAGTTCGCTGCGGCCGTCGTGCCGGGCCAGCACCGGCGGGATGTGGCCGGCGTTGGCCAGGGTCAGGGTCCGGTGGATCGGGTCGTAGACCGCGTACACGCACGTCGCCAGGTGCTCGGCGCCGAGGCGGTGGGCGAGGTTGTCCAAGTGCCGCAGCAACTGCGCGGGCGGCAGGTCGAGGGCGGCCATCGTGATCACGGAGGTGCGGAACTGGCCCATCACGGCCGCCGACAGCAGACCGTGGCCCATCACGTCGCCGACGATCAGCGCCACGCGCCCGCCGGGCAGCTGGATGGCGTCGAACCAGTCGCCGCCGACCTGGGCCTGACGGTCGCCGGGCATGTACCGGTGGGCGATCCGCACCCCGGGGATGCGGGGCGGGCGGGTCGGCATCATGCTGCGCTGCAGGGTCGCGGCGGCGCGCGACTCCAGGCGGTGCAGCCGGGCGTTGTCCAGGTGCACGGCGCCGCGGGCGGCGACTTCGGCGGCGGTCGCGGCGTCCTTGGCGTCGAAGGGACGGCGTCCGGGGTGGCGCAGGAAGCACATCCGTCCCAGCACCGTGCCCCGTGCGGTGAGCGGTACGACGACCATCGACCGCTCGGGCAGTAACGGGCCGAGTCCAGGGACGCCCAGGTCGAGCGCGATGTCCCGGGCCAGTGCCGGGTCTATCACCGGCACGAGCAGCGGCTCGCCCAGCCGCGGGGTGGAGTCGGCGGGCAGCGGGATCAGTTCGCCCTCCGGCAGGGCGGCCGCCCACGGGCCGGGAGTGGTGTCGGTGTGGGCGACGGCGACCCGGCGCGCGATGATCGTGTCCCCGGTCAGGTCGTCCTTCGGCGGCTCGGCGTCGGAGAACAACTGGTCGACGACGAGGACGGCGGCGAAGTCGGCGAAGCGCGGCACGGTGACGGCGCACAGCTCGCGGGCGGTCGTCGCCAGGTCGAGGGTCGTGCCGACCTTGGCCCCGGTCTCCCGGAGCAGGGCGAGCTGCTCGTCCAGCACGTGGCCCGGGGCGAGCGAGACGCTGGGGGCGGCCACCGGGACCAGTACCGGCGCCGGGACGTCGCCGCGGGGGCCGGGCAGCAGCTCCGGGTGCGCGGGCCGGGTGCGCCGGGCGGGCCGGGTGGGCCGCGCGGTGCGGCCGGTGGCGGGGTTCGCGGCGGGCTGGGCCACGGTCGTGCCGTGCTCCTCGGGGAGCACGGGGAGCAGCACGGTGCCGTCGACCTCCACCGCCGGGTAGCCCAGGGGCACGATCTGACGGACGATCCGGTCCAGCCGGCCCGCGCTGACCCGGGGCAGCACCGAGCCCAGCCGGCCGGCCAGGTGCTCGGCGTGCGCGGGGTCGGCGGCCGGGGCGAGCCGCGGGATGATGCGGACGGCGCCGCGGGCGGTGGTGCCGTCGGCGGTGTAAGGCAGCAGGTGGTCGCCGAGCGCGAGGCGCGGCCCGGTGTCCCGCAACGGGCGGGCGTTGGCCGCGATCACCAGCAGGCTCGGGCCGGCCGGCTCCATGATGCGGTAGGACCACCACACCACGTCCTTGACGCCGCCGTCACGGTCGGTGGTGGGCAGCGATCCCGCCCAGGCGGACCGGGTGAACTCGTCCAGCACCTCCAGGGCGTCCTGCTCGCCGGGGTGCCGGCCCGCGGTGTGCGGCAGCAGTCCGGCCGCCGGGCGGCCGAACACGCCTTCCCAGCGGTGGCCGAAGAGCTCCTCGGCGCCGCGGTTCCAGTACGAGATGTCACCGTCGGGACCGACGCAGAGCACGGCGAGGCGTACGAGCGCGGAGACACCGGTGGCTGCGAGCGGGGTCGTGGTCGTGGGAAGCCTGGTCATCTCGTCCAACGTCGGGCACCTGCGGTTCGGCTGCGGTTCGGCGCGGAAGGCTGAAAGAGCATCAGGGTCGGGTCTTCACCGTCCAGGCAAGCATGAAACATCGGACGCGGTCCGGTAAATGGCTAGATTGCCCCCAGGAGTGACCAACCGGGCATGGCCCGTGGGGAGGAAGAGCACGTGGAGCACAGGCTTCCGCACATCGCGGGGTTCCAGAGATGGCCGCACGACGGCGCGCCCAAGCAGGAGGGCAAGGCGCTCCGGGAGGCGGTGCCGCGCGAGGCGCACGCGGTGTTCACTCCGGGCGCCGACCGGCCGGGCGCGGCAGAGGCGGTGCGCGATTCGAGCCTCGGGCGCATCCCGGAACTCGTCCCGCTGCGGGTGGGGAGGATGGCGGCGAGCCCCTTCGCCTTCCTGCGCGGCTCGGCCGGGCTGATGGCGGCCGACCTCGCGGGCGGCCCGGTCACCGGGATCGGCGCCCAGATCTGCGGGGACGCGCACGCCGCCAACTTCGGCCTGTACGGGGACCACCTCGGCCGGCTGGTCATGGACATCAACGACTTCGACGAGACCGTCCACGGCCCCTGGGAATGGGACGTCAAGCGGCTGGCCGCCTCCCTGGTGCTGGCCGGGCGCGAGGCCGGGGCCGACGAGGACACGTGCCGGGGCGCCGCCTTCGACGCGGTGGGCGCGTACCGGCGCACCATGCGGCTGCTGGCGAAGATGCCGGTGCTGGACGCCTGGCACGCCATCGCCGACGAGGAACTGGTCGCGCACGCCGACGCCCGCGACCTGGCGGGCACGCTGCGCCTGGTGGCCGGGAAGGCGCGCCGCAACACCAGCGCCAAGTTCGCGGCGCGGGCCACGGAGGAGGTCGAGGGCGGCGGCCGCCGCTTCGTCGACGCGCCCCCTGTGCTGCGCCGGGTGCCGGACGGGGAGGCGGCGGCGGTCGCCGGGGCCCTGTCGGAGGGCGGCTACCTGGCGACGATCGGTGCGGACCGGCGGCCGCTGCTGGCCCGGTACGCGGTGCACGACGTGGCGTTCCGGGTGGTCGGGACGGGCAGCGTGGGCACGAGGTCGTACGTGGTGCTGCTCCTGGACCACCTCGGTCAGCCGCTGGTGCTCCAGGTGAAGGAGGCCCGGCCCTCCGCGCTGCTGCCGTACCTGGGGAAGGCCGGGTTCGACGCGCCCGCGGTGGAGCACGAGGGGCGGCGCGTGGTGCTGGGCCAAAAGCGTATGCAGGTCGTCAGCGACAGCCTCCTGGGCTGGGCCGACGTGGACGGCCGTCCCCACCAGGTGCGGCAGTTCCGCAACCGCAAGGGCAGCGTCGACCCCGCGGCACTGGAGGCCGGCCTGATAGACGACTACGCGCGGATGACGGGCGCGCTGCTGGCCCGGGCGCACGCGCACTCCGCGGACCCCCGGCTGATCGCGGGCTACTGCGGCAAGGGCGGGCAACTCGACGAGGCGGTCGCGGCCTTCGCGGTCGCGTACGCCGACCGGACCGAGGCGGACCACGCCGAGCTGGTGGCGGAGGTGCGGGCCGGGCGGATCGCCGCGGAACAGGGCGTGTGAGGGCCCGGGCGCCGGTGTGCCGGGGGCAGGTACGAGGCCGTACCCTGTGACCGGCGCCCCCCACTCCTCGTAGGCTGGACCGGTGACGAATTCCCCCGGCACCGAGTCGGCCCCCGGCACCGAGTCGGCCGCCGCATCCTCCGAACCCCAGGACCGGCTGGCCCAGGCGGTGCGTGCCGCCGAGCGGGCCCTGATCGAGTTCGAGATCGCGGTGGAGACCTTCAGGGTGGAGGTCGAGAACTTCTCCCGGCTGCACCACCAGAAGCTCGGCCCGATGTACGCCCGGCTCGACGAGCTCGACGCCCTGATCGCGGAGGCGGTCGCGGCGAAGAGCGGCTCCCGCGAGGACATCCAGCGTGCCTGGGAGGCGCGCGCCCTCGTGATGCCGATGCCGGGGGTGGAGGAGCTCTTCGAGGGCCTGCTCGGCTCGGACGGGGTCCGGCCCCAGGAGGACCCGAACCCGCCGCGCCGCGTGCGGCCGGGCAAGGAGGCGCAGCGGCTCTACCGCGAGCTGGTCCGCAAGGCCCACCCGGACCTGGCGCAGGACGAGGCCGAGGTCGAGCGCCGCAGCGAGTTCATCGCCCGGGTCAACGAGGCGTACACCTACGCCGACGAGCAGCGCCTGCGGGAGCTCGCGGAGGAGTGGGAGGCCGGGCCGGTCCCGGAGGAGGAGCAGCCGAGCGAGGCCGAGGTGCTGTACGCGCGGCTGGAGTGGCTCGCGCAGCGCAAGGAGCGGCTGGCCGCGCTCGCCGCCGACCTGGAGAACAGCGCGATCGCGCAGATGATGAAGCTCGCCCCGGAGGACCCGGACGGGCTGCTCAACGAGATCGCGGAGAACCTCCTCAACCAGGTCGCCAACCGGGAGGCCCGGCTGGCGGAGCTGGTGCGCTCCTCGAAGGGGTCCGATTAGCGGGTCGGGTACGTTCGACGTGCACGCCCCGACCGAAGGAGTCCGTTCCATGTTCTACGCCCAGCTGCCCGCGGTGGACGCGGCGCAGGTCCCCGCCGACGGCTACCTGCTCGACGTCCGGGAGCACGACGAGTGGGACGCCGGGCACGCCGAGGGCGCGGTGCACATCCCGATGGGCGAGGTCGTGGCCCGCATCGAGGAGGTCCCGGCGGACCGCCGGGTGCACGTCGTGTGCCGGGTCGGCGGCCGCTCGGCGCAGGTCGCCCAGTACCTGATCGCGCAGGGCCTCGACGTGGTGAACGTCGACGGCGGCATGCTGGGCTGGGAGGCCGCGGGCCGTCCGCTGGTGACGGACGGCGCGGGCCCGGCGCACGTGCTCTGAGGCCCGCGGGGCTGTGGGGCGGCGGCGACGGGCCGTGGGCGGGCGCTCGGGCGCTCTCAGGCCTCGGCGGCCAGCAGGTCGCCCAGCTCCTCCTCGTGGGCGGCGGCGGGGCCGAGGGAGAGCTCCAGCTGTTTGGCCCAGGCGTGGTAGCGGTGCAGCGGGTAGTCGGTGTCGGCGCCGAAGCCGCCGTGCAGGTGCTGCGCGGTCTGCACCACCCGTCGTACGCCCTCCGAGGCCCAGATCTTGGCGACCGCGACGTCGGCGGGGTCCAGCCGCCAGGCGGCCTGCCAGCAGGTGACCTCCATCGCCCGCAGGTCGATGTAGCGGTCGGCGGACTGCATGGCCACCGCCTGGAAGGTGGCCAGCGGGTGCCCGAACTGCTCGCGCTTGGCGGTGTAGGAGCCAGTCATGCGCAGGACGGCGGTGCCCAGCCCCAGCGCCAGGGCGCAGGTGCCGGTGGTCAGCAGCCGGCGCAGCCGGTCCCAGGCGCCGTCGGCGGTGATCACGTCGCCCGCGGGGACGCGGACGGCGTCCAGCCGGAGCTCGGCGTGGCGCTCCCCGCTGGTCGAGATCTGCTCGGCCGCGGTGACCGCCTCGCGCGGGACGAGGGCGATGACCGTGCGGCCTCCGGCGGCGGAGGCCGGGACCAGGACGAGGTCGGCGTGCGGGGCCCAGGGGACGGCGGTCTGGACGCCGTCGAGCAGCCAGTCGTGGGCGGCGCCGTCCCCGTCCGCGTCCCTGTCCGCGTCCACGGGCCGCGCGGTGACGGCGAGCTCCGCGCCGTCGTGGCCGGTGCGGCCCGCGGAGGCGACGGTCAGGACGAGGTCGCCGCGGCCGACCGCGGGCAGCAGCCGGGCGCGCAGCTCCTCGGGGCCGTCGCTCTGCACGGCGAGCGCGGCGGCACAGGTCTCCAGCAGCGGCACCCGGGCGAGTACGGCCCCGGCCTCGCGCAGCACCAGGCACAGTGCGACCGGGTCGAGGCCGGCCCCGTCGTACGTCTCGTCGAGCACCAGCCCGAGGAGGTCGGCGGCGGCCAGCCGGCGCCACAGCGGGCGGTCGAAGTCCTCCGCCACCGCGCCGGCGGTGAGTGCGGGGCTCGGTACGGCGTCGGCGGCCACGTCGGAGAACACCGCCCGTGCCGCCTCGACGGCCGCCAGCTGCTCCTCGCTGAAGCTGAAGTCCATGGCCCGACCTCCCGGACGCGTCCATTCTGACGGTGTGTCAGATTAGGCGGACCGGGCGGGGAAGTCCACATCCCCGTCGCCGCCTCCCTGCCCCTCCCCGTGGCGCCCGCGGCCCGTGCTGACCGGGACGGCTGTACCGCACGTGTGTGGCATGAGTACCGTTCCGTGCTGAGCGGAACACGGGGAACACGAGCGGAGAACCACGATGGAGCCACCCGAGGAGTCCGGGGGACCGGCCGGGATAGCCGCGCTGTCGCCACCCGCCCGGGCCGTGGTCGCGCTGGCGCTGGCCGCGGCCGCGGTCGGCGTCGCGGTGCACCTGCTCATGGTCTTCCTGCACGTCGCGCCCACGAACACGGCCACCAAGAAGCACGGCGATCTGGTCGGCAGCTACATCTACCCTGAGTTCGAGCAGAACTGGAAACTCTTCGCACCCAATCCGCTCCAGCAGAACATCCACGTCTGGGCGCGGGCCGATGTCCACAAGGACGACGGCACCGACCGGGTGACCGGCTGGGTCGACCTCACGGCCATGGACATCGCCGCCATCAGGCACAACGTCCTGCCCAGCCACACCCAGCAGAACGAGCTGCGCCGGGCGTGGAGCTTCTACGCCGCCTCCCACGGTGAGAAGGACAAGCCCATCGGCGTGCGCGGCGAGCTGAGCAGGCAGTACCTGGAACGCATCGTGGAGGACCGCATCGGGCCCCGGCTCGACGGTGGCGACGTCGTCCGCCTGCAGGTGCGCACCGGCACCACGCCGGTCGCGGCCCCCACCTGGAGCCCCGAGGAGATCGATACGCGCACCACCTTCCAGGTGCTGCCCTGGTGGAACGCGCACACGGCGGACGAGGACGAGGGAGACGAGAGCGGGGAGGACGCGTCGTGAGCGAAGCCGTGAACGAGTCCGCGCACGGCGCGGCCGGGGAGCCCGTGGACCGCCCCGTACCCGAGCCGGCGGCGGCCCGTGGCCGCCCGGCCCCCGCCGTCCGCCTGGCCCCCGTCCCGTCCCCCTTCGCCGGACTGCTCGACTCCGCCGCGGGCGGTCTGTCGCGTGGCCTGGCCCGGATCACCGGCACCACCGTCGGCCCGTACCAGACCGCCGTGGTGCGGATCGGCATCTCACTGGCCTGGCTGCTGTTCCTGCTGCGCGAGTGGCCGCACCGCCACGAGCTCTACGGGCCGGACGGCGCGTGGAGCTGGGACCTGGCGAACCGGCTCGTCGCCGACAACCACGCCTTCACCCTGCTGCTGTGGGGCAGGGCCGACGCGTGGTTCGAGGTCGTGTACGCGGGTGCGATCGTGGCGAGCGCGATGCTGCTGCTCGGCTGGCGGACCCGCACGGCCTCGCTGCTGTTCATGATCGGCGTGCTCTCCCTGCAGAACCGGAGCGTGTTCGTCGGCGACGGCGGCGACAACGT
Organism: Streptomyces sp. NPDC059718; assembly: GCF_042733315.1. Taxonomy (NCBI): domain Bacteria; kingdom Bacillati; phylum Actinomycetota; class Actinomycetes; order Kitasatosporales; family Streptomycetaceae; genus Streptomyces; species Streptomyces sp. NPDC059718. The sequence goes on from NZ_JBHWGA010000002.1 coordinate 251,029, forward strand.
GATCCACCTGATGGCGATCTACCTCGTCTTCACCCGGTGCGGGCAGGTCTGGTCGCTCGACGCCCGCCGCCGCGCCAAGGGGCGGGACGGCGACGGCGCGGGGATCGCGCTGTGGATCGTCCTCGGGCTCGTGCTCACCGTGGCGCAGCTGCTCGGGCGTACCGGCCTGAACTGGACCGACGGCCTGCTGCCCTGGCTCGGCTGGACCCCGTTCCTGTGGGGCTTCCTGCTGCTGCAGGCCGTGTGGTGGGCGGTGCGCCGGTACGCGCCGGGCGAGCCGAAGGCGGTCCTGGGGATCCTCGCCGACATCCTGCACGCCGCCGGTCTGCTGGTGATCGTCGTCGAGGTGTGCCTGATCTACGCCACGGCGGGCTGGTACAAGGTCCAGGGTTCGCGCTGGCAGGACGGCACGGCGGTGTACTACCCGCTCCACCTGGACGACTTCAGCCCCTGGCCGGGGCTGTCCCACGCGATGGCCGCCAGCGGGCTGATGGTCATGGTGATCACCTACGGCACGGTGATCGTCCAGGTCGCCTTCCCCTTCACCCTCTTCAACCGCCGGGTGAAGAACGTGCTCCTCGCGTTGATGATGCTGGAGCACGCCTCGATCGCCGTCGTCCTCGGACTGCCGTTCTTCTCACTGGCGATGATCGCCGCCGACGCGGTCTTCCTGCCCACCGGCTTCCTGCGCTGGGCGGGCGACCGGGTGGCGCGTCCGCTGCGGCGCGGCGCGGGACGCGACGGGGGAGCGGGCGCCGCCGGGGAGCCGGAGGACGGCCGGCCGCAGGACGCGGAAGGCGCGGAGGGCACGGAGGACGCGCAGGCGCGGGCAGTCGCGGGGCAGCGAGGGCCGGGACCGGCCGGCGAGCCCACCCCCTCTAATCTCGTGGTGTGAGCACCAGCCAGGACGACGCGGCCGAGCCGCTGCAGTACGACGACGGCTTCGGCCCCGAGGTCGGGGTCGGGCCGCACCCGCGGCCCTGGCCGGAGGACCCGCGCTACGACGCCGAGCTGCTCGCGCAGGGCGACCGCCGCAACGTGGTGGACGGGTACCGCTACTGGACGCGGGAGGCGATCGTCGCCGACCTCGACACCCGGCGCCACGACTTCCACGTCGCCGTCGAGAACTGGCAGCACGACTTCAACATCGGGTCCGTGGTGCGCACCGCCAACGCCTTCCTGGCCAAGGAGGTGCACATCGTGGGGCGGCGCCGCTGGAACCGGCGCGGCGCCATGGTGACCGACCGGTACCAGCACGTGCGCCACCACCTGGACGTCGCGGCGCTGGCCGCGTGGGCGGCCGCGGAGGACCTGCCGATCATCGGGATCGACAACCTCCCCGGTGCCGTGCCGCTGGAGACCACCGAGCTGCCACGGCGCTGCGTGCTGCTCTTCGGGCAGGAGGGGCCCGGGCTGACCGACGAGGCGTGGAAGCACGCGGCGGCGGTCTGCTCGATCGCCCAGTTCGGCTCCACGCGCTCGATCAACGCGGGCGCCGCGGCGGCCATCGCCATGCACGCCTGGATCCAGCGTTACGCGCAGGTGGGTCAGGTGGGTACGGAGCAGCCCCGTCCGGAGTGACAGGGCTGCTCCGGACGGGGCTGTCGGTGGTGCGGGCGGGCCGGATCAGGCCTGGCGGCGGACCTCGATGACCCGGAAGCGGCTCGCGACGAAGGCGCCGTCGCACAGGGCCGCGTTGGCGGCCGGGTTGCCGCCGGAGCCGTGGAAGTCGGAGAAGGCGGCCGTCTGGTTGACGTACACCCCGCCGGTCAGGTTGAGGGAGAGCTGGGCGGCCTCCTCCAGGCAGACCTCCTCGATCTGCCGCTCCACCTCGCCGGAGGTGGTGTAGGCGCCGACCGTCATGGCGCCCTTCTCCCGCACGGTGCGGCGCAGCAGGTCGACCGAGTCCTTGGAGGAGTCCATGGCGACCGCGAAGGCGACCGGGCCGAAGCACTCCGACATGTAGGCGGCCTCGTCGTCCGGCTTGGCGCCGTCCAGCTTCACGATCACCGGGGTGCGGACCACGGCGTCCGGGAAGTCGGGGTGCGCGACCTCGCGGGAGGCGAGCGCGACCTCGCCGAGGGAGGCGGCGGCCTCCAGGCGGGCCTTCACGTCGGGGTTGACCAGGGCGCCCAGCAGGGCGTTGGCCCGGGCGTCGTCGCCGAGCAGCCCGCCCACGGCGGCCGACAGATCGCCCACCACCTCGTCGAAGCCCTTGTGGCCGTCGTCGGTGGCGATGCCGTCACGCGGGATCAGCAGGTTCTGCGGGGTGGTGCACATCTGGCCGCTGTACAGGGACAGGGAGAAGGCCAGGTTGGACAGCATGCCCTTGTAGTCGTCCGTGGAGTCGACGACGACGGTGTTGACGCCGGCCTTCTCGGTGAAGACCTGGGCCTGGCGGGCGTTCTCCTCCAGCCAGTCGCCGAAGGCGGTGGAGCCCGTGTAGTCGATGACGCGGACCTCGGGGCGCAGCGCCAGTGTCTTGGCCAGGCCCTCGCCGGGCCGCTCGGCGGCCAGGCAGACCAGGTTCGGGTCGAAGCCGGTCTCGGCGAGCACCTCGCGGGCGATCCTGACCGTCAGCGCCAGCGGGAGCACCGCGCGGGGGTGCGGCTTGACCACGACCGCGTTGCCGGTGGCCAGGGAGGCGAAGAGGCCCGGGTACCCGTTCCAGGTGGGGAAGGTGTTGCAGCCGATCACGAGCGCGATGCCGCGCGGCACCGTCGTGAAGTCCTTGCGCAGGGTCAGCGGGTCGCGCTTGCCCTGCGGCTTGACCCACTCGGCCGTGCCGGGGGTGCGCACCTGCTCCACGTAGGCGTACGCGACCGCTTCGAGGCCGCGGTCCTGCGCGTGCGGGCCGCCGGCCTGGAAGGCCATCATGAAGGCCTGGCCGGAGGTGTGCATGACCGTGTGGGCCAGCTCCGTGGTGCGCGCGTTGATCCGGGCCAGGATCTCCAGGCAGACCAGGGCCCGGTTCTCCGGGCCGGCCTCGCGCCAGGCGGGCATCGCGGCCTTCATCGCGGGGAGGAGCACGTCGACGTCCGGGTGCGGGTACTCCACACCCAGCTCGATGCCGTACGGGGACACCTCGCCGCCGGTCCAGCCGTCGGTGCCGGGCTGGTCCAGGTCGAAGCGGGTGCCGCGCAGGGCGTCGAACGCGGCCTGGGCGGTCTCGCCGTCCGCGTATGCCTTCGGGTGCTCGGGGTACGGAGACCAGTACTCGCGGGTACGGATCGCCTCGAGCGCCTTGTCGAGCGTCTCGCGGTGCTGTGCGACCGACGGGACAGCGGTGAGATCGGCAGCCATGGGGCCAACTCCTCGTCGAGCTGGATTGGGGTGGGCAGGGTGCTGGCTTCCCCGCTAGATTAACCGAATGTTCGGTCGGGACAAGGGGGCCGGCCGAAGCTGTGGACAACTGGCGAGGAGCAGTGGCGGCGATGAGCGCTCTTGACCGATCCAGCACGGTCGCGGTGGTGGGCACGGGGACGATGGGCCAGGGGATCGCCCAGGTCGCGCTGGTGGCGGGCCATTCCGTACGGCTCTACGACGCGGGCCCCGGCCGGGCCGAGCAGGCCGAGCGGGCCCTGGCGGAACGGCTGGACCGCCTGGTGGAGAAGGGCCGATTGCCCGCCGCCGAGCGTGACGCGGCCCGCGGCCGGCTCTCGGCCGTCCGGGAGATCGAGGAACTGGCGGGCGTGTCGCTCGTCGTCGAGGCGATCCTGGAGGACCTGGGCGCCAAGCAGCAGCTCTTCACGGCCCTGGAGTCGGTGGTCGCCGAGGACTGCCTGCTGGCCACCAACACCTCCTCCCTGTCGGTCACCGCCGTGGGCGGCGCGCTGCGGTGCCCGGGCCGCTTCGTCGGCCTCCACTTCTTCAACCCCGCCCCGCTGCTGCCGCTGGTCGAGGTGGTCTCCGGCGCCGCCACCGACGAGGCCGCCGCCCAGGCCGCGTACGACACCGCCGCCGCCTGGGGCAAGACGCCGGTGCGCTGCACCGACACCCCCGGCTTCATCGTCAACCGGGTCGCGCGCCCCTTCTACGCCGAGGCCTTCCGGATCCACGAGGAGCGCGTGGCCGACCCCGCCACCATCGACGCGGTGCTGCGGGAGAGCGGCGGTTTCCGGATGGGCCCGTTCGAGCTCACCGACCTCATCGGCCAGGACGTCAACGAGGCCGTCACGCGCTCGGTGTGGGACTCCTTCTTCCAGGACCCCAAGTTCACCCCCTCCCTCGCCCAGCGGCGGCTGGTGGAGTCCGGGCGGCTCGGCCGCAAGAGCGGGCACGGCTGGTACGACCATGCCGAGGGCGCCGCCGCCCCGGCCCCCCGCACCGCGGGACCGGAGAAGCCGCCCGCCGAGGTCACCGTGTGCATGGGCGGCCGCGGCCCGGCCGCGGTGCTGCCCCAGCTGATCGCCGAGGCGGGCATCGAGGTGCTGGACGGCGAGGTCGCCGACCCGGACGACGGGTACCTCGAGCTGCCCGGCGGCGGCCGGCTCTACCTGGCGGACGGCGGCCCGGCCACCACGGGCCCGGCCGTCGACTACGTGCAGTTCGACCTCGCGCTGGACTACCGGGTGGCCACCCGGGTCGCGATCGCGCCGTCCGACTCGGCACGCCCGGAGACCGTGCAGGCGGCGATCGGGCTGTTCCAGGCGCTGGGCAAGAAGGTCAGCGTCATCGAGGACGTGCCGGGCATGATCGTCGCCCGTACCGTGGCGATGCTGGTGGACTTCGCCACCGACGCCGTCGCCCGGGGGGTGGCCTCAGCGGAGGACGTCGACGCCGCGATGCGGCTCGGCGTGAACTACCCGCGCGGTCCGCTCGCCTGGGGTGCCGAACTCGGCCCGGAGTGGGTCCGCGAGGTGCTGCGCAACCTGCACCAGGCGTACCCCGGCGGGCGCTACGCGCCGTCCCGTCTGCTGAACCGCCGCGCGGCGGCCGAGGGGAGACTGCTCTAATCATGACCATGGCACAGCGCGACAGCTCCGCCCCCAAGAGGGACACCTACACCCCGGACTCGCTGCTGGCCGTGGCCGTGACGGTCTTCATCGAGCGCGGTTACGACGGCACGTCCATGGAGCACCTGTCGCGGGCCGCCGGCATCTCCAAGTCCTCGATCTACCACCATGTGCGGGGCAAGGAAGAGCTCCTGGAGCGCGCCGTCGGCCGTGCTCTGGACGGTCTCTTCGGCATCCTGGAGGAGCCCGGAGCGCGCGGCGGGCGCGCCGTGGAGCGGCTGGAGTACGTCACGCGCCGCACCACCGGGGTGCTGATGGCGGAGCTGCCCTACGTCACGCTGCTGCTGCGGGTGCGCGGGAACACCAGGACCGAGCGCGCCGCCCTGGAGCGCCGCAGGGAGTTCGACCACCGGGTCGCCGACCTGCTGAAGTCGGCCGTCGCGGAGGGGGACCTGCGCGGTGACGTGGAGCCCAGGCTCGCGACCAGGCTGCTCTTCGGAATGATCAATTCCATAGTCGAGTGGTACCAGCCGCACACGGCCGGTACCCGGGAGCACGACGACGCCGCGGTCGTGGACGCCGTGGTGCGGCTGGCCTTCGACGGCTTGCGCGTCTCTTGACGCTGGTCCAGACCAACCCTCACGATCAGGGCCATGTCCTTCACCCTCCGTGCCCGCCTGTGCGCCGTCTCAGCCGCCGTCCTGCTGCTCGCCGGGTGCGGAGGGGGTGACGGCGGCGGTCAGGTCGCCGACGCCGCACCGCCGGAGGACTTCGGCTGCCTGACGGCCGCCCAGGCGAAGTCCGGGTCCGTCAGCTACGACGACACCGACGACAACCCCGTGGACGCCTGGTTCGCCGGCAAGGGCGACACCGCCGTCCTGCTGATGCACCAGGCGGACGGCGACATGTGCCAGTGGATGCCGCAGGCCGACCTCCTGCTGAAGGACGGCTACCGCGTCCTGGTCGTCGACTCCAACGGCAGCGAGGTGCCCGAGGTCGTGGGCGGGGTGGCGTTCCTGCGCGCCAAGGGCGCGCGGCACGTCCTGCTGATGGGCGCGTCCAAGGGCGGCACGGCGGTCCTGGAAGGAGCCGCGTCGGTGGATCCGCCGGTCGACGCCGTGGTCTCGCTCTCCGCGCCCGAGACCTACGGGACCATGGACGCGAGCTCCGCGGTGCAGCGGCTGACCGCGCCCGTGCTCTACATGGCGGCGGCGGGCGACACCGCGTTCGCGGAGTCGACCGGGGCGCTGAGCAAGGCCACGAAGAAGGCGGCCGAGAACCGGCTCGACATCGTCAGCGGACCCCAGCACGGCGTGGGCATGCTCACCTACGACCCCAACTGGGCCACCGTGACGGCCTTCCTGCGGAAGTACGCCGGATAGCCGTGCCGGGGAGCCCGCGGGCGGTGCCGGTGGGCGGTGCCGGTGGGTCAGTCGGTCAGCACCCGGTCGGTCTCCTCGAAGACCAGCAGCGTACGGCTGCTGAGCACCTCGGGCACCGCCTGGATGCGGGTGAGCACCAGTTCGCGCAGGCTGCGGTTGTCGGGGGTGTGGACGAGCAGCAGCACGTCGAAGTCCCCGCTCACCAGGGCGATGTGCGCCACCCCCGGCAGCTCCAGCAGCTTCTCCCGCACGGTGCGCCAGGAGTTCTGCACGATCTTCAAGGTGATGTAGGCGGATGCGCCGTGACCTGCGCGTTCGTGGTCGACCCGGGCCGTGAAGCCGCGGATGACCCCGTCCTCGATGAGGCGGTTGATCCGGGCGTAGGCGTTGGCGCGGGACACGTGGACGTGCTCGGCCACCGATCGTATGGACGCCCGCCCGTCCTCCTGCAGGTAGCGCAGGATCGCGCGGTCGATGGCGTCCAGCGGACGCACCGCCGCCGGACCGGTGTCCGGCGCCGCTGCCTGCGGTCCCGGGGCGCCGCCCCGAGAAATTTGGGAATCCGTCACGCCCCCGAGCCTCCCTAGCATGGACGTACTGGCTCCATCTCAGGGTGTGGAGAACCGTTTGTCCACAGGCGGGACACACCTGTAGCCAAAATGCCTCCGGCGACCGAACAATCGGTAGGGGAGCGATACCCGCTCCCCCCACCGAACACGCCCACGAGGAGGTGCTCGCGATGACCGTCCTGGACCAGCACGTCTGGCAACCCCGCACCGACCCGGCGCCGCTGCTGCCCGACCCTGAGCCGTACCGACTGCTCGGCACCCCCGAGGCAGGCGCGCTCGACGCCGGACTGCTGACCACGATGTACGGACAGCTGGTGCGCGGCCGCCGTTACAACCGGCAGGCCACCGCGCTCACCAAGCAGGGCAGGCTGGCCGTCTACCCCTCCAGCACCGGTCAGGAGGCGTGCGAGGTCGCCGCGGCACTCGCCCTGGAGCCCCAGGACTGGCTGTTCCCGAGCTATCGCGACACCCTGGCCGCCGTCGCCCGCGGCGTCGACCCCGTCGAGGCGCTGACGCTGCTGCGCGGTGACTGGCACACCGGCTACGACCCGCGCGAGCACCGGGTCGCCCCGCTCAGCACGCCGCTGGCCACCCAGCTGCCGCACGCCGTGGGCCTCGCGCACGCGGCCCGGCTCAAGGGCGACGACGTCGTCGCCCTGGCCATGGTCGGCGACGGAGGCACCAGCGAGGGCGACTTCCACGAGGCGCTGAACTTCGCCGCCGTGTGGCACTCCCCCGTCGTCTTCCTCGTGCAGAACAACGGCTTCGCCATCTCGGTGCCGCTCGCCAAGCAGACCGCCGCCCCGTCGCTGGCCCACAAGGCCGTCGGCTACGGGATGCCCGGGCGGCTCGTCGACGGCAACGACATCGCGGCCGTCCACGCCGTGCTCGCCGAGGCCGTGGCCCGCGCCCGCGAGGGCGGTGGCCCGACCCTGGTGGAGGCGATCACCTACCGCATGGACGCCCACACCAACGCCGACGACGCCACCCGCTACCGGGAGGACGCCGAGGTCGAGGCCTGGCGCGAGCACGACCCGATCGCCGTGCTCGAGCGCGCCCTGCGCGAGCGCGACCTGCTCGACGACGAGATGGTCCGCGCCACCGAGGAGGACGCGGAGCGGATGGCCGCCGCACTGCGCGAACGGATGAACGAGGACCCGGTCCTCGACCCGATGGACCTGTTCGCACACGTCTACGCCGAGCCCACCCCGCAGCTGCGCGAGCAGGCCGCGATGCTGAGGGCCGAGCTGGAGGCCGAGGCACAGTCATGAGCACCGCCACCACCACGACCCCCGTCGCCACCGGACGCAAGCCGGCCACCATGGCCCAGGCGCTCAACCGCGCGCTGCGCGACTCCCTCGCCGAGGACCCGTCGGTCCACCTCTTCGGTGAGGACATCGGCACCCTCGGCGGGGTCTTCCGGATCACCGACGGCCTCGCCAAGGAGTTCGGCGACAGCCGCTGCACCGACACCCCGCTCGCCGAGGCCGGCATCCTCGGCACGGCCGTGGGCATGGCGATGTACGGCATGCGCCCCGTGGTCGAGATGCAGTTCGACGCCTTCGCGTACCCGGCGTTCGAGCAGCTCGTCAGCCATGTCGCCAAGATGCGCAACCGTACGCGCGGCACCATGCCGCTGCCGCTGACCATCCGGGTGCCGTACGGCGGCGGCATCGGCGGCGTCGAGCACCACAGCGACGCCTCCGAGGCGTACTACGCGCACACCCCCGGTCTGCACGTCGTCACCCCCGCCACGGTGGCGGACGCCTACGGGCTGCTGAGGGCCTCGATCGCCTCCGACGACCCGGTGATCTTCCTCGAGCCGAAGCGGCTGTACTGGTCCAAGGCCGACTGGTCGGCGGACGCGCCGGAGGAGGTGGCCCCCATCGGACGGGCCGTCGTCCGCCGCAGCGGCCGCTCCGCGACGCTCATCACCTACGGCCCGTCGCTCACGGTCTGCCTGGAGGCGGCCGAGGCCGCGGTGCAGGAAGGCTGGGACCTGGAGGTCGTCGACCTGCGCGGCCTGGTGCCCTTCGACGACGAGACGGTCACCGCGTCGGTGCGCCGTACCGGCCGCGCGGTCGTCGTCCACGAGTCCTCGGGCTTCGGCGGTGTGGGCGCCGAGATCGCCGCCCGGGTGAGCGAGCGCTGCTTCCACCACCTGGAGGCCCCGGTCCTGCGGGTCGCCGGCTTCGACATCCCCTACCCGCCGCCGATGCTGGAGCGGCACCACCTGCCCGGCGTCGACCGCATCCTCGACGCGGTCGGGCGCCTGCAGTGGGAGGAGGCGTGATGGCCGTCGTCCGCGAGTTCGCCCTCCCCGACCTGGGTGAGGGGCTGACCGAGGCCGAGATCGTGCGCTGGTTGGTGCAGGTCGGCGACGTCGTCGCCATCGACCAGCCGGTTGTCGAGGTCGAGACGGCCAAGGCCGTGGTCGAGGTGCCCTGCCCCTACGGCGGCGTGGTCACCGCGCGCTTCGGCGAGGAGGGTCAGACCCTCGACGTCGGACGGCCGCTGCTGACGGTCGCGGTCGGCTCCCCCGACGGGCACGCCGTCGGCGCGCCCGCACCCGCCGCCCCGACCGCCTCGGCCGACGGCGACTCCGGATCCGGCAACGTGCTGGTCGGCTACGGCACCAGCGGCCCCGCGGCCCGGCGCCGCCGGGTGCGCCCCGCGCCGGCTGCCGCCGCCCCGGCCCCGGTGCCCGTCCCGGTCCCGGTGGCCGCGGTCGCCGCGCCGGTCGGGCACGAGGGTCCCGTCGCCGTCATCTCCCCCCTGGTGCGGCGCAGGGCCCGTGAGCACGGCCTCGATCTGCGCGCGCTGACGGGCTCCGGCCCCGACGGGCTGATCCTGCGTTCCGACGTGGAGCGGGCCATCACGACCGGGTCCGCGGCGCCGGTCACCGTGGCCGCCGCCGCGGCCCCCGCCGCCGAGGGCACCCGCATCCCGCTGCGCGGCATCCGCGGCGCCGTGGCCGAGAAGCTGGGCCGCAGCAGGCGGGAGATCCCCGACGCCACCTGCTGGGTGGACGCCGACGCGACGGAGCTGCTCGCGGCACGGGCGGCGATGAACGCCGCGGGAGGTCCCAAGGTCTCGGTGCTCGCGCTGTTCGCGCGGATCTGCGCGGCGGCCCTCGCCCGCTACCCGGAGCTCAACTCCACGGTGGACACCGGGCGCGGCGAGATCGTCGTGCTGCCGGAGGTGCACATCGGCTTCGCGGCGCAGACCGATCGCGGTCTGGTCGTGCCGGTCGTCCGGGACGCCCACCGGCGCAGCACCGAGGAGCTGTCGGCGGAGATCGGCCGGCTCACCGAGGCGGCCCGCTCCGGTGGCCTGACCCCGGCCCAGCTGACCGGTGGCACCTTCACGCTGAACAACTACGGCGTGTTCGGTGTCGACGGATCCACGCCGATCATCAACCACCCCGAGGCCGCGATGCTCGGCGTCGGCCGGATCACCCCCAAGCCGTGGGTGCACCAGGGCGAGCTGGCGGTGCGTCAGGTGGTCCAGCTGTCGTTCACCTTCGACCACCGGGTGTGCGACGGTGGCACGGCGGGCGGCTTCCTCCGCTTCGTCGCGGACTGCGTGGAACAACCGGCGGTGTTGCTCCGGGCGGTGTGAACGCGTCACGGTGGGCGATACTCCGGGCATGACTCCGGAGCCAGGTGAGCCGCGTGACCACCTCTCGCCGCCTTCGCCGCGTTCGCCGCGTTCGCCGCACGAGCAGCCCTACGACGCGGTCGTCCTCGCCGGTGGCGCCGCCAGGCGCCTCGGCGGGGCCGACAAGCCGGGGCTGCCGGTCGCCGGGCGCGCGCTGATCGACCGTGTCCTGGACGCGTGCGCGGGCGCGGCCACCACGGTGGTCGTCGGCCCGCGCCGCCCCACCGTCCGCCCGGTGGCCTGGGCCCGCGAGGAACCACCGGGCGGGGGCCCGCTGCCCGCGCTCTCCGCCGGGCTGCGCGAGGTCACCGCGGACGTCGTGCTGGTGCTCGCCGCCGACCTGCCGTTCCTCTCCCGTACGACGGTGGGCGCGCTGCTCGCCGCACTGCGGGGCGGGCAGGGCGAGGACGGGGTCGTGCTCACCGACCCCGACGGCCGTGACCAGACGCTGGCGGCCGCCTACCGCACGGAGGCGCTGCGCCAGCACCTGGCGCTGATCGCCGCCGAGCACGGGACCCTCACCGGGCTGCCGTTGCGTCTGCTCACCGGTGAACTGGCCCTGCGGAGGCTGCCCGACCCCACCGGGCAGGCCTCCTTCGACTGCGACACCTGGGACGACCTCTCCACAGCCCGGGCCCGCATCAGGGAGCATGGGGGCGTGTTGGATGAATGGATCACCGCAGCCAAGGCCGAACTCGGCATCGACCTCGACGTCGACATCCGTATGCTCCTCGATCTCGCCCGGGACGCCGCGCACGGCGTCGACCGCCCCGCCGCGCCGCTGACCACCTTCCTGGTGGGCTACGCGGCGGCCACGGCGGGCGGCGGCGAGCAGGCCGTCGCCGAGGCCGTCAGGCGCGCCGCCGCGCTGGCCGAGCGGTGGGCGAAGGAAGCGGAGAGCGGGGACCCGGGCGCATGAACCTGCCGGGTGCGGCGGGCGGTGCCCGCGACACCGGTGCCGGGGACGCCGCCGACGACGAGTTGGCCGCGGCGCTCGCCCTGGCCAACGGACGGGCCGCCGGCCGGCACGACCCCGTGCAGCCACCCTCCGGCGGCACCGCCCCCGACGGTTCCCGGTCGCCCCTCCCCCGTCCCCACGGGACCCAGGGCGGGACGCACGGCGGGACCCGGGCCGGCGCCCACGGCGGGCACCACGACCTGCCGTGGCCGCGGGCGCGGCGCATCGCAGGCTCCGCCGCGGGACCGCTGGGACGGCTGTCCGTGCCGCTCGGCGCCGCGCTGGGGCACGCGCTGGCCGAGCCGCTGACCGCGCTCACGGACCTGCCCGCCTTCGACACCTCCGCGATGGACGGCTGGGCCGTCGCGGGTCCCGGCCCGTGGCGCACGGAAGGCAGCGTCCTGGCCGGGCAGCGTTCCGCGGTCCCGCTGCTCGACGGCCACGCGACCGTCATCGCCACCGGGGCCGCACTGCCCCCCGGCACGACGGCGGTGCTGCGCCGGGAGCACGGACGCGTCACCGCCGACGGGCACCTGCACGCCACGCGGGGCGGCCCCGAGCCCGGGCAGGACGTGCGGCCCCGCGGCCAGGAGTGCCGTGGCGGCGACGAGTTGCTGACGGCCGGCGTGCTGGTCACGCCCGCGGTGCTCGGCCTGGCCGCGGCGGCGGGCTACGACGAACTGACCGTCACCGCGCGGCCCTCGGTGGAGGTCCTCGTCCTGGGGGACGAGTTGCTGGACGCCGGAGCCCCCGGCGGCGGCCGGGTGCGGGACGCGCTCGGCCCGCTGCTGCCCGCATGGCTCACCGCCCTCGGGGCCGGCACGGTCCGCGCGCGGCGGCTGAAGGACGACGCCGGCCTGCTGCAGGACGCCGTCACCGCGTCCACCGCCGATCTCGTCGTCACCACCGGCGGCACGGCGGGCGGCCCGGTGGACTTCGTCCACCCCGTGCTGGCGCGCATCGGCGCGCGGTTGCTCGTCGACGGCGTCGCGGTCCGCCCCGGTCACCCCATGCTGCTGGCCGAACTGCCCGGTGGTGGCCGCCTGGTGGGCCTGCCGGGCAACCCGCTCGCGGCGGTCTCCGGGGTGCTGACCCTGGCCGTCCCCCTGCTGCGCACGCTCGCGGGCCGCCCGGCCCCGGTGGCGTACGAGGCGCGGCTCAGCGGCGACGTGCACGGCCACCCCACCGACACCCGCCTGGTGCCGGTGGTCGTCGACGAGGAGTCGCAGGCGGCCCCGCTGCACTTCAGCGGTCCTGCCATGCTGCGCGGCATCGCGACGGCCGACGGCATGGCCGTCATCCCGCCCGGCGGATCCGTCAAGGGCGACCGTACGGCCGTCCTGGAGACGGGCTGGGGGCGGCTGTGAGGGACGCGGGCCGCGGACGCACCACCGGGTGGGCGGACGGCGACGTCGTCCACCTGCCCCACAAGAGCGCCGTCGGCCCGCTGCGCCAGGTCGTCCGGCGGCTGCTGATGGCGCTGTTCGTCCTGGTGCTCACCGTGCTGATCGTGTACCTGGACCGGGGCGGCTACCACGACAACGCCGGCGGTTCGATGTCGCTGCTGGACTGCGTCTACTACGCCACCGTCACCCTCTCCACCACCGGTTACGGCGACGTCGTCCCGTACAGCGCGAGCGCGCGGCTGACCAATGTGCTCCTGGTGACGCCGCTGCGCGTGCTCTTCCTGATCATCCTCGTCGGCACCACTCTCGAGGTGCTCACCGAGCGCACCCGCGAGCAGTACCGGCAGCAGCGCTGGAGGTCCACCGTGCGCGACCACACCGTCATCGTCGGATACGGCACCAAGGGCCGTTCCGCGGCCAGGACGCTGACCGGGCACGGCGTGCCCGCCCAGCAGATCGTGGTGGTCGACCCCGACCCCAAGGCGGTGGAGTCCGCGGTCGCCGCCGGGTTCGCGGGCGTCACCGGGGACGCGACCCGCAACGCCGTCCTGCTGCGCGCGGAGATCCAGCGGGCCAAGGAGCTGATCATCGCCGCGCAGCGGGACGACACCGCCGTCCTGGTGGCGCTCACGGCCCGCCAGCTGAGCAAGCGGATCAACATCGTCGCGTCCGTGCGCGAGGAGGAGAACGCCCCGCTGCTCCGCCAGTCCGGCGCCAACGCCGTCGTCACCAGCTCCGGCGCGGCGGGCCGGCTGCTCGGGATGTCGATGCTCAGCCCGAGCGCCGGCGAGGTGATGGAGGAGCTGATCACCTACGGCAGCGGACTGGACCTGATCGAGCGTCCCGTCACCAAGGCCGAGGCCGGGCTCGAGCCGCGGGAGGTCGCCGACCTGGTGGTGGTCGTCAAACGCGGCCACCGGATGCTCGACCACGACAACCCCGAGGCGAGCCCCCTGCAGTTGACCGATCGGCTCATCGTCATCCACAGGACGAGTCAGGACGACCCGTCGCACGTCCCGCAGGGGTAGCGTCGGCCCCATGCATGCGATCACCATCCCCGAACCCGGCGGCCCGGACGCGCTCGTCTGGGCCGAGGTCCCCGATCCCGTACCCGCCGAGGGCGAGGTGCTGGTCGAGGTCGCCGCGACCGCCGTCAACCGTGCCGACCTGCTGCAGCGGCAGGGCTTCTACGACCCGCCACCCGGCGCGTCTCCCTACCCGGGCCTGGAGTGCTCGGGCCGCGTCGCCGCCCTCGGCCCGGGGGTGAGCGGCTGGACCGTGGGCGAGGAGGTGTGCGCGCTGCTCGCGGGCGGCGGCTACGCCGGGAAGGTCGCCGTCCCCGCCGGGCAGCTGCTGCCGGTGCCCAAGGGCGTGGGGCTCGTCGAGGCCGCGGCCCTGCCCGAGGTCGTGTGCACCGTCTGGTCCAACGTCTTCATGGTCGCCCACCTGCGCCCCGGCGAGACGCTGCTGGTCCACGGCGGTTCCAGCGGCATCGGCACCATGGCGATCCAGCTGGCCAAGGCGGTCGGCGCCAAGGTCGCGGTCACCGCGGGCAGCGAGGACAAGCTCGCGAAGTGCCGCGAGCTGGGCGCGGACCTCGGGATCAACTACCGCGAGCAGGACTTCACGGCCGAGGTGCGGGAGGCGTTCGGCGGCGCCGACGTCATCCTCGACATCATGGGCGCGAAGTACCTGGGCCGGAACGTCGACGCCCTCGCGGTCAACGGCAGGCTGGCCGTCATCGGGCTCCAGGGCGGCGTCAAGGGCGAGCTCGACCTCGGCAAGATGCTGGCCAAGCGGGCCGCGATCACCGCGACGTCACTGCGCGGACGGCCGCTGGAGGAGAAGGCGGCCATCGTGGCGGCGGTGCGGGAGCACGTCTGGCCGCTGCTGGAGTCCGGAGTGGTGCGCCCGGTGGTGGACTGCGCCCTCCCGATGAGCGAGGCGGCACAGGCGCACCGGCTGGTCGAGGCCAGCACCCACGTCGGCAAGGTGCTGCTCACGGTCTGAGCCGCCGCCGGACGGCCGGTACGGGCCCGGTGGGCACGACTGGCCGCCCATGACGCTCCGTGTGACGCTGAAAGCATGGAGTTGCGGAAGGTGGTCGTGGCGGCGACGGTGACCGGGGTCGCCCTCCTGGTCACCGGCGCGGCCGCGCCGCCCCCGCCCCATCCGGCGGCGTCCTCCGGGCCGGCCGGCAGCGAGGCCGGCGAGGGGCGCAGGCATCCGGGGCGGGCGGAGCCGCCCGCGACCCCGGGCGACGGCGGCGGCCGGCCCTCCGCGCCGCTCCCCGTCCACGTCGAGGAACCGCAGGACCAGGGCCCGGCCGCCGTCCAGGTGCCCGTGGGACGGGTGCTGGAGGTGCTGCCGCTCGGTGCGGGGCTGGTGCTGATCGGGCTGGGCCTGGGCTTCCTCGGCCTGCGGCTGCGCCGTGGCCGCTGATGGCGTCCGCCCCTGCCCCCGCCCCCGCACACAGGTCCCCGGCACACGTCCACCGGCGGCGCACCGCGCCCGAGTCGCGCACCGGGCCGACCTGGCCGAGGCGGACGAGTGCCGCGCGGGAGGGGTAGCGCGGGGCGGCGGGGGGCACAAATCCCGGAGGGGCGACGGTGCGCGACAATGGCGGCATGGAGATGCCGATGAACGAACGGTCGCAGGAGAGCCCGCAGGTCCTGGTCGTCGGCCCGGACGGGATGGCCCTCGGCGGCGGCGGACACGCCGGCCGCGCCGGAGAAGGCGACGAGCAGCGCGAGGTGCCCGTGACGGAGATGGTCGAACAGCCCGCGAAGGTCATGCGGATCGGCAGCATGATCAAGCAGCTCCTGGAAGAGGTCAAGGCGGCGCCGCTGGACGAGGCGAGCCGGGCGCGCCTGAAGGAGATCCACCACAGCTCCGTGAAGGAGCTGGAGGCGGGGCTCGCCCCCGAGCTCGTCGAGGAGCTGGAGCGGCTCTCGCTGCCCTTCGCCGAGGACGGCGTGCCGAGCGACGCCGAGCTGCGGATCGCCCAGGCACAGCTGGTGGGATGGCTGGAGGGCCTCTTCCACGGCATCCAGACCGCCCTGTTCGCCCAGCAGATGGCCGCCCGCGCCCAGCTGGAGCAGATGCGCCGCGCGCTGCCGCCCGGTGTGGGCCACGAGGGCGACGAGGAGGGGCACGCCCCGGGCGGGGCGCGCACCGGCCCCTATCTGTGAGCGGTCGGCATCAGGACGGTACGTACGCGTAGGTACAGACGGCGGGGACCCGTGGGGTCACCCGCCGTCCGTCGTTGCCCGTTCGTCGTCGCCCGTCCGCCGTCGCCGTGAGGGCACGCCCGGGGCGGGTCAACCGCCCTGGCCGGTGGAGACCCACAGGGTGATCTTGTCCTTCTCCGGCTTGAACGCCGTGTAGGTCTTGGGCTTCTGGTCGACGACCGCGCCCTTCCCGTAGATCTGCTCGTTGCGGTACTTGACCTCGTACTTCCAACCGGCCGCGTCCATGCAGGACTTGACGGAGTCGACGTACTTGGTGAAGAAGTCCGGCATCACCACGGCGTCCGGGTCGTCGCCCAGGTAGCTCTTGGTGGCCTCGGTGCAGCGCGAGGCGTCGATGGTGCGGGTCTGGTCGGCCTGGCTGACGCCCGGCGCGGGTTCGTCATCCGCCGGCTGCGAGGGGGTCTCCTCGCGTGCGGTGGCGGAGGCGCTGCCCCGGGAGTCGTAGGTGGGGGTGCCGCCGGTGTCCCCGGTGTCGCCCTTGCCGCCCATCGACATCGCGATGATGACGACCACGACCACGGCGATCACGGCGACCGTGGCGCCGATGGCGACGACCGCCGTCGAGGCGCCGCCGCCCCTGCGGCCGCCGCCCGCCGGGGTGCCCGGGCGCATCGTGTAGGGCGGGGTGGCGTGCTGCTGCACGGCCTGCCGGTGGGGCTGGTGGGTCTGGTGTTGCGCGTGCGGGGCGTTCTGCGGGTAGCCGTAGGCCGGGCCGGGGCCGGGCGGCGGGGTGTGCGCGGGACCGCCCTGAGCTGCGGTGCCCCAGCGCTGCTGCGGCTGCGGCTGCGGCTGCGGCTGGGGCCGCGGGTAAGGAGCCGGGGCCGGGGCCTGGTACGGGGTCTGCACGTTCGGCGGCGGGGTGCGCAGGTCCCCCTGCACCGGCGGGAAGACCGCGGAGGAGACCTCCTCGCCGCGGCCGCGCGGGCGCGGCCCGCCGCCGATGATCAGCGGTGTGGTGCCGGCGCCGCGCGCCGGCGCGGCGACCCGCTCGGCCTCGTCGCGCATGGTGTCGGCGGTGGGGAAGCGCTCGGCGGGGTTCTTCTTCAGGGCCCGCGCGACGAGCGCGTCGACGCCCGGCTGCACCGCCCGGTTGAGCGCCGACGGGGCCGGCGGGAGCTCCTGGACGTGCTGGTAGGCGATGGACAGCGGGGAGTCGCCGTCGAAGGGCAGCCGTCCGGTGAGCAGCTCGAAGAGCAGACAGCCCACCGAATAGAGGTCGGAGCGTTCGTCCACGCCGCGTCCCAGTGCCTGTTCCGGCGACAGGTACTGCGGGGTGCCGACCACCATGCCGGTCTGCGTCATCGACGAGACGCCGGACTGCATCGCGCGGGCGATGCCGAAGTCCATCACCTTCACCACGCCGCGCTTGGTGAGCATCACGTTGCCCGGCTTGATGTCGCGGTGGACCAGGCCCATGCTGTGGCTCTCGGAGAGCGCCGCGAGCACGTCCGCGGTGATCTTCAGGGCCTTCTCGGTGGGCATGGCCCCGAACTGCGCGATGTCCTCGTCGAGCACCTCGCGCAGCGGCTTGCCCTCGACGTACTCCATGACGATGTACGGCACGAGCGCGCCGTCGACGGTGTCCTCGCCGGAGTCGAAGACCGAGACGATGTTGGTGTGGTTGAGCTTGGCGACGGCCTGCGCCTCGCGCCGGAACCGCTCGCGGAACGACTGTTCCCTGCCGAGGTCGGTGTGGAGCGTCTTGACGGCCACCGGCCGGTCCAGCACCGTGTCGTGTCCCAGGTGCACGGCCGCCATGCCGCCCTGTCCCAGCAGGTCGCGGAGGACGTAGCGACCGTTACCGACCGAACGCCCCGAATGAGTGCCCCGCGTGCCGTCCCCGCTCATCCGTACCCGTCCCCTTGACGATCCCCCTGGGCGCACCGCGCGTACGCACAAGACAGTTGCCCCGATCCTGACCGCCCAGTCTGCCGGACGGCCTGGACAGGTCAAGTTCGTTGACCTGTTCGTCACCGGATGCGTATGAATCCCTTCATCGGGGGCACGGGTGCCACGGGAGCGCGTCCGTCGTGGAACGCGGTAGCGTGGTGCGCCGGAGGACCCTGTACGGCGACGATCGACGGCGAGGACTGATGGCACAGACGACAGCCGCCGGGGGCCCTGACGAGCCCTCTGCCGACGGCCGGGGCGTGCCCGACTCGCCCGAGCTGTGGGGCGCCGCAGGCCTGGTGGGCGACGGCCGCTACCGGCTGACCGGGCGTCTCGGACGCGGCGGCATGGCCGAGGTCTTCGCGGCGGAGGACGTGCGCCTGGGGCGGACGGTGGCCGTGAAGCTGCTCCGCTCCGACCTCGCCGAGGACCCGGTCTCCAAGGCCCGCTTCACGCGCGAGGCGCAGTCGGTCGCCGGGCTCAACCACCATGCGGTGGTGGCGGTGTACGACTCGGGCGAGGACGTCACGCCGGGCGGCACCGTGCCCTACATCGTGATGGAACTCGTGGAGGGCCGCACGATCCGCGACCTGCTGGTGGGTTCCGACGAGCCGCCGCCGGTCGACCAGGCGCTCATCATCGTCTCGGGCGTGCTGGAGGCGCTGGCCTACAGCCACGCGCACGGCATCGTCCACCGGGACATCAAGCCGGCGAACGTGATCATCACCAACACCGGCGCGGTGAAGGTGATGGACTTCGGCATCGCGCGGGCGCTGCACGGCGCCTCGACCACGATGACGCAGACCGGCATGGTCATGGGCACCCCGCAGTACCTGTCGCCGGAACAGGCGCTCGGCAAGACGGTCGACACCCGCTCCGACCTGTACGCCACGGGCTGCCTGCTCTACGAACTCCTCGCGCTGCGGCCGCCGTTCACCGGTGAGACCCCGCTGTCGGTGGTCTACCAGCACGTCCAGGACGAGCCGCGCCCGCCCTCCGAGCTCAGCGACCGGGTGCCGCCGGAGCTGGACGGGCTGGTGCTGCACGCGCTGGCCAAGCAACCGGACGACCGCTTCCAGACCGCCGAGGAGATGCGCGGCGTCGTCCAGTACGCGCTGGCCATGCTGAGCGAGCGCGGCGGTCACACGGGCACCTGGAACACCGGTTACGTGCCCGTGGCGAACGCCGCCCCGACCGCGCCGATGGGCGTCCCCCCGCAGTACGGGCAGCACCACCCGCACACCACCGCGGAGTTGCAGCCGCCCCTGCTGCTCGGTCCGCCCGGCGGTGACGGCGGCGGCCACGGCTACGACGACGGACGGCCCCCGCACGGCGGCGGACGGTGGGTGAAGCCCGTGCTGTTCGTGATCGCGGCGGTGCTCGCGGTCGCGCTCGGCATCTACTTCGCCGTCTCCAAGACCGGCGACAAGACGCCTCCGGCGGAGCAGGTGACGCCCACGCGGTCGCAGCCGGAGAAGCCGACGTCGCAGCCGACCCAGGACGACTCCACGGGCGGTACGCAGGACAGCAGCGGCAGCGTCTCGGAGCAGCCCTCGTACAGCCCGAGCCCCTCCTACACGCAGCCGACCACGCAGGCCCCCTCGGCCCCCGTGACGCCGACGCAGAAGCCGAGCACCCCGGCCACCTCCGCGCCGCCCACGCCGACGCCGACCGCGTCCGAGACCGGCGGCACCGAGGGGACCTCGGGGGACGTGTCCGGCGGCACGGCCGGCACCGAGGGCGCGGACGGCGGCCTCACGGGCGGCTGACCGGCCGCCGACCGCCGGGTCAGCCCGTGAAGGCCTCCAGCACGGCCTCGTACGCCGCGGTCCACCAGACGACCAGGGCGGACGAGGCCGGGAAGAGGGGGTCGGTCCTGCGGTCGTCGAGGACGTAGCGCCAGCGCAGCATCCAGAAGTCGTTGAGCCGTTCCCACCACACCCGGTGCACGGCCGCGGCCAGTTCGTCCCCGGGCACGCCCGCGGCGGCGCGGTAGGCACGGGCGTACGCGCGGATCTTGTCGAGGTCCAGGGCGCCGCCGGGCTGCACGAAGAAGATCACGGCGGCGCGTACCGCCTCCTCGGCGCGCGGCTGCACGCCGAGCCGGTCCCAGTCGACGATGGCGACGGGTTCGTCCTCGCGGTAGAGCAGGTTGAGCGGGTGGAAGTCGCCGTGCACCCAGCCGGACACCGGGCCGGCCGCGTCGGGCGGGCGGCGGTGGGCGTGACGTTCCAGCAGGGCGCGGCGCTCCAGCAGCCGGTGCTCGGCCAGTTCGTCGAAGGTCTCGCGCGGTGCGCTGGCGCGCACCCGCCGCAGCAGCGCGGTGATCAGCGCGTAGGTCAGTTCGGGGTCGGCGCTGGCGTGCCGGCCCGGCTCGGGGGCGGGCTGCACCTGGGCCAGGGTGGTGTGGACGAGACCGAGCAGCGCGCCCAGGCGGCGGGAGTCGGCGGTGGTGAGTTCGCCGCCCTCGCGGTGCCGCCCCTCCACCCACGGGTAGAGCGCGAAGCAGCGGCCGCCGACCACGGCGACGGTGCGGCCGTCGGCGTCGGGCACCGGAGAGGCGACGGGCAGGCCCACCTCGTCCAGCCGCTGGGTCGCCCGGTGCTGGCGGGCGATGACGGCGGAGTCGGCGGTGGCGCCGTCGACGTACAGCTTGAGGAAGTAGCGGCCACTGGTGGTGGCCAGCCGGAATCCTCGGTTCAGTAGGCCCTGGGCAACGGGTTCGCAGGACAGCGGGGCGCCGGCGTCCGTGTATCGGCGCAGCAGGGTGTCCAGTGTCCCGGCGGAGGGCGGCGCCGTTGCCGAACTCCCGATCACCAGGCAGATGCTAGATCATTCCGGTGGTGGACTCGCGGGTCGAGACGTACGTACACATGGCCCGGCTCCCGGCTTGTATCGTTTTGACGATCTGTGCCGAAGAGCGCCCGTTGCGCCGTCGAGGGATGGAAGGCGCGTGCCGTCCCGAGGAACTGCACGGCCCAGCCCGCTTCGACGTCGTCCGCCTGGTAGGACACCACCGTGCCGTCCACGCCCCATGAGCGGTCGGTGCGGATCAGCACGGAGCCGTCGGCGACGACGTGCCGGGCCACGGCGATGTACGGCAGGGCCCCCCGCGTCAGCGCCAGCCGCCCGTACCGGACCTTTCCCAGCAGCGCCAGCGCAGCGCGCCCCTCGAGTTCCATGGGAACCACCTTGCCGGGCCGGCCCCCCGGAGGCGCAGAGCACTCCGCCCCCACCTCCGGGGCCGATGGTCCCTGATGGGGCCATACCGCCTCAACCGGCCGAATCCGGCACCGGCAGGCCCAGCACGCGGTCGCGCAGCACCGGGAAGTCCGCCCGGGTCTTGGCCACCAGGCCGGGGTCGAGGTCGGCGGTGATGACCTCCTCGCCCGGTCCGGCCTCGGCGAGGACGGCGCCCCAGGGGTCGACGACGATGCTGTGCCCGGCAAGCTCCACCCCGGCGTGGGTGCCCGCGGTGCCGCAGGCCACCACGTAGGCCTGCGACTCGATCGCGCGGGCCCGGGCCAGCAGGGTCCAGTGCTCGCGGCGCCGCGCGGGCCAGCCGGCCGGGATTAGGACGACGGTGGCGCCCGCGTCGACGAGCAGCCGGAACTGTTCCGGGAAACGCAGGTCGTAGCAGGTGGCCAGGCCCACGGGGACGCCCTGGACGTCGGTGGTGACGACGCGGTCGCCGCCGTGCATGAGCACGGCCTCGCCCTGGTCGAAGCCGAAGCGGTGGATCTTGCGGTAGGTCTCGCGCAGTTCGCCGTCGGGGGAGAAGAGCAGCGAGGTGTTGTACAGCGCGCCGTCGGGGGCGCGCTCGACGATCGAGCCCGCGTGCAGCCACACGCCCGCGTCGAGCGCGGCGGCGCTCATCACCTGCGCGGTGGGGCCCTGGAGCGGCTCGGCCTCTGGCTGGAAAAGATCGGCGGCGAAGGCGCCGACCGGCCACAGTTCGGGCAGGACGACCAGGTCCGACCCGGCTTGTCCGCGGACGAGCGACGCGACCCGTTCACGCCGGGCGTCCACCGCTTCGCCGGGGTCGACGTCGATCTGGAGCAGGGAAACGCGCACAGTACCACCGCCCGTGAGTTCGGCATGTTCTTGCGGGCCTACGATCGTCACACGAAAGCACTCCCGTGGTGTCACTGCGCAGCGTAATTTAAGGCGCACACCACGACCGCGCCCGACCGTCGAGGGGTCCCGTGACCGGCACCGTCCACAGCCAGATCCAGCCGTACATCGACGCCTGGACCCACTCCATAGAATCCATAGCCGAGTTGGTCCGCCCCGTTCCGGCGGGCGCCTGGAACCGGCCGACCGAGTGCCCGTACTGGTCCGTGCGCGACATCGTGTCGCACGTGATCGGGTTCGAGTGCGAGCTGCTCGGCGATCCCCGGCCGATCCACACGCTCCCCAGCGACCTGCGGCACATGACCACGGAGCACGCCCGTTACGTGGAGGTGCCGGTCGACAAGCGGCGGCACCACACCGCGCCCGAGGTCGTCGGCGAGCTCGACTACACGATCATCCGCCGGTCCCGGCAGCTGCGGAACGAGACCCGTGGCGCGCAGGACACCGTCCGCGGCCCCATGGGCAAGGAGATGACCCTCGAGGGGCTGCTGAAGTGGCGGGTCTTCGATGTGTGGGTGCACGAGCAGGACCTGCGCCGGGCGCTGGGCGAGCCCGGCAACCTCGACTCTCCGGGCGCTGTCGTCGCCCGGGACCACATCCTCTCCGAGCTGCCCAAGGTGGTCGCCGAGCGCGCGGGCGCCCCGGCGGGTTCCGCCGTGGTGTTCGACGTCCACGGCGAGCTGGAGTTCATGCGGACGGTCCGGGTCGACACCGAGGGCCAGGGCACGATCGACGGCAGCGTCTCGCTCGGCCCCGCGGTCACGCTGACCCTGGACTGGGAGACCTTCGTCCGGCTGACCTGCGGCCGTACCCGCCCGCACGCGGTGGAGTACCGGCTGAAGACCGAGGGCGACCAGGCGCTGGCGGACGCGATCCTGGCGAACATCGCCGTCACACAGTGACGCCGGGGGGAGCGTTCATGTCCCCGCGGGGACGTGGACGCTCTCGACGCGGCTGACGGCGATGCGCTGCCGCTCCAGCCGCGCCGCCCGGCCGCGCAGCCGCAGGATCTGGACCAGGCCCAGCGCCTGCAGGACGAAGACGCTGCTCCACGCCACCCGGTAGTCGCCGCCGCTGGCGTCCAGCAGGACGCCGATGGCCAGCAGCGCGGCCATCGAGGCGGTGAAGCCGCCGATGTTGACGATTCCGGAGGCCGTGCCGAAGCGCTCGGGCGGGTTCGCCGGGCGCGCGAAGTCGAAGCCGATCATCGACGCCGGGCCGCAGGTGCCCAGCACGACGCAGAGCAGCACGAGCAGCCACAGCGGGGCGTGGTCCGCGGGCCAGACCAGGACCACCGCCCACATCACCGCGGTCGCCCCGACGACGCCCAGGGTGAGCGGCATCCGGGCACCGTGGTGGCGGCCGATGATCTGCCCGAAGAGCATCCCGAAGACCATGTTGGCGATCACGACGACCGTCAGCAGGGCGCCGGCCGTCTCGCGGGACAGTCCCTGGGCCTCGACGAGGTACGGCAGGCCCCACAGCAGCAGGAAGACCATCCCGGAGAACTGGGTGGTGAAGTGCGTCCACATCCCCAGCCGGGTGCCGGGCTCCCGCCAGGCGGCGGCGATCTGCCGCTTCACGTAACCGCGTCCGGGGTGCTCCGCGGGTGCCGGCTCGAAGCCCTCGGGGTGGTCCTTCATGAAGGCCAGCACCAGGACGAGGACGAGCGCGCCGCCCAGCGCCGTGCCGACGAAGGTGGGGGTCCAGCCCGCGGAGTGCAGCAGCCGCGCAAGCAGCACGGTGCTCAGCAGGTTGCCCGCCACGCCGAACAGCGCGGCACCCTGCGCGATCATCGGCCCGCGGCGGGCCGGGAACCAGCGCGAGCCGAGCCGCAGCACGCTCACGAAGGTCATGGCGTCGCCGCAGCCCAGCACCGCGCGGGCGGCCAGCGCCGTGCCGTAGGTGTGGGAGAGGGCGAAGCCGAGCTGGCCCAGGGTGAACAGGACGACGCCGATGCTCAGCACCCTCTTGGTGCCGAGGCGGTCGACCATCAGGCCCACGGGTATCTGCATGCCCGCGTAGACCAGCACCTGCAGGATGGAGAAGGTGGACAGCGCCGAGGCGCCGATGTGGAAGCGCTCCGCGGCGTCGATCCCGGCGACGCCGAGGCTGGTGCGGTGCACGACCGCGACCGTGTAGACGAGGGTGCCGATGCTCCAGACCGCGACCGCCCTGGTGCCGCCGGGCGGTTCGCCGGTCGGGGTGGCGCTCGTCGCCATCACTCCCCCCTGGCCAGGTGGTTCACCCAGCTGACGTGCCGTTCGACCAGCGTGGCCGCCAGGGCGGCGTCCCCCGCGCGCAACGCGTGGAGGATCTCGGTGTGTTCGGCGACGTTCTTGGCGATCCGGCCCGGCTCCGCGTGCATCGTCGCCACCCCCATACGCAGCTGACGATCCCTCAACTGGTCGTACAGATGGGCCAGGATGCGGTTGCCCGCGGCGCGCACGATCTCGGCGTGGAAGCAGCGGTCGGCCGCCGCGAAGGCGGCCAGGTCGCCCGTCGCGGCGTGGCCGCGCTGCTCGTCCAGCAGCTCCTCCAGGCGGGTCAGCAGCCGCTGCGGGGCGGGCACCACCTTCATCACCGCGTGGCGCTCCACGAGCAGCCGGGTCTCCACGACGTCCGCGATCTCCTGCGCGGAGACCGGCAGCACCAGGGCGCCCTTCTTCGGGTAGAGCTTCAGCAGGCCCTCGGCCTCCAGGCGCAGCAGTGCCTCGCGGACCGGGGTGCGCGAGACGCCCACGGCCTCGGCCAGCTCGCCCTCGCTCAGGAGGGTGCCGCCCTCGTAGCGGCGGTCGAGGACCGCCTGTTTGACGTGCGTGTAGACCCGCTCGGCGGCGGGCGGCTGCTTGGCGGCCGGCTCGGCGGTGGTGCCGGCGGTCGCGACGGGGCTCCGGGTCATGATGCGCACATCATAGATACAAGACGTATGCACCAGCAGTCCGCGTCCGGCATACGGACTGGTACGTGGGTCGCCGGGGCCGGCGTCCGGAGCGTCAGGATCCGGGCGGACCCGGGCGCTCCCCCGCTCCCGTGTCCGGGCGCGACGAGCCGCCGCTGCGCAGCCGGGCGACGTAGGCGGCGGCCTGGGTGCGCCGCTGCATCCCGAGCTTGGCGAGCAGGGAGGAGACGTAGTTCTTGACCGTCTTCTCCGCGAGGTGCAGCCGGTCGCCGATCTGCCGGTTGGTGAGGCCCTCGCCGATGAGGTCGAGGATCCGCTTCTCCTGGTCGGTCAGGTCGGCGAGGCGGCCCTCCTGGCGTTCCCCGCCGCCGCGCAGGCGCTCCAGGACGCGCGCGGTGGCGACCGGGTCCAGCAGTGACCGGCCGGCGGCGACGTCGCGCACGGCGCCGACCAGGTCGGTGGCGCGGATGTCCTTCAGCACGTAGCCCGACGCGCCCGCCATGATCGCGTCGAAGAGCGCCTCGTCGTCCGCGTAGGAGGTGAGCATCAGGCACGCGACGCCGGGCTGCGAGGAGCGGATCTCCCGGCACACCTCGACGCCGCTGCCGTCCGGCAGCCGGACGTCCAGCACCGCCACGTCGGGCCGCACGGCCGGGATCCGGGCCAGCGCCTCGGCGGCCGTGCCGGCCTCGCCGACGACCTCGATCCCGTCCTCGGCGGCGAGGAGCTCGTGCACCCCGCGCCGGACGACTTCGTGGTCGTCCAGTAGGAAAACCGTGATTACCGACTTTTCGGTCACAACTTCAGCGTTGCACACGCGACCCGCGCCGACCTCTTACGAAGAATCGATCCTCGGGATACCGTGCCGTTGTCCCGGTGGCCTGCGAGAACGCCCATTTACTAGGAAATCCAAACAAAACCGCAGGTAGAACACCCTTCGCGCGAAAGCGGGAGGTGTGGGTAACGTTCACTTCGCAGGGCTGCCTGCCGGGTCGACCAACACTCCCGGCTCGGCCGTGCCGCACACACCCCGTGCGCCGCGACGAGTCGGGCAGGAGCCGCACTGGCCGCCGGCGGATCCCGGGGGCCGGACAGACGGAGGAGCAAGCGTGAGCGTGAAAAGCACTGCCGCGAAGCCCCGTACGCCCCGTACGGGCACGCGCGGTGGAGCGAAGCGCCGTGAGGGCGAGCCGGAGCTGGTGCAGCTCCTGACCCCCGAGGGCGAGCGCGTCCAGCACAGTGAGTACTCCATCGACCTGAGCCCCGAAGAGCTGCGCGGTCTGTACCGGGACATGGTCCTGACCCGCCGGTTCGACGCGGAGGCCACCTCCCTGCAGCGGCAGGGCGAGCTGGGTCTGTGGGCGTCGCTGCTGGGCCAGGAGGCCGCACAGATCGGCTCCGGGCGGGCCACCAGGCCGGACGACTACGTCTTCCCCACCTACCGCGAGCACGGCGTCGCCTGGTGCCGCGGGGTGGACCCGGTCAACCTGCTCGGCATGTTCCGCGGGGTGAACCACGGCGGCTGGGACCCGAACGAGAACAACTTCCACCTGTACACGATCGTGATCGGCTCCCAGACGCTGCACGCGACCGGCTACGCGATGGGCATCAGCAAGGACGGCGCGGACTCCGCCGTCATCGCCTACTTCGGCGACGGTGCCTCCAGCCAGGGCGACGTCGCGGAGGCCTTCACCTTCGCCGCCGTCTACAACGCCCCCGTGGTCTTCTTCTGCCAGAACAACCAGTGGGCGATCTCCGAGCCCACCGAGAAGCAGAGCCGCGTCCCGATCTACCAGCGCGCCGCCGGCTTCGGCTTCCCCGGCGTGCGGGTCGACGGCAACGACGTCCTCGCGGTCCTCGCGGTCACCCGTGCCGCCCTGGAGCACGCCCGTTCCGGCCAGGGCCCGATGCTCGTCGAGGCCTTCACCTACCGCATGGGCGCCCACACCACGTCCGACGACCCCACCCGCTACCGCCTCGACGAGGAGCGCGAGCAGTGGGAGCACAAGGACCCGATCCTGCGGCTGCGCAGCTACCTGGAGAAGGACGGCATCGCCGACGAGGCCTTCTTCGCCGGCGTCGAGGCGGAGAGCGAGGCGCTCGGCAAGCGGGTCCGCGAGGCCGTGCGCGCCATGCCCGACCCCGACCCCATGTCGATCTTCGAGAACATCTACGCCGACGGGCACGCCCTCGTCGACGAGGAGCGCGCCCAGTTCGCCGAGTACCAGGCGTCCTTCGCCGACAGCCCGGAGGGTCACTGACCATGGCAACGATGACCATCGCCAAGGCCCTCAACGAGGCACTGCGCAAGTCCCTGGAGACCGACCCCAAGGTCGTCCTCATGGGTGAGGACATCGGCAAGCTCGGCGGCGTCTTCCGGATCACCGACGGCCTGCACAAGGACTTCGGCGAGCAGCGGGTGATCGACACCCCGCTCGCGGAGTCCGGCATCGTCGGCACCGCGATCGGCCTGGCCCTGCGCGGCTACCGCCCCGTCGTGGAGATCCAGTTCGACGGCTTCGTCTTCCCCGCGTACGACCAGATCGTCACCCAGCTCGCCAAGATGCACGCGCGCGCCCTGGGCAAGATCAAGCTCCCGGTCGTCATCCGCATCCCCTACGGCGGCGGCATCGGCGCCGTCGAGCACCACAGCGAGTCGCCCGAGGCGTACTTCGCGCACACCGCCGGACTCAAGGTCGTCTCCCCGTCGACCCCGCAGGACGCCTACTGGATGCTGCAGCAGGCGATCGACTCCGACGACCCGGTGATCTTCCTGGAGCCCAAGCGCCGCTACTGGGACAAGGGCGAGGTCGACACCGACGGCATCCCCGCGCCGCTCCACAGGGCCCGTACCGCCCGGGAGGGCACCGACCTCACCCTGGCCGCGTACGGCCCCATGGTGAAGGTCTGCCTGGAGGCGGCCGCCGCGGCCGCCGAGGAGGGCCGTAGCCTGGAGGTCGTGGACCTGCGGTCGCTGTCCCCGCTCGACTTCGACGCCGTCCAGGCGTCGGTGGAGAAGACCCGCCGCCTGGTCGTCGTGCACGAGGCGCCGGTGCAGCTCGGCATGGGCGCGGAGATCGCGGCCCGCATCACCGAGCGGTGCTTCTACCACTTGGAGGCCCCGGTGCTGAGGGTCGGCGGCTTCCACGCCCCGTACCCGCCGGCCCGGGTGGAGGAGGAGTACCTGCCCGGCCTGGACCGGGTGCTGGACGCCGTCGACCGATCGCTGGCGTTCTGAGGAGAGGGTTGTGACGACAGTGGCAGCACCGCAGCGCTTCCGTGAGTTCAAGATGCCGGACGTCGGCGAGGGACTCACCGAGGCCGAGATCCTCAAGTGGTACGTCAAGCCCGGTGACACCGTCACCGACGGCCAGGTGGTCTGCGAGGTGGAGACCGCCAAGGCCGCGGTCGAGCTTCCGATCCCGTTCGACGGGGTGGTGCACGAACTGCGCTTCCCCGAGGGCGAGACCGTCGACGTCGGCACCGTGATCATCGCCGTCGACACCGGCGAGGGCGAGGGCGGCGAACCGGCCGCCGGGGCCGCACCGGAGCCGGCCGCCGCGCCGGCCCCCGCCGCGGAGCCGGCGCAGAAGCGCCAGCCCGTGCTGGTCGGCTACGGCGTCGCCGCCTCGTCGACCAAGCGCCGGGCGCGCAAGCAGCCCGCCGTTCCGGCGCAGACCGGGGCGCAGCAGGCCGTCCAGGGCGAGCTGAACGGCCACGCCCCGGCGCCGGCCGCCGCAGCCCCGGCCGCCGCAGCCCCGGCCCCGGCGGCTCACGCCGGGTTCGCCCCCGCCGAGGTCCGCCCGCTGGCCAAGCCGCCGGTGCGCAAGCTCGCCAAGGACCTGGGCGTGGACCTGGCCGCGGTCACCCCGACCGGGCCGCAGGGCACGATCACCCGCGAGGACGTCCAGAAGGCGGCGGCCCCCGCCGCCGCGCCGGTCGCCCCCGCGCAGGTCACCGCCGCCCCGGCGGCGGTACCGGCTCCCGCCGCCCTGGCCCCCGCCGCGGGCGCGCTGGAGACCCGCGTCCCGATCAAGGGCGTCCGGAAGGCGACGGCCGCGGCCATGGTCGCCAGCGCCTTCACCGCGCCGCACGTGACCGAGTTCGTCACCTTCGACATCACCCGGACCATGCGGCTCGTGCAGGAGCTCAAGACCGACCCGGCCTTCGCCGGGCTCAAGGTCAGCCCGCTCCTGCTGGTCGCCAAGGCCCTGCTGGTCGCGATCCGCCGCAACCCGGAGGTCAACGCCGCCTGGGACGAGGCCAACCAGGAGATCGTCCACAAGGGCTACGTCAACCTGGGCATCGCCGCCGCCACCCCGCGCGGGCTGATCGTCCCCAACATCAAGGACGCCCAGGGCAAGACCCTGCCCGAACTGGCGTCCGCCCTCGGTGACCTGGTCGCCACGGCCCGTGAGGGCAAGACCTCACCGGCCGACATGCAGGGCGGCACGGTCACCATCACCAACGTCGGCGTCTTCGGCATCGACACCGGTACGCCGATCCTCAACCCCGGGGAGTCCGCGATCCTCGCCTTCGGCGCGGTCAAGGAGCTGCCCTGGGTCCACAAGGGCAAGGTCAAGCCCCGTCAGGTCACCACGCTCGCGCTCTCCTTCGACCACCGCCTGGTCGACGGCGAGCTCGGCTCCAAGGTCCTCGCCGACGTCGCGGCGGTCCTGGAGTACCCCAAGCGCCTGATCACCTGGGCCTGATCCGCCCCCAGGCACGGCAACGGGAAGGGCCCGGACATTTGTGCGTCCGGGCCCTTCCCGCGCGTGTCGCCCCCACCCCGGCGGCGATCTGTGACGTCATACGGCCATGGCGGTATCCATCTCCGTGGTCCTGCTCCTGATCGTGATCACGCTCATCCTGCTCCGGGCGAAGTCGCTGAAGGTCTCCCACGCGATCCTCTGCGTCCTCCTCGGCTTCTGCCTCGCCGGCTCCAGCCTCGCCCCCACCATCCACTCCGGCCTCGTCGCCACCACGGACGTCGTGAGCGACCTGCGCCCCTGAGCCCCGCACCGGCGGACCTCCCGGCGGACTCCGCCGTCCGGAGCGGGCGTCACGGGAAAGGGCCCGGGCAAGCGGCTGCCCGGGCCCTTCCTTCCGCCGTCGAGACCCGCCCCCGCTACTGCGGGAACGCGGCGAGCAGCGGGATCACCCGGGCGGAGGCCGCGGTGATGCCCTTGGTGCCGCCGGGCAGCAGCACGCCCGACTGTTCGTAGCTGCCACCGGAGGCCAGGAGGTCGGCGTCGCCGTCCCGGTCGAGGTCGCGCAGACGGACGAACCAGCCGAACCCGGAGTACTCCGTGGCATCGCCGGGGACGCCCGCGGTCTGCAGGTTGAACCACTGGGAGCGGGTGCCCGTCAGCCCCTTCTTGCCGCCGCGCAGGACGTGCACGCCGCCCGCGTGCTTGACGGTGCCGATCTTCTCCCCGGGCACACCGACCGCGAGGTCCGGGTAGCCGTCGCGGTTCGTGTCACCCGCGGAGACCGTGGAGCCGAACGCGTCGCCGCCGGTGGCGCCGGTGGCGACACCGGCGGTGGCCTGGGTGAGGCGGTAGCCGGTGGTGGGGCCGCCGGAGCCGCCGCGCAGCACGAAGACGGCCCCGGCGCCCTTGTTGTAAGGGTGGTCGCCGACAGCGAGGTCGCCGTAGCCGTTCTTGTCGAAGTCCGCGATCACGCCCGAGGGGGCGTAGTTCGGGGACGAGGTGTTGTACGTGGTGAACTTGCCCGCCTTGACGGTGGAACCGCCGCGCAGGAACCAGGCGACCGAGGTGGCCTTGTCGTTCCGGTAGCCCTGGCCGAGGACGTACAGGTCCGTGGCGGCGTCCTTGGTGACCTTCCCGGCGACGAGCCCGGCAGGTTCGAGCATGTTGCCCGCGCCCGGGGCCGGGGTGTGGCGGGTGACCTTGCCCGTGGTGCCGGACTTGGCGAAGCCGCCCCGGTAGATGTACACGGACTCGACGTCCGTGACGGCCAGATCGATCTTGCCGTCGCCGTTGAAGTCGCCGGTCGCGAGTGAGGCGCCGAACTCGTACCCGGCGTGGGGGGACTTGAGCGGTATGCGGGTGGCGGTGGACGACAGCCCCGACTTGGAGCCCCAGACGACGGTGACCGCGCCGGCGGCGGCGCGGCTGCCCACCTTCTCGGAGCCGTCGCCGACCGCGAGGTCGGCGTACCCGTCGCGGTTGAAGTCGGCGGCCGCCAGGGAGTCGCCGAACATGTCGGCGTAGCCTCCGCTGTCGCCCGCCGTCCCGGGGATGCCGGCGCTGTTCTGGGTGAAGGCCTTGACCTTGGTTCCGGGACCGCTCGCGGTCCCGTACGTGACGGTGACCGAACCGCTGCCGCCGGTGGCGTAGTCGCGGTAGCCGTCGCCGTTGAAGTCGTCGGCGTACTTGGCGGGTGCGGCGGCCGCGGTCCCCGCCGAGACGGTGAGCAGGCCTCCGGTCAGTGCGACGGCTGCGGCCGTCGCGGCGACCAGGCGGAGGTTCTTGCGCGTGGGCATGCGAGCTCCTGCTGCGTGCGGGGGCCTTTCGGCGGCCCGCGCCGGTCTGGATCGTCCGTCCGGACGGGGGAGCACGACGCGGCGGAGCGCTGCGGTGCCCCTGGTCGTGCCGTGGCACGAGGGACGGTCGGTACAGGAGAGACGGTCCACGACGGGAAAGGGTTGTACCGGGCCCACGGCTGTGATCGCCCCTCGCGCGGGGTGGCACCCTTGCAGCATGAACGATTCCGCCCCCGCGTCCTCCCCCAAGCCCCGCCGTGCCCGTGTCCGTGCCCCCGAGCTGGTCGGGAAGGGCGGCTGGCTCAACACCGGCGGCAAGCAGCTGGACCTTTCCGACCTGCGGGGATCGATCGTGATCCTCGATTTCTGGACCTTCTGCTGCATCAACTGCCTGCACGTCCTCGACGAGCTGCGCGAGCTGGAGGAGAAGCACCGCGACACCGTGGTGATCGTCGGCGTCCACTCGCCGAAGTTCGTGCACGAGGCGGAGCACCAGTCGGTCGTGGACGCCGTGGAGCGGTACGGGGTGCACCACCCGGTGCTGGACGATCCGGAGCTGGCCACCTGGAAGCAGTACGCCGTGCGGGCGTGGCCCACGCTGACCGTGATCGACCCGGAGGGCTACGTCGTGGCCCAGCACTCCGGGGAGGGGCACGCCCACGCGCTGGAGGCGCTGGTCACCGAGCTGGAGGCGGAGCACGCGGCGAAGGGGACGCTGCGCCGCGGGGACGGGCCGTACGTGCCGCCGGAGCCGGTGGCGACGGACCTGCGGTTCCCTGGGAAGGCGCTGCGGCTGCCGTCGGGGAACCTGCTGGTGTCGGACTCGACCCGGCACCAGCTGGTGGAGATGGAGCCGGACGGGGAGACCGTCGTGCGGCGGATCGGCGGGCCGGGGGACTTCAGCGAGCCGCAGGGGCTGGCGCTGCTGCCGGACGGCACCGTGGTCGTCGCGGACACCGTGAACCACCGGCTGCGGACGTTCGACCCGGCGGGCGGGGTCCTGGAGACGGTGGCCGGCACCGGCAGGCAGTGGTGGCAGGGGTCGGCGACCTCGGGCCCGGCGCTCGGGACCGACCTGTCGTCGCCGTGGGACGTGGCGTGGTGGGACGGCAAGGTGTGGATCGCCATGGCGGGCGTCCACCAGCTGTGGACGTACGACCCGGCGGACGGGACGGTCGCCGTGGCGGCCGGGACGACGAACGAGGGGCTGGTCGACGGGCCCGCGGAGCAGGCGTGGTTCGCGCAGCCGTCGGGACTGGCGGCGGCGGGCGAGCGGCTGTGGGTCGCGGACTCCGAGACGAGCGCGCTGCGCTGGGTGGAGCGGGCCGCTGACGGCGCGGGGTACGTGGTGCGCACCGCCGTCGGCACGGGGCTGTTCGACTTCGGTCACCGTGACGGTGCCGCGGAGCAGGCGCTGCTGCAGCATCCGCTGGGGGTGACCGCGCTGCCGGACGGGTCGGTCGCGGTCAGCGACACGTACAACCACGCGCTGCGCCGCTTCGATCCGGCGACCGGTGAGGTCGGCACGCTCGCGACGGACCTGCGGGAGCCGTCGGGCGCGGTGGTGGACGGCGCGGAGATCGTGGTGGTGGAGTCCGCCCGCCACCGGCTGACGCGGCTGCGCCTGCCGGAGGAGGCGGCACGGGTCGAGGGCGCCGCGCACCGTACGCAGCGGCCCGCGACCGACGTGGCACCGGGGCCGCTGCGGCTGGACGTGGTGTTCTCCGCCCCGGCCGGCCAGAAGCTCGACGAGCGCTACGGCCCCTCGACGCGGCTGCTGGTCAGCGCGACGCCGCCGGAGCTGCTGCTGGAGGGGGCCGGCAAGGGCACGGACCTCTTCCGCGACGTCGTCCTGAACGGGGACGTCGGCGAGGGGGTGCTCCACGTGTCGGCGATGGCCGCGTCGTGCGACGACGACCCGGACAACGAGTTCCCGGCCTGCCATGTGCACCAGCAGGACTGGGGTGTCCCCGTCCGGCTGACGGCCGAGGGGGACGCCCGGCTCGCCCTGGTGCTCGCGGGGATGGACGCCTGACGCCCCCGCACGTCCGTCACACGTGCGGGTAGTTGCGGGCGCGTTCGTCCATCACCGGCATCGGCTCCACGACCCGGCGCTTCTTGAAGATGCTGACGTAAGCGGCCAGACCGATGACGCCGACCGCCATCATGATCAGTCCGACCAGGTCCAGGTTGACCCCGGCCATGTGCCAGTCGGTCGCGAAGGTGAGGATGGCCCCCACCGCGATCAGACCGATGCAACCGCCGATGCCCATGATGTCCGCCTCCGAACTGGGTTGGCACTACGGACTCGTAGAACTCGTGTACCCCGGGGCGGACATCTCATGACCGGTCCCCCGCCCGTGGTGTATGGTGGCCCCGGGCGCGCGGCAAACTCCGGGGGCCCGGGGAGCCAAAAACAACCTCCCGCACTGGGGGCGGGCGCCACGGGCGT
>NZ_JBHWGA010000002.1:285105-356295 GCF_042733315.1 Streptomyces sp. NPDC059718
CCGCCACCCCCCCCCACGCTCTGCCCCCCGCCCCCTCTTCCAACCGAGCCAGCCCGCGCCGCAGACACCCATCCCCCGCCCCCCCCGCGAGCCTTGCCCCCCCCCCGCCCCTCACCCACCCCCGGCGGGGCCGCGGATCAGCCTTCCAGGAACGCCTTCAGGGCGCTGGCCAGCAGGTACGGGTCGTCGGCACCGCACAGTTCGCGCGCGGAGTGCATCGAGAGGATCGGCACGCCGACGTCCACGGTCGTGATGCCGTGCCGGGCGGCGGTGATGGGGCCGATGGTGGTGCCGCAGGGCATGGCGTTGTTGGAGACGAAGGCCTGCCAGGGCACGCCGGCCCGTTCGCAGGCGGCGGCGAAGATGCCACGGCCGGTGCCGTCGGTGGCGTAGCGCTGGCTGACGTTGACCTTGAGGATCGGGCCGCCGTTGGGCATCGGGCGGTGCGTCGGGTCGTGCTTCTCCACGTAGTTGGGGTGGACGGCGTGCCCGGTGTCGGAGGAGGCGCACACGGTGCCGGCGAAGGCGCGGGCGCGGTCCTCGTAGCTGCCGCCGCGGGCGAAGACGGAGCGCTCCAGGACGTTGCCGAGCAGCGGGCCGACGGCGCCGGTGTCGGACTCGCTGCCCGTCTCCTCGTGGTCGAAGGCGGCCAGCACGGGGATGTACGGCAGGTCGGCCCCGGCGACGGCGGCCAGGGCGGCGGTGCCGGCGTGCACGGAGAGCAGGTTGTCGAGCCGGCCCGCGACCAGGAACTCCCGGTCACGGCCGAGGTAGGCGGGCGGCTGGACGTCGTGGGTCATCAGGTCCCAGCCGACGACGTCGGCGGCGGCCACGCCGCTCTCCTCCGCGAGGAACGCGATCAGGGCGCCCTCGTCGACCTCGCCGAGGCCCCAGATGGGCTGCATGTGGCGCTGCTTGTCGAGCTTGAGACCCTCGGTGTTGACGGCGCGGTCGAGGTGGACGGCGAGCTGCGGCACCCGCAGCAGCGGCCGGTCGACGTGGACCAGCGTCGTCGTGCCGTCGCGCAGCACCAGCCGGCCGGACAGGCCCAGGTCGCGGTCGAGCCAGGTGTTGAGGAGGGCGCCGCCGTAGATCTCGACGGCGATCTGGCGCCACCCGAAGGAGCCCGAGTCGGGACGGGGCTTGACGCGCAGGTTGGTGGAGTCGGTGTGGGCGCCGACCACCCGGAAGGGGGTGGCGGGCCCGGCGCCCTCGGGCACGTACCAGGCGATGATCGCGCCACCCCGCAGCACGTACTTGCCGCCCGCCCCGGCGCCCCACGCCTCGGTCTCGGCCACCTGCTGGAATCCGGCCTTCTCCAGGCGCTCGGCGGCGCTCGCGACCGCGTGGTACTGCGACGGGCTGGCGGTGAGGAAGGCTGCGAGGTCGTCGGTGTGGCCGCGGCCGAAGTGGGGCTGAGGGTTCATGCTTCAAGCATAAGGACGCGCGACGGCCCGCTCCTCGGGGGAGGAGCGGGCCGTCGTCGCCGTATCGGTCCCGGCCGGAACCGGTCAGGACCGGGTCAGAACGCGTCTTCGGGCAGGTCCATGACGTCGAGGGTGACGCCGTCGGCGACGGACCGCGCGACGGAGACCTGCGGCAGGACCTCGGCGGCGAAGTGCTTCGCGGCGGCGATCTTGCCGGTGTAGAAGGCGGTGTCCTTGGCGGAGGCGCCGGCGGCCAGCTTCCCGGCGGCGACGGCGGCGCCCTTGAGCAGCAGGTAGCCGACGACGACGTCACCGGAGGCGAGCAGCAGGCGGGTGGTGTTCAGGCCCACCTTGTAGATGGACTTCACGTCCTGCTCGGTGGCGGCGAGGTCGGTGAGCATCTTGCCGACGATGGCCTCCAGGTCCACGGCGGCCTTGGCGAGCTGCTCGCGGGCGGCGGCCAGCTCGTCGCCACCGGTGGCCTCGGCGAGGAACTTCTTGATCTCCTCGGAGAGGGTGGTCAGCGCGGCGCCCTGGTTGCGGACGATCTTCCGGAAGAAGTAGTCCTGGCCCTGGATCGCCGTGGTGCCCTCGTAGAGGGTGTCGATCTTGGCGTCGCGGATGTACTGCTCGATCGGGTACTCCTGCAGGAAGCCGGAGCCGCCGAAGATCTGCAGGGACTGGGCGAGCTGCTCGTAGCCCTTCTCGGAGCCGTAGCCCTTGACGATCGGCAGGAGCAGGTCGTTGAGCGCCTCGAGGGCCTTGGCCTCCTCGCCGGCCGCCTCGGCGACGGCGAGCGCGTCCTGGACGGAGGCGGTGTGGAGGACCAGGGCGCGCATGCCCTCGGCGTAGGCCTTCTGCGTCAGCAGGGAGCGGCGCACGTCGGGGTGGTGGGTGATGGTGACCTTGGGCGCGCTCTTGTCCATGAACTGCGCGAGGTCAGGACCCTGCACGCGCTCCTTGGCGTACTCCAGCGCGTTGAGGTAGCCGGTGGAGAGGGTGGAGATCGCCTTGGTTCCGACCATCATGCGGGCGAACTCGATGATGCGGAACATCTGGCGGATGCCGTCGTGCTTGTCGCCGATGAGCCAGCCCTTGGCGGGGTGCTGGTCGCCGAAGGTCATCTCGCAGGTGTTGGAGGCCTTCAGGCCCATCTTGTGCTCGACGTTCGTGGCGTAGACGCCGTTGCGCTCGCCCAGCTCGCCGGTCTCGAAGTCGAAGAGGTACTTCGGGACGAGGAAGAGGGACAGGCCCTTGGTGCCGGGGCCGGCGCCCTCGGGGCGGGCGAGGACGTAGTGGAGGATGTTCTCCTCCATGTCGTGCTCGCCGGAGGTGATGAAGCGCTTCACGCCCTCGATGTGCCAGGAGCCGTCCTCCTGCTCGACGGCCTTGGTACGGCCGGCGCCCACGTCCGAGCCGGCGTCCGGCTCGGTGAGGACCATCGTGGAGCCCCAGGTCTTCTCGACCGCGATCCCGGCGATCTTCCTCTGGACCTCGTTGCCCTCCTCGAAGAGGATGCGGGCGAAGGCCGGGCCGGAGGAGTACATCCATATCGCCGGGTTGGAGCCGAGGATCAGCTCCGCGTACGACCAGATCAGGGACGGCGGGGCGGTGGTGCCGCCGATGCCCTCGGGCAGGCCCAGGCGCCAGTACTCGGAGTCCATGAAGGTCTTGTAGCTCTTCTTGAAGGAGTCCGGCACGGGGGCGGTGTTGGTCTCCGGGTCGAAGACCGGCGGGTTGCGGTCGGCGTCCGCGAAGGAGTCGGCGAGCTCGTTCTCCGCGAGGCGTGCGACCTCGGACAGGATGTCCTTGGCGGTCTCGACGTCCATCTCGGCGAACGGGCCGGTCCCGTACAGCTTGTCGCGTCCGAGGACCTCGAAGAGGTTGAACTCGATGTCGCGAAGGTTTGACTTGTAGTGGCCCATGGCGACGGCTCCGTCGGGGTCGGTCGGACGGCGGGAAGGGTTCGCAGTCCTCGCAGCTTTATCACTTACCAGTCGGTAATGATGCTACCCGCGGGTAATAAAAACAACCCCTATCCGGCCGGATGTCACGGAGGGCCTTCGACTTCTGGAGGGACGTCCGGCTCCTGGCGCCGGAGTTCGTCCAGGGCCCCGAAGGCGGCGGCCGCGATCGGCACCGCCAGCAGCATCCCGAGGATGCCCGCCAGGCTCGCCCCCGCGGTGATCGCCAGCAGCACCAGCGCGGGGTGCATGTGCACCGTGCGGCTCTGCACGATCGGCTGCAGCACGTGCCCCTCCAGCACCTGCACCGCCAGTACCACCCCCAGGGCCCACACGCCGATCACCCACCCCCGGTCGGCGAGGGCGACGAGCACCGCCACCGCGCCGGAGATGAACGCCCCCAGGTACGGGATGTAGGCGCCGATGAAGACCAGCGCGGCCAGGCCCGGCGCCCCCGGCACCCGCAGGATCAGCAGGCCGATGCCGATGAGCGTGGCGTCGATCAGCGCGATCACCGTCGTGCCCCGCATGAAGCCCTGGACCGCCGCGAAGGCGCGGTGGGCGATCCGCTCCAGCAGGGGACCGGTGCCGTGCGGGGCGGCCTCGCGCAGCAGGACGGGGAAGCGGGCGCCGTCGCGCAGGAAGAAGAAGGTCAGCAGCAGCGCCAGCACGGCGGTCGCGATGAGCTGTCCCACGATGCTGATGCCGGACACCACCCCGGAGGCGGCGCGGGCGCCGTACTTGGTGGCGAAGGACTTGAGGCTGTCGATGGTGTCGTTCAGCGAGGTCCCCGACGCGCCCAGGCGGGGCAGCAGCTTCCGGGCCGCGTCCTTGAGCGAGGCCACGATCTCGTCCCCGGTCTCCACCAGGCTGTGGACGACCACGAACCCCGCGCCCGCGACGAAGAGCACCAGCGCCACGCAGGTCAGCGCCGCCGCCGCCGACCGCTGCACCTTGACGGCCCGCAGCCGCCGGTACAGCGGGCCCAGCAGGGCGCTGCCCAGCAGGGCCAGCAGGACGGGGGTGACGACCGCCGCGAAGGTGACGACCAGCCAGACGACGAGGGCGCCCACACCGGCCACCAGCAGCACGACGCCGCACCACGCGGCCGTCCGTCGCGCGGAGGCCGGCAGAAGGGGCGCGTCCACCGGGCCAGCCGATCACGGCCCGGGCCGTGTCCGCATGCCGGGAAGGGCGAACGGGTGGACCTTCCCGGTCGGATACGATATTGACGGTCCGTAGAGGAAATCCTCACCCACAGTAGCGACTTGGGAGCAGCCGGCAATGGCTCGACACCTCATCACCAGCGCCCTTCCGTACATCAACGGGATCAAGCACCTGGGCAACATGGTGGGGTCCATGCTCCCGGCCGACGTCTACTCCCGATACCTGCGCCAGCGCGGCCACGAGGTGCTCTACATCTGCGCCACCGACGAGCACGGCACGCCGGCCGAGCTCGCCGCGCAGGAGGCCGGCCTGCCGGTCGACGTGTTCTGCGCGCAGCAGCACGACGCGCAGAAGGCGGTCTACGACGGCTTCGCGCTCTCCTTCGACTACTTCGGCCGCAGTTCCTCGCAGCAGAACCGCGAGATCACCCAGGCCATCGCGCGGGAGCTGAAGGAGAACGGCTTCATCGAGGAGCGCGCCATCCGCCAGGTCTACTCCCTGGACGACGAGCGCTTCCTGCCCGACCGCTACATCGTCGGCACCTGCCCGCACTGCGGCTACGACAAGGCGCGCGGCGACCAGTGCGAGAACTGCACCCGTGTGCTGGACCCGACCGACCTGATCGAGCCGCGTTCCGCGATCAGCGGCAGCAGCCGGCTGGAGGTCCGCGAGACCAAGCACCTCTTCCTGCTGCAGTCCAAGCTCTCCCACGAGGTCGAGGCCTGGGTCGACGAGCACGGCAAGGACTGGCCGACGCTCGCCTCCTCCATCGCCCGCAAGTGGCTGACCGAGGGCCTGCAGGACCGCGCCATCACCCGCGACCTCGACTGGGGCGTGCCGGTGCCGGCCGACACCTGGCCGGACCTGGCGGCCGAGGGCAAGGTCTTCTACGTCTGGTTCGACGCGCCGATCGAGTACATCGGCGCCACGAAGGAATGGTCGGACGCCGCGGGCGCTGGCGAGACCCGCGACTGGCGCTCCTGGTGGTACGACGTCGACACCGACGTGCGCTACACCGAGTTCATGGCCAAGGACAACGTCCCCTTCCACACGGTGATGTTCCCGGCGACCCTGCTGGGCACCCGTGACAAGTGGAAGAAGGTCGACTACGTCAAGGCCTTCAACTGGCTGACCTACTACGGCGGCAAGTTCTCCACCTCGCAGCGGCGCGGCATCTTCACCGACGCCGCCCTGGAGATCCTGCCCGCCGACTACTGGCGCTACTTCCTGATCGCGAACGCGCCCGAGTCCGACGACACCTCCTTCACCTGGGAGCACTTCGCGGCCTCGGTCAACAAGGACCTCGCCGACACCCTCGGCAACTTCGTCAACCGGGTGCTCTCCTTCTCCCGCAAGCGCTTCGGCGACGAGGTGCCCGCGGGCAGGGAGGCCGGGGAGGCCGAGGAGCGCCTGGGCGGGCAGATCGCCGAGCTCCTCGCCGAGTACGAGCGGCACATGGAGGACCTGCAGTTCCGCAAGGCCGCGCAGGCGCTGCGCGCCCTGTGGAGCGCCGGAAACTCCTACCTGGAGGAGAAGGCCCCCTGGCTGGAGATCAAGACGGACGCCGACGGCGCCGCCCTGACCCTGCGCACCGCCATGAACCTGATCCACCTCTACGCGGTCGTCTCCGAGCCCTTCATCCCGGCCACGGCCGCCGCCATGCGCGGCGCCTTCGCCCTGACGGACGACAGCGCGGTCTGGGTCACCCCCGAGGAGGCCCGCGCGCTGGCCGCCGTCCCGGCCGGGACGGCCTTCACCGTCCCGCCGGTGCTCTTCGCGAAGATCACCGAGGAGGACCTGGACGGCTACCGGGAGCGCTTCGGCGGGGAGCCGGAGGCGGTCTGATGCCGACCACGGTCAGGGACAGGTCCCCGCTGGTGCTGATCCTGGCGGTGGGCCTGACCCTGGTGCTGGTGGTGGCCGGGGTGATCCTCGCGGTCTCGCTGACCGGCTCGGGCGACCGCCGCTCCGGTGCCGCCCCGGACCGGGACGGGGCGTGCCGCGGCAGCAACGTCACTCTCGCGGAGGCCGCCGGGCGCTTCGGCCTGCGACTGCCCGACCACCCGCAGGACGTGCACTACCTCGCGCAGGGCGGCGGGCTGTCCGGCGAGCACGACCTCGAACTGAGCTTCCGCACCACCGCCGCAGGCCTGGAGCGGTTCCTGTCCGCCTCCGGCTTCGGCGCGCTCGGCCCCGACGTGCAGGCCCTGCGGGTCGGCGAGCCCCCCGCCGACCCCTGCCGCCGCGCCGCCGGTGGCCTCACGCACGCCCGCTACGCCGGCGACCACGTGCCCGCCGGCGCGGACCACGGCGCCTACAGCCGCGGTGTCGCCGTCGACGACAGCGACCCCGCCCACCCGGTGGTCGCCCTCGTCGCCCTGGACGGCTGACGGACCCGGCGGACGACGGAGGGCCCGGAACCGTGTGGTTCCGGGCCCTCCGTCGTCACGGCGTGGTGCGGGCCGTCAGGCCTTCTTCTCCGGCGGCAGCCGCAGCGCGAGGTGGAGCTCCTTCAGCCGCGCCTCGTCGACCGTGCTCGGAGCGCCCATCAGGAGGTCCTGGGCGTTCTGGTTGAGCGGGAAGGCGATGGTCTCGCGGATGTTGGGCTCGTCCGCGAGCAGCATGACCATGCGGTCGACGCCCGGGGCGATGCCGCCGTGCGGCGGGGCGCCGAAGTGGAAGGCGCGGAGCATGCCGCCGAACTCGTGCTCGACGGTGCCGCGGTCGTAGCCGGCGATCTCGAAGGCCTTGTACATGATCGCGGGCTCGTGGTTCCGGATGGCGCCGGAGGACAGCTCGACACCGTTGCAGACGATGTCGTACTGCCAGGCGAGGATGTCCAGCGGGTCCTTGGTCTCCAGCGCCTCCAGGCCGCCCTGCGGCATGGAGAACGGGTTGTGGGAGAACTCGACCTGGCCGGTGTCCTCGTTCTTCTCGAACATCGGGAAGTCGACGATCCAGCAGAAGCGGAAGACGTCCTCCTCGAACTGGCCGGCCCGCTTCGCGGCCTCGACCCGGACGGCGCCCATGATCTTGGAGACCTCGTCGAACTCGCCCGCGCCGAAGAAGACCGCGTGGCCGGGCTTGGCGTCGACGGCGGCGAGCAGCGCCTTGACGTCGTCCTCGGTGAGGAACTTGGCGATCGGGCCGGTGAGGGTGAGGTCGTCGCCGACCCGGACCCAGGCCAGGCCCTTGGCGCCCTGCTCGACGGCGTAGTCGCCGAGGTTGTCGAAGAACTTGCGCGGCTGCTCGGCGGTGTCCGGCACCGGCAGGGCGCGGACGTGCTTGCCGGCGAAGGCCTTGAAGCCGGAGTCGGCGAAGACCGACGAGACGTCGACCAGCTCCAGGCGGGCGCGCAGGTCGGGCTTGTCGTTGCCGTACTTGACCATCGACTCGCGGAACGGGATCCGCGGGAAGGGCGAGGTCACGTGGCGGCCGCCGCCGAACTCCTCGAAGAGGTCGGTCATGACCTTCTCGATGACCCCGAAGACGTCCTCCTGCTCGACGAAGCTCATCTCGACGTCGAGCTGGTAGAACTCGCCGGGCGAGCGGTCGGCGCGGCTGTCCTCGTCGCGGAAGCAGGGCGCGATCTGGAAGTAGCGGTCGAAGCCCGCGATCATCAGCAGCTGCTTGAACTGCTGCGGGGCCTGCGGCAGCGCGTAGAACGTGCCGGGGTGCACGCGGGAGGGCACCAGGAAGTCGCGGGCGCCCTCGGGCGAGGTCGCCGAAAGGATGGGGGTGGCCAGCTCGTTGAAGCCCAGCGCCGTCATCTCGCGGCGCAGGAAGCTGATCACCTGGGTGCGCAGCATGATGTTGCGGTGCATGCGGGCGCGGCGCAGGTCGAGGAAGCGGTTGGTGAGCCGCATCTCCTCGTTCGCGTTGTCCTCCGGGAAGACCGGGAACGGCAGCTGGTCGGCGGCGCCGAGCACCTCCAGCTCGGTGACCTCGACCTCGACCTCGCCGGTGGGCAGGTCGGGGTTGACGTTCTCCCCCGAACGGGCGACGACGCGTCCGTCGACGCGGAGCACCGACTCCTTGGACTGGTGGCTCAGGGCCTCGTACGCGGGCGAGCCCGGACGGGCGACGAGCTGGACCACCCCGTAGTGGTCCCGGAGATCGACGAACAGGATGCCGCCCAGATCCCGGCGATTGTGCAGCCAACCACTCAGGCGCACTTCCGCGTCTACGTCGGTGGCGCGCAGCTCACCGCAGGTGTGGGACCGGTACCGATGCATCGTTCATCCAAGTCGTCTGATTTCGGGGATGAGGCCTCCCCAGTCTACGGGGGTACGCGCGCCCGACCCCATTCGTATGAAAGCCGCGGAGAACCATAAACTGTGCGAATGCGCATCGAGGGCGTGCTGGCCGCGCTGGGCACGGGCGTCTGGCGCTGGGACAGCGCCACCGACATGGTGGAGCTCGACGCCGTGAGCGCCGGGCTGATAGGGCTTCCGCCCCAGCCTCAGAAGGTCCATTCGGGGGTGACCCGGGCCTGTTACCACGCCTCCGACTACGTGGACATGGCGGCGGCGGTCGCCCTGGCGATAGCCGAGGGAACCGCGTCGGAGTCGCTGCTGCGCGTGGTCCGGGAGGACGGACGGGTCGTCCGCACGGTGGTGATGCGGACCTACGGGCTCCCCTCCGCGGGGGGCCGGCCGGAGGAGGTCGTCGGCACGCTGCAGGAGGCCCCCGCGGTGCACGGTCTCCCCGGCGCGGGCACCGGCACCCGCCCCACCGCGGCGGCCCCCGCCGCCCCCGCGGACTGGCGGCGGTCCCGCGAGGCCTTCCTGCTGGACGCGGGCCGGGCGCTGGCGGAGGCGGACAGCACCGAGGAGGTGCTCCGCGTGGCCGCCCACCTGTCCATGCCGGGGTTCTCCCCCGACCGCCTCGCCGTCTTCGGCGTCCAGGGCGACCGGCTCCGCGCCATCGGGTTCCACGGGCACCGGCCGGGCGACGAGGTGCCCTTCCTGGACATGCCGCTCCGCACGGAGTACCCGGCGGCGGTCGTGGTGCGCACCGGCCGTGCGGTCTACCTGCCGAGCCCGCAGGCGTACGAGGAGCGCTTCCCGGCCACGTGGCCGCTGGTGCGGGACTTCGGGCGGTCGTCCTGGGCGTATCTGCCGCTGGTCGCCGCAGGCCGCACGATCGGCGCGTGGATGGCCGCCTTCCGGGAACGCGTCGCCTTCACCCCGGACGAGCGGTCGGTGCTGACCACCGTCGCCCGGATGCTCGCCCAGGCGCTGTCCCGGGCGCATCTGCACGAGTCCGAGCGGGAGCTCTCCGACGGGCTGCAGCGCGCGATGCTGCCCGGGCGGCGGCCGCACGTCGAGGGGATGACGCTGACCGCCCGCTACGTGCCGACCGGCGGCGGACTGCAGGTGGGCGGCGACTGGTACGACGTGATCGACCTGCCGTCGGGGCGCACCGCCCTGGTCGTCGGCGACGTGCAGGGCCACGACGTCCGCGCGGCGGGAGTGATGGGGCAACTGCGCATCGCGCTGCGCGCGTACGCCGCCGAGGGGCACCGCCCGGACGCGGTGATGTCCCGGACCTCCCGCTTCCTGGCCGGGCTCACCCAGTGTTCCGCCGACGGGGAGGACGGCCGCTTCGCCACCTGCCTCTACATGGAGGTCGATCCGGTCAGCGGCACCCTGGACGTCGTACGGGCGGGGCACCTGGACCCGGTCGTCCGGCTCGCGGACGGCACGACGATCATCCGGCGCACGGCCGGCGGCCTCCCCCTGGGGAT
The DNA here is from genome assembly GCF_042733315.1 of Streptomyces sp. NPDC059718. Lineage (NCBI taxonomy): Bacteria > Bacillati > Actinomycetota > Actinomycetes > Kitasatosporales > Streptomycetaceae > Streptomyces > Streptomyces sp. NPDC059718. The sequence continues at coordinate 295,413 of NZ_JBHWGA010000002.1, forward strand.
CGCCCCCGACTCCGACTACCCGACCACGCGGCTCACCCTGGGGCCCGGCGAGACGATGCTGATCTGCACGGACGGGCTGGTCGAGACCGGCGGCCACGACCTGGGCACGGGGTGGCGGCGGCTGCGCTCGGTGCTGGAGGACGCGGTAGACGACGGGCTGGAGGCGCTCGCCGACACCCTGGTCGAGGCGGTGCACGGCCCGGCCTCGCACCATCTGACCGGCCCCTTCGCCGACCGCCGGGAGGACGACATCGCGCTGCTGCTGGTGCGCCGCGACCCCGTCGGGACGCTCCGCGACGTCCCGGTGCGGCGCAGTGTGCTCACCGTCGGCCAGACCGACCCCCGGCAGCTGCGGGCGGCCCGGGAGGAGGTCCGCGCGCTGCTGCACGACTGGACGTCCGGGGACCAGGTCGACGCGGCCGTGCTGCTGGTGTCGGAGCTGGTCACCAATGTGCTGCTGCACACGGACGACGACGCGGTGCTGGGCGCGCAGCTGCTCGGCGTGCCGGGTGTCCGGCGGCTGCGGGTCGACGTGACCGACCGCAGCGACGACATGCCGCACCGCCGCACCCCGGGCGAGATGGCCGCCTCCGGACGCGGGCTGCTGCTCCTGCAGGAGATGGCGGACGCGTGGGGCGTGGATCCGCTGGGCGACGGCAAGGCGATCTGGTTCGAACTCCATGAGGCTCCCGTGCCGGGCTAGCGGCCCGATACGCTGTGTGCCGTGTACGGCTACGACCAGAACGGGATGGCAGGGGCGGCGCCGCCGATGGGCGGGGCGCCGATGGGTGCGGGCTACCCCGAGCCGTCACCGCCCTCGCTGGCGGACGCGGTCCGCGCGTTCACGACGGGCTCGATGTCGGCGGAGGACTTCCAGGCGGTCTTCGCCACGTCCAAGGTCTACTGCCCGCGCGGCGACAACCCCGGTTTCCTGGCGCTGCACGACACGCAGCAGCCGGTGATCCCCATGTTCTCCTCGCTGAAGCAGCTGCGCCGCTACGCCGGCAAGGAGTCCAAGTACTTCGTGATCACGGGTGCCGAGGTGCTGGACCTGCTGCCGACCGGCTACGGCTTTGTGCTGGACATGGAGGGCGAGCACCGGATGGTGTTCGACGCGAAGGCGGTCGAGCAGATGGTGGAGTTCACCATGCGGCGGATGTACGGCTGATCCGGCCCTCACCCCACGGAAACCGGACAAAGGCCGGGGAACGGTTGCGGGAAGTTCAGCGTTCAACTATGTTGAACGTTGAACAATCCGAGGAGGATCTGGCCATGCCTGCAGTGACCGTCGAGAACCCGTTGACCCTGCCGCGCGTCCACGCCCCCGCCGACGCGGTACAGCGGCGTGCTCTGCAGGTGACCACCGCCCCGAGCGGCTTCGAGGGGGAGGGCTTCCCCGTCCGCCGCGCCTTCGCGGGCATCGACTACAAGAACCTCGACCCGTTCATCATGATGGACCAGATGGGTGAGGTGGAGTACGCGCCCGGCGAGCCCAAGGGCACGCCCTGGCACCCGCACCGCGGCTTCGAGACCGTCACCTACATCATGGACGGCGCGTTCATCCACCAGGACTCCCACGGTGGCGGCGGCACCATCACCGACGGTGACACGCAGTGGATGACGGCCGGCAGCGGCCTGCTCCACATCGAGACGCCGCCGGAGGAGCTGGTCATGACCGGCGGCCTGTTCCACGGCCTGCAGCTGTGGGTCAACCTGCCCGCCAGGGACAAGATGATCGCGCCGAAGTACCAGGACATCCGCGGCGGCAACGTCAAGCTGCTGGCGTCCGAGGACGGCGGCGCGCTCATCCGGATCATCGCCGGCGACATCGACGGCCACCAGGGCCCGGGCGCCACGCACACCCCGATCACCATGCTGCACGTCTCGGTGAACCCGGGCGCCCAGCTCACGCTGCCCTGGCGCGCGGACTTCAACGCCCTGGCGTACGGCCTGGCCGGCCGCGGCACCGCGGGCCCGGAGAACCGGCCCTTCCGCATGGGGCAGGCGGTGGTCTTCGGCCGCGGCGATTCCCTCACGATCCGCGCCGACGGGTCCCAGGAATCGCGCAGCCCCAACTTCGAGGTCGTCCTTCTGGGCGGGCTGCCGATTCGTGAGCCGATGATGCAGTACGGCCCGTTCGTGATGAACACCCACGCGGAACTCGCCCAGGCCTTCGACGACTTCAAGGCCGGCAAGCTCGGCACCGTCCCCGCCGGTCAGGAGTGACGACGGCGTCTCCGGTGCCTCCGGCATTAAACGGCCCCGTCCGGGAATGCGATTCCCGGGCGGGGCCGTCGCATACGGTGGGAGCAATTCCGGCGGGCGGTTCGTTGGCTCTTCATTGGCCGCTGCATTCACCCTGAGTGACTGCACGTGCACCTGCACGTGCAGATGCACGTGACACCGTCTCTGGCTATCATCTCCCCTGTCCTGCACGGCACTTACCTGGAGAGAAGCATGCGCCACACGTACAACGGCATGGCAGCGTCCGATCTCCACGGACTGGTGTGGCAGAAGAGCCGGCACAGCAATGCGAACGGTCAGTGCGTGGAGCTGGCCGCGCTTCCGGACGGGGACGTGGCCGTGCGCAATTCACGTTTTCCGGACGGACCGGCGCTGATATATACGAAGGAAGAGATTGAATCCCTCATCGTGGGGATGAAGAACGGGGAGTTCGATCACTTCGTGGCGAACTGACCACGGTCGTCCCCGGTACGGCTCAATGTGACGGGCCGTCGTTCTGTCCGGGCATGCGGAAGAGCGCCCAGACGACTTTCCCCATGCCGGTGAGGGGATGCCAGCCCCAGGTCTCGCTGAAGGACTCCACCAGATGCAGCCCGCGCCCGGACTCGGCGACGAAGTCCGGGGCCTTGGCGACGGGCCCGTGACTGCTGGGGTCCCGCACCGCGCACACTACGCGCGTTGACCATCTGACCAGGCTGAGCCGGACGCACCCGTGGGCCGCGTCCTCGGGGACCGCGTAGCGCAGGGCGTTGGTCACCAGTTCGGAGGCGACCAGTTCGATGCCGTCCTGGAGTTCTTCCAAGTGCCAGGCGTGCAGGGTCGTCCGCGCGAATCTTCGTGCGTCGCCGACCGCCTCGTAACGCGGCGGCAGCGGGCAGGAGGTGGCACTCGACGACGAAAGGCGCTCCGGAACCAGCCCGTCCCATAAGGGCTGCACCCCGGCCGAGCTCTCAGTCCACATGCGCACCACCCGGTATCGGCACGTACGCAATCGTCCCGTACGGCCTGCGGCCGATGCAAGGGGCGGATGCACGTGCATTTGCATGGCACGAGGCAGATGGGTCGGGAGTGACGATCGAGAGTGACCGATCGAGTACTGAACGCAGCGCGAAGGTGGCAGACTGCTGGATGCCACGGGGAGAAGGTAGGCGCAAATGACCACAGTGCAGTCAGGAAGCGGATCGATGGTGCGCCGCATCCTCCTGGGCTCGCAGCTGCGCAGGCTGCGCGAAGCGCAGGGCATCACCCGTGAGGCCGCGGGCTACTCGATCCGCGCGTCCGAGTCGAAGATCAGCCGCATGGAGCTCGGGCGCGTGAGCTTCAAGGAGCGCGACGTGGCCGACCTGCTCACCCTCTACGGCATCACGGACGACGGCGAGCGCACGGCCCTGCTCGGCCTGGTGCGCGAGGCGAACGTCGCCGGCTGGTGGCACGGCTTCGGCGACGTCCTGCCCGCGTGGTTCCAGACGTACGTCGGCCTGGAGGAGTCCGCCTCGGTCATCCGCTCCTTCGAGACGCAGTTCGTGCACGGCCTGCTCCAGGCCGACGACTACAGCCGCGCCGTCATAGAGCTGGGCCACCCGGGCGCCCCCGCCGACGAGGTGGAGCGCCGGCTGGACCTGCGGCACAAGCGGCAGAAGCTGCTGACCTCGGAGCTCGCCCCGGAGATCGTGGCCGTGATGGACGAGTCCGTGGTGCTCCGCAGGTTCGGCGGGCGGGAGGTGATGCGGGCCCAGCTCGTGCACCTCATCGAGGCCTCGCAGCAGCCGAACGTGACAGTGCAGCTGCTGCCGCTGGAGTTCACGGGGTACTCCGCGGGCGCCAGCGGGACCTTCACCCAGCTGACCTTCCCGGAGTCCGACGTCCCGGACGTCGTGTACGTGGAGCAGCTCACCGGGGCGATGTACATCGACAAGCGCGAGGAGGTCGACCAGTACCGCGTCGTCATGGCGAAGCTCCGCGCCGACAGCCTCTCCCCGGACGCCACCCGGGACCGGCTGAACGCCGTCCTCCGCGCCGCCTGAGCGCACCCGGCGGCAACGCCGGGTACCGCTCCCCTCCCCTGCGAACAGGGGTTTTGCAGCTTTTCACAGGTCTCACTCGATCGAGTGAAGTGGACCTTGACGCATCGGTCGGCTCATCGGCCCGGTGATCTTATGCTCCGGTGAGCCCGTACCTGCGTACCCACACGATCGACGGGTGCGTCGTGGTGGAACTCAGCGGGGAGATCGACATCGTCGCGGCGATGGAGATCATTCCGCTGCTCGACGCGCTGACCCGCGCCCCGGGCCCCGGTCTCGTCGTCGACCTGGGCCCCGTCGACTTCATCGACTGTTCCGGACTCGCCGTCCTGTGCCGGCTGCGGAGCCGGGTCCACGGGCACGGCGGGCAGGTGCAGTTCGTCTGCGCCCGCCCCCCGACCCTCAGGATCCTGCGCGCCACCGGGCTGATGAGGGCCTTCCGCCCGGTGCCGAGCGTGGACGAGGCGCTCGCCCGGATCGGGCGGTCGTGACCGCCCGGTCCACACGGTCCCGGGTCAGTCCGAGCAGACGGCCGTGACGAACTCGGCGACCCGTTCCTGCGGCAGGTGGCGGGCCACGTCGGCCTCGCTGATCATGCCGATGAGACGGTGTGCGGGATGGTCGATCACCGGCAGCCGGCGCACCCGGTACTCCTCCATCAGTTCCAGCACCCGGTCGATCTGCTCGTCCCCCTCGATGATCTGCGGCCGGCCCATGGCCAGCTCGCCGCAGGAGACCTCGGACGGGTCGCGCCCCTCGGCGACGCACTTCAGCACGATGTCCCGGTCGGTGACGATGCCGACCAGCACGTCGTCGTCCCCGCAGATCGGCAGCGCGCCGATGTCCTGCTCACGCATGATCCGGGCCGCGTCGGCGAGGCTCTCCCGCTCCCCGACGCACATGGCGCCGGGATGCATGATGTCCAGTGCGGTGGTCATGACGGCGCCTCCTTGTGGCAGGGACCGATTTCCTTTGGCTCCATCGTCACCCTGGTGGAGTAGTTCCGCGATAGGGAGCACGCTGGAAGGAGACACCGGGACCGGGACCGCTGGAGGTGTTCCGTCATGCAGACCCTCGTCGGATGGCACATCGAGATGGACTTCCGGGAGGACGGCGCGAGGACGAAGGCCGCCGCGCTGCTCCGCCTTCCGGACGGCACGGAGGTCAGGTCGCACGGCCACGCCAGCCGGCATCCCTCCGACCCGGACCAGGAACGGGTCGGCGAGGAACTCGCGGCGGCCAGGGCGCTCAACGACCTCGCGCGTCAGCTCCTCGGCAAGGCCGCGCACGAGATCGAGGAGGTCACCCACGTGCCCGCGCATCCCAGGATCTGAGCCAGCGGGGCCCTCACAGCCAGCCGCGCCGTTTGAAGACCAGGTAGAGGCTGACGCAGACCACGCCCATGAGCAGGATCGCGAAGGGGTACCCGAGCAGCCAGTGCAGCTCGGGCATGTGGTCGAAGTTCATGCCGTAGATGGTGCCGACGAGCGTGGGCGCGAAGAGGATGGCGGCCCAGGCGGAGATCTTCTTGATCTCCTCGTTCTGCTCGAAGCCGGCCTCCGCCAGCGCCCGCATCTCGGCGTTCTGCTGCTGCGCGACCAGGGTCGCGTTGAGGGTGAGCAGGTCGCCGAGCGCCTGCCGGAAGCCGTCCACGCGCTCGATGGTGTGCGTGACGTGGTCGGCGACGTCGCGCAGGTAGCGCTGGAGTTCCTCGTCCGTCCCGTACTTCACGAAGCCGGCCTGCAGGCCGTCCAGCATGGGGATGAGCGGGCGGGTGGCGCGCTGGAACTCCAGCACCTCCTGGGAGAGCTCGTAGATCCGGCGGGAGACCTGGGGGTCGCCGCCGAAGACCTGGATCTCGCTCTCCTCCATGTCCTTCTCGACCCCCGCGACGACCGGTGCGTAGCCGTCGACGACCGTGTCGAGTATCGCGTAGAGCACCGCCTCCGGCCCGAGCGTCAGCAGCTCGGGGTTGCTCTCCATGCGGCGCCGCACGGCGGACAGGTCGGGGGCCGCACCGTGGCGGACGGTCAGGACGAAGCCGGGGCCCACGAAGATGTGCAGCTCGGCGAAGTCGACCTCCTCCGGGGCGTCCAGGTAGCGGGCGGCGCGGAGCACGACGAAGAGGGTCTCCCCGTACCGCTCCAGCTTGGGGCGCTGGTGGGCCTGGATGGCGTCCTCCAGGGCCAGCGGGTGCAGGTCGAACTCCTTCGCCAGCGAGACCAGCTCGGCCTCGCTCGGCCGGTAGAGCCCGATCCAGGCCATCGCGCCGGGCTCGGCGCGCAGCTGCGTGTACGCCTCGGCGAGCGAGGAGGGTGTCGCGATGCGCCGGCCGTCCCGGTACAGGGCCGCGTCCATCACGCTGCTCACCGCGACGGCCGCGGGGCCCGCGATCCGCGGCTCCAGGGGGCCCTCCCCCTCGCCGGCCGGCGCTGCGGAGGCCTGGGCGGGACGGGCGGACCTGGCCGTCCTGGCCCTCTCCTTCGCCGAGTTCCTCAGTGCGCGCAGGGCACGCAGTCGACGCCCGGACACCGGCAGCACCCCCTCTTTCGGGCCTTCCGAGCAGCGTAGCCCGAGCCCGCCGGGGAAACGGCCGCACCGCGCACCCGGTCCCCGGCGCCGCCGCGGGGTCAGGCGTCCCGGCCCCGGTCCTGATCCCCGCCGCCGCGCCCGTACGCGTCCAGGATCCTGCCGATCGTGCGCTCGAACCAGGCGTCCATGTCGACCGCCGGGCCCGCGTACGGCGGTACGCACGCGGGGGGCGCTGACCGGGGCCGACGAGTAATCTGATGCGCGGGGGACACGGGGGCCGTACTCCGGAGGTCTTGATGGACGTCCCGGTGCTCTTCGGCCGGTCTCTCCCCGCACCGCCCGTTCCCGCGGGGGCCGCCGCGCGCCCCGAGGACCCGTCCCCGCCGGGCACGCTCCTGAGGCCGCCCACCCTCCCCTCCCGTTCCGGCCACGAGCCCGGGCGGGCAGCGGACGGCACGCTCTCCTTCTTCCCGTGACGCCGTGAGCGGCGTTCGCCGAGTGGGAAGAACAAGAACGGTGAGCGGAGCGTAACGTTGCGGGCGGATACGGAGTGGCTGGCCATGGGGACTCCCGAGGAACGCGTGGACGCGGGCGTGGCGGACGCCGTCACGTTGCTGCTCGACGCCGAGGGGCGGCTGCTGAGCTGGCCGCCCGCCGCCGAGCGGCTGCTCGGCCGGCGGGCGGCGGACGTCATCGACACCCCCGCGGTGGATCTGCTCGCCCCGGAGGACGCGGCGCGGCCGCCGGAGATCGCCGAGCGCTGCCGCACCGAGGGCGGCTGGACGGGTGTGCTGCGGCTGCGCCGAGACGACGGCATGAGGGTCACGCTGGGCGTACGGGTGGCCGGGCTCCCGGAGGGGATCGGCGGCACGTCCGTCCGCTGGATGGTCCTGGCGGCGGAGTCCCGCAGCACCGCCCGCTCCGTCGCGTCCGGGATGACCCCGGCGATGCTGGAACGGATCGTGGGCCAGACGCCGATCGGGCTGGCCGTGGTCGACACCGATCTGCGCTGCGTGTGGTCGAACGCGGCACTGGAGCGCTTCGGGGGCGGCCCCTCCCAGGAGCGGCTGGGGCGACGGCTCGGGGAGATCCAGCCGGGCCTGAACGCCACGGTGCTGGAGGCGCAGATGCGGCAGGTCCTGGAGACGGGCGTGCCGGTGATCGACTACGAGCACGTCGGGCGGTTCCGCACCGATCCACGCCGCGAGAAGGCGCATTCGATGTCCTTCGTGCGGCTGGAGGACGAGCGCGGCGTCCCGGTGGGCGTCTGCTACTCCGTGGTCGACATCAGCGACCGCTGGCGGGCCCGGCAGCGGCTGTCGCTGCTGGACCGGGCCAGCGAGCACATCGGCCGCACCCTGGACGTGATGCACACCGCGCAGGACCTGGCGGACGTGGTCGTGCCCGACCTCGCCGACTACGTCGCCGTGGAGTTGCTGGAGTCGGTCATCAAGGGCGCGGAGCCGCAGCCCGGCCCGCTGGGCGACGCCGTCACCGTGCCGCTGCGCCGCGCCGGGATGCGTGCGGCGCGGCAGGGCGAGCCCGAGCCGGCGTTCGGCATCGGGGCGGTCTCCGCCTACCTGGAGGACACCCCGCCCATCCGGTGCCTGACCGACGGCACCTCCTGGCTCAACTCCCGGCTGGACCCGCTGGAGCTGGAGTGGGCCGCAGGACCCGCCGGCGGCCGCGCGCTCCACTTCGGCGAACTCGGGCTCCACACGGCGATGGTGGTGCCGATCCGCGCCCGCGGGGTCACCCTCGGCGTGACCCTCTTCTTCCGGGTGCGCCGCGCCGACCCCTTCGACGGGGAGGACCTGCGCCTGGCGGAGGAGGTGGTGGCCAGGGCCGCGGTCTGCCTGGACAACGCGCGCCGCTACACCCGCGAGCGGGACGCCGCCCTCGTGCTGCAGCGCAGCCTGCTGCCGCACACCTTCCCGCCGCAGGAGGCGGTGGAGGTCGCCACCTACTACCGCCCGGCCGACGAGCTGTCGGGCGTGGGGGGCGACTGGTTCGACGTCATCCCGCTGTCCGGGGCCCGGGTCGCGCTCGTGGTGGGCGAGGTGGTGGGCCACGGCATCGAGGCGGCCGCGACGATGGGCCAGTTGCGCACGGCGGTACGGACCCTGGCCGACCTCGACCTGCCGCCCGAGGAACTGCTGGCGCACCTGGACGACCTGGTCGTCCAGGTCTCCCGGGAGGCCGGGGAGTCCGCGACCGTCGGGGTGGGCGGCAGCGCGCTCGGGTCGAGCTGCCTGTACGTGACGTACGACCCGGTCAGCAGGCACTGCGTCATGGCCAGCGCGGGGCACCTGCCGCCCGCCGTGCTCCGGCCCGCCGGCGAGCGGTGCGGGGCCGAGGGCGGGGAGGCCGTCCGCTTCCTCCAGCTGCCCATCGGGCCCGCGCTGGGTCTGGGCGGACTGCCCTTCGAGGCAGCCGAGTCGACGATGGAGGAGGGCAGCGTCCTCGCGCTGTACACGGACGGCCTGGTCGCGCCGGCGGACGGCGAGGGCGACGTGCCGGACAGCGGGCGGAGCCGGCTGCGGGCCGCCCTGGAAGCCGAGGACCTGCCGCTGGACGCGTTGTGCCGCAGCGTCGTCGACGAACTGGCCCCCGCCCGCCCGCACGACGACGTGGCGCTGCTGCTGGCCAGGACCCGCTGCCTGGACATCGGCCGGGTCGCCTCCTGGGACCTGCCCACCGACCCCGCGGTCGTGGGCCGGGCCCGCGAGCTGTCCACCCGGCAGCTGGAGGACTGGGGGCTGGGCGACCTCACCTTCACCACCGAACTGGTCGTCAGCGAGCTGGTCACCAACGCGATCCGGCACGGCTCCGGTCCCATCCGCCTGCGGCTGATCCTGGAGCGGGCGCTGACCTGCGAGGTCTCCGACGCCAGCAGCACCTCCCCGCACCTGCGGCACCCCCGCACCACCGACGAGGGCGGTCGCGGGCTGTTCCTGATCTCGCAGTTCGCCCAGCGGTGGGGCACCCGTTACACCGACGACGGGAAGATCATCTGGGCCGAGCAGTTCCTCGACGGGCACGGCCCCGACGTCGGCATCGACATCGGCATCGACACGGTCACCGTGCGCGAACCGGCCTGACGCCGGACGCCGCCCCCGCGCGTTCCTTCGTTCACCTGTACGCCCCGGCGAGGTCGCCGGGGCGTCGTGCTCCAGCTTGAGGGGTCGAGATGGTCCAGACCTATTGACCACCTGGTCCAGACCTTTCTACTCTGCCAGGGAACTGTGGTGGGCATGACATGGAGTCAATCGCCCACCAGGCGGCACTGGTTTCCCCGTCGGCCCCCACTCGAGGAGCACCCCTTGAGCACTGGAGACACCCCACGCACTCCACGCACCAGACGCATCAGGACCACAGCCGCCGCGGGGCTCACCGCGCTGCTGCTCCCGTTCGCCGCGCTCGTCGGTCTGGCCACACCGGCCCATGCCGCGGGTACCACCGCCACGTACACCAAGACCCAGGACTGGGGCACGGGGTTCGAGGGCAAGTGGACGATCACCAACAGCGGCACCTCGTCCATCAGCAGCTGGACCGTCGAGTGGGACTTCCCCGCCGGCACGTCGGTGACCTCGGCGTGGGACGCCGACGTGACCGCCTCCGGCACCCACTGGACCGGCAAGAACAAGAGCTGGAACGGCACGCTGGCCCCGGGCGCCAGCATCAGCTTCGGCTTCAACGGCACCGGTAGCGGCAGCCCGAGCGGCTGCAAGCTCAACGGCGGTTCCTGCACCGGCGGTGGCGGCGGCGACCCGACGCCCACGCCGACCCCGACGCCCACCCCCACCCCGACCCCGACGCCCACGCCGACGCCGACCCCCACCGGCCCCGCGGGGAACAAGATCCGCCTCGGCTACTTCGCCGAGTGGGGCGTCTACGGCCGCAACTACCACGTCAAGAACCTGGTGACCTCCGGCTCGGCGAGCAAGCTGACCCACATCAACTACGCCTTCGGCAACGTCACCAACGGCCAGTGCGCGATCGGCGACTCCTACGCCGACTACGACAAGGCCTACACCGCCGACCAGAGCGTCGACGGCGTCGCCGACACCTGGGACACCGGCGCGCTGCGCGGCAGCTTCAACCAGCTGCGCAAGCTGAAGAAGCAGTACCCGAACATCAAGATCCTCTGGTCCTTCGGCGGCTGGACCTGGTCCGGCGGCTTCGGCCAGGCGGCCGCCAACCCGACCGCCTTCGCCAACTCCTGCTACAACCTGGTCGAGGACCCGCGCTGGGCCGACGTCTTCGACGGCATCGACATCGACTGGGAGTACCCCAACGCCTGCGGCCTTTCCTGCGACACCAGCGGGGCCTCGTCCTTCAAGACCCTGATGTCCGCGCTGCGCACCAGGTTCGGCTCCAACAACCTGGTCACCGCGGCCATCACCGCCGACGGCACCAACGGCGGCAAGATCGACGCGGCCGACTACGCGGGCGCCGCCCAGTACGTGAACTACTACAACGTGATGACGTACGACTACTTCGGCGCCTTCGACGCGGACGGCCCGACCGCCCCGCACTCCCCGCTCACCTCCTACAGCGGCATCCCGATCGCCGGCTTCTACTCCGACGCGGCGATCCAGAAGCTGAAGAGCAAGGGCATCGCGTCGAACAAGCTCAACCTGGGCATCGGCTTCTACGGGCGCGGCTGGACCGGCGTCACGCAGTCGGCGCCGGGCGGTTCCGCGACCGGCGCCGCTCCCGGTACGTACGAGGCGGGCAACGAGGACTACAAGGTCCTCAAGAACACCTGCCCGGCGACCGGCACCGTCGCGGGCACCGCGTACGCGCACTGCGGCAACAACTGGTGGAGCTACGACACCCCGTCGACCATCGCGGGCAAGATGGCCTACGTGAAGAACCAGGGCCTCGGCGGCGCGTTCTTCTGGGAGTTCAGCGGCGACACCGGCAACGGTGAGCTGATCACCGCGATCAACAACGGTCTGAGCTAGTCCTCGGGAGCCGGGCCGTACGGGCCGGAGGGGCGGGATCGTGACCGCCCCTCCGGCCCGGTCGCGTCGGGGCGGGGGGCGTCAGCCGGTGGCGCAGGACGCGCCGTCGAGGGTGAAACCGGTGGGCGGGGCGGAGACGCCGGGCCGGGTGCCGACCAGCCCGAAGCTGACCGAACCGCCCGCCCGCACCGACCGGTTGTAGCCCTTGGCCCGGGCGGTGACCGATCCATCGCGCTGGGCGAAGTCGGCGTCCCACATCTGCGTGACGCGCCGGCCGTCGGAGTACCTCCAGCCGACCCTCCAGTCGTCGAGGTCCTTGCGGGTCGTCAGGGTGACCGTGGCCTGGAAGCCGTCGTACCACTGCTCGTTCACCTCGTAGGTGATCGCGCAGGACGGCGCCGGCTTCACCGGGGCGTCGTGCGCGGGCGGCGCGGCGGAGGACGGTGCGCGATCGGCGGCGGGGATGGTGTGCTCGGCGGCGGAGGGCCCGATCTCCTCGGGGAACGGTGCGCTCTGCGCGGGCTCCGGCGCTCCGGAGGCGCCGGACGCGCCCGGCGACGGCAGCGGGGGGAAGCCGGGACCGTCCGGGGCGGTGCCGTCCTTGCCGCCCTGGGCCGTCGGAAGGGCCTGGGCGGACCGGGGGGCGGAGTCGTCGGTGGTGACCAGGGCCGTCAGGCAGATCACGGCGGTCAGCACCGCGACCGCCCCGGCCACGGCGGCCCTGCCTCCGGGGACGCGGGTCCTGGCCCGCGCGGCACGGGCGGCACGGGCGGCACGCGCGGCCCGCCGCGACGGCGGGGCCGCGGCGGCGCCCCGGCCGGCGGTCCGGCGCCGGGCCTCCAGATAGGCGGGCCCCGCCCAGCCCAGCACCCCTTCGGCCAGTGCCTCGGGCAGCCCGCCGCCGAGCGGGGTCAGGCACACGGCCGCCCGCGCGCACTCGGCGCACCCGCGCAGGTGCCGGCGCAGGTCCTCGGGTGCCGCCTCGACGGGCATCCGGGTGGCCGCGTCCAGGAGCCGGGCGTACCCCTGGCACTCGTCGGAGGGCGGTTCCTCCTGGTGGGCGCGGAGGCAGCGGTCGCGGAAGTCCTCGCGGGCCCGGTCGATCTCCCGCTCCACCGCGGTGACGTCGACGCCCAGCGCGTGTGCGGTCACGGCCGTGGGGCGGCATTCGACCTCGGTGGACCACAGCAGTGCCGCGTCCGGTTCCGTCATGGCGCGCAGTCCGCGCAGGGCAAGCGGTTCCGGGCGCGGTGCCCTGCCCCGGCGTGCGGCGCGTTCCGCGTTGAGCCAGATGCGGAACTCCGGCTGCAGGCTGTCGCCCTCGCCCCGGGCCTGCCAGGACGCGGCGGTGTCCCGTACGGCGGTCAGCAGCAGCGGCAGGGGCGGCAGGCCCGGGCCGGGTGTGCCGTCCGCCGCGTCGGGCGTCAGGTCCAGGCCGCGGTCGAACGCGTCGGCGGCCAGCCGGCCGCCGTCCTCGGGGGAGAGCGAGCACAGCTGGGCGAAGCACAGCGCTTCCGCCCAGTACTCGGACAGCGGTACGGCCTCGGGGACCGGGGCTGGGGCAGTCATCGAGTGGTGAACCAACCCTTCGGCGTCGGGAGGCGGTTGCGCCTGCGCCTGGTGGTGCGGGGAGCCTTTCACGGTTTCCACACAAGTAGCAAGGCGCGACTTCGTTTGCCGAAGGGGTAGTTGGGGCGTGAGCGGTGATGTCCGCTGCTGCCCCCTCGTGAACGGCGGGATCAGCCGTGGTGGACGAAGCGGGCGGCGACCGAGAGGGTCGCGGCGCCCTTGATCATGCCCATCCGGTTCCAGGTGAGGCCGAAGTCGGCCCGGTCGACGACCGCATCGGCGGTGAGCACGACGGCGTCGGCGGAGGAGGACTCGACGCGCCCGGTGAGGGCGAGCGGACGGGTGGTGCCGCGGACGGTCAGCTCGCCGTCGACGGAGAGGGCGCCGTCGGTGCCGGCGGTGACCCGGCGGGCGGTGTAGACGATCGCCGGGTGGGTCGCGACGTCGAGGAAGTCGGCGGAGTGCAGGTGGGTGTCGCGCTGCTTGTTGCCGGTGTCCAGGGAGGCGGCGTCCACGGTCAGGGTGCCCTGCCCGGTGCCGTCGGCCGCGAGTTCGCCCTCGCCGCCGACCTCGGTGAACGCGCCCTTCACGGTGGCCATGCCCCACATCGTCCGGTGCGTGAGCCGCACGGCCGAGCCCGCGGGGTCGAGGGCCCAGGAGCCCGTGCGCAGACCGGTGGGGGTGGTCGTCGAGTCGCTCATGGGGTGTCGCACCCTTCAATAGCTCGCCAGGTATTAAGTAGCTGGTTAGACAATAGCTGGCGTTGGTACCCTGGGCAATGTGACGGCGGAGATCCACGCGGAGACCGACGGCCGGTGCCCGGACACCGCCGACCTGCACCTGCTCGCGCGGTGGGACGCGCTGCAATCGGGCTTCCGGCGGCTCACGGACCAGTTGCTGGCGGACGTCGAGGCGCGGTCGGGGCTGGCCCCGTCCTCGTTCCAGGCGCTGTGGTTCCTGATGACCACGCCGGAGCGGTCGGCGCCGATGTACCGGCTCGCGGGAACGCTGGGCTTCACCACGGCGGGCACCACCAAGGTCGCCGACCGCCTCACGGAGGCGGGGCTCATCGAACGCCGTCCCTGCCGGGAGGACCGGCGCGTCACCCTGGCGGTGCTGACCGAACGCGGCCTTCAGGTGGCGATGACGGCGGCGCTCACGCTGGCCGACGCGCTGCGTGAGCGCGTGGTCGGGCCGCTGGGCGGTGCGGAGCGGTTCGACGCGCTCACGGCGGCGGTCACCGCCGTCGACCCGGAGCCGCCGTCCCGGCCCCCGTGCGGGGGCTGAGGCTCAGGCCCGGACGGTGACCGAGCGGGGGTCGAAGCCGTAGGGCAGTTCGAGGCGGTGGGCGCGCATCAGGGCGTCGTCGGCGAGGAGTTCCTGGGTGCGGCCGTCGGCGACGACGGTTCCGCCGCTGAGGACGACCGAGCGCGGGCACAGCTCCAGGGCGTACGGCAGGTCGTGGGTGACCATCAGGACCGTGACGTCCAGCGAGCGCAGGATGTCGGCGAGTTCGCGGCGGGAGGCGGGGTCCAGGTTGGAGGAGGGCTCGTCCAGGACGAGGATCTCCGGCTCCATGGCGAGGACGGTCGCCACCGCCACGCGGCGCCGCTGCCCGAACGACAGGTGGTGCGGCGGCCGGCCGGCGAACTCCGCCATGCCGACCCGCTCCAGCGCCCTGCGGACGCAGGCCTCCAGCTCGGCGCCGCGCAGACCGGCCGCGGCCGGGCCGAAGGCGACGTCCTCGCGCACGGTGGGCATGAAGAGCTGGTCGTCCGGGTCCTGGAAGACGATGCCGACCCGGCGCCTGACCTCGGCCACGTTCTTGCGCTCGCCGACCGGGAGGCCGGCGACGGTCACCGAGCCGGCGCCCGCCTCGAGGATGCCGTTGAGGTGCAGCACGAGGGTGGTCTTGCCGGCGCCGTTGGGGCCGAGGAGGGCCACCCGCTCGCCGCGGGCGATGGTCAGGTCGACGCCGAACAGCGCCTGGTGGCCGTCGGGGTAGGCGTAGGCGAGGCCCTTGACCTCGAGTGAAGGTGTCACAGGAACCATCCCATCAGACAGACCAGCAGCGCCGCGGCCGGGAGCGCGGCGGCGTACGACCACTGGGCGCGCGAGGCGGTGACCTCGTCGATCACCGGCATGCTGCCGGCGTAGCCCCGGCTGACCATGGCCAGGTGGACGCGTTCGCCGCGCTCGTAGGAGCGGATGAACAGGGCGCCCGCGGACTTGGCGAGCACGCCCCAGTGACGCGGGCCGCGCGCCTCGAAGCCGCGCGAGAGGCGGGCGACGCGCATCCGGCGCATCTCGTCGGTGATGACGTCCCCGTACCGGATCATGAACGAGGCGATCTGCACCAGCAGCGCCGGCAGCCGCAACCGCTGCAGGCCCAGGAGCAGTTCGCGCAGCTCGGTGGTGGACGCCAGCAGGACGGAGGCGGCGACGCCGAGCGTGCCCTTGGCGAGGATGTTCCAGGCCCCCCACAGGCCGTTCACGCTGAGGGAGAGGCCCAGCACCTCGGTGCGCGGGCCCTCGGCGACGAACGGCATGAGGAAGGCGAAGGCGACGAAGGGCACCTCGATCAGCAGCCGCCGCAGCAGGAATCCGGCCGGGACGCGCGCCACGGCGGCGACCGTGGCCAGCAGCACCGCGTACAGGCCGAAGGCCCACATCGCCGTGCGCGGGGTGGAGACCACCACCAGGACGAAGCAGAAGACCGCGGCGATCTTGCACTGCGGGGGCAGCGCGTGCACCGGCGAGTGGCCGTGCCGGTAGAGCCGGTGGGCGTGCCCCGCTCCCACGGCTACGCCTCCTCCGCGCGCGGACGGCGGCGGACGACCCAGAAGACGCCGGTGCCGAGCGCGAGGGTGGCGCCGACGCCGATCACACCGGCGAGGCCGCCGGAGAGCCGGGCGTTGCCGACGTCCTCGGTCTGGTAGTCGGCGAGCGGGGAGTCCTTGGCCGCGTGGTCCTCGGCCTTCTTGTCGATGCCGTGGTCCGCGGCGACCTTCTCCAGGCCGTCCGGGCTGGCGGAGGCGTAGTAGCTGACGAATCCGGCGAGCAGCACGGCGGCGATCAGGCCGGCGATCCACAGCGGCCGTATGCCGCCGCGCTTGGGGGTGTCGCTCACGGCCGCCATCAGACGGTCGCCTCCTTGAGCTCCAGCGGGCGGCGCAGGTCACGGGCGCCGTGGACGAGGTCGGGGCGGACGGCGATCACGGCGCCCACCGTCGCCGCGGTGATCACCGCCTCGCCGATGCCGATCAGGACGTGCACGCCGACCATGGCGGTGAAGACCTTGCCGAGCGAGACGTCGGTCGTCCCGCCCAGCGCGTAGATCCCGGTGAAGGCGACCGCCGCCGCGGGGACGGAGAGCAGGGCCGCGACGAAGGCCGCGCCCGTCACCCCGCCACGTCCGTTCGGCAGCACCTTGACCAGCCCGCGGAAGACGGCGTAGGCGACGACCACGGTGACGATCCCCATGTCGGTGATGTTCACGCCGAGCGCGGTCAGGCCGCCGTCGGCGAAGAGCACGCCCTGGATCAGCAGGACGACGGACACGCACAGCACCCCTGTGTAGGGGCCGACGAGTATCGCCGCCAGCGCGCCGCCGAGGAGATGGCCGCTGGTGCCGGCGGCCACCGGGAAGTTGAGCATCTGGACGGCGAAGATGAACGCCGAGACCAGTCCGGCCAGCGGCGCGGTGCGCTCGTCCAGTTCGCGCCGCGCACCGCGCAGGCTCACCGCTACGGCTGCGGCCGCGACGGCACCGGTCGCCACCGACACCGGGGCGTCGATGAATCCGTCGGGTACGTGCATGGGGGAGCTCCAGGTCGGGTCCGGCCGGGGGCCGGTCGGGTCGGCGAAGCAGGGCGCTCAATCATAGGGTCTTATTGCGACCTGTTTGCAAGAGCCTGTTCGCCGCTGGAGCGCACCCCGCTCAGCCCAGCGGGCGTCCCGCCCGCAGGTTCCAGCGTCCGGACCGCCCGCTGAATTCCGTCGCCGTCAGCGGGGGCACGTCGATCCGCCAGAAGGCGGCCTCGGGCGTCCCCAGGACCCGTACCGCGCACGCCCGGACGATCTCCGGCTCGACGACGGCCAGCACCCGCCCCGGCGTCGCGGCGAGCCCGTCGAGCCAGGCGCCGGCCCGGGCGCACAGCTCGCGCAGCGACTCGGCGTCGTGCGGCGCGGCGTCCGGGTCGGAGAGCCAGGCGGCGACGGCCTCCGGCTCCTCGGCGCTCACCTCGGCCAGGGTCCGTCCCCGCCAGCGGCCCAGCGCCCACCCCGCGGGGGCCCGCTCCTCGGCAGCGAGGCCGAGCGCCTCGGCGGTCGCGCGGCAGCGCACGGTGGGCGAGACGAGCACCGGCCCCGCGGAGGGCAGGGAACCGGCCAACGCGCGGGCGGCGGCGAGCGCGTGCTCGTCCGGCGGCACGTCGTCGTCGAAACGCGCCTCGCGCAGCGCCGCGTTCACCACCGGTGAGATCAACATCACCCGGGTCGTCATGCACCCTCCTCGCCCTGCGGCGACCCCTCGGAATCGCCAACTGCCGCCTCACACCCGGCCGGTCGGTCGCACGGAAGCAGCTCCCGCGCGTGCCGGGGCGCATACACGCGCCCTTGGCCGGATCACCGGATCGCGGTACCGTCACGACGACATTCACGACGACACGGCGGAAGTCCGGTGCAAATCCGGCACGGTCGCGCCACTGTATGCCCAGCCCAGCGCCAGGCGAGTCAGACCCGCAGTCGTCCGACAGAGCTCCACCGACCGGGACGCGAGTTCCCACCAGGAGGTCATGCCATGGCGCAGTCCGCCGTTCCGCCGGCCGTCGCCCCTTCCGCCGTCCCCGTGACGCTGCCGATCCGGGCGATCCTGCCCTGGGCGGTCTTCTTCGGCGTCCTGATGCTGGTCCTGCTCTACTTCGTGGGTGCCGAGCAGGGGGCCACGTCCCTCCTGTCCGGTGAGAACGTCCACGAGTGGGTGCACGACGGGCGTCACCTGCTCGGCTTCCCCTGCCACTGACGGGGGCGCCGCGCCGATGAACCCCGCCACCCCCGCCACCCCCGTCAACTCCGTCACCGTCAGACAGCTGCTGGTGCGGGGCATGCTGGCCGGCCTCGCCGCCGGCGTGCTCGCCCTGGTCGTCGCCTATCTGCTGGGCGAGTCCCGGGTCGACGCCGCCATCGCGTTCGAGGAGTCGCACGCCCACGAGCACGGCGGCGCCGAACCGGTCAGCCGTGCCCTGCAGTCCACCGCCGGCCTGGCCACCGGCATCCTCCTGTACGGCGTGGCGCTGGGCGGCATCGCCGCCCTCGCCTACTGCTTCGCCCTCGGGCGGATCGGCCGCTTCGGTGCCCGGCCGACGGCGCTGCTGCTGTCGGCCGCCGCGCTGGTCGCGGTGTACGTCGTGCCCTTCCTGAAGTACCCGGCCAACCCGCCGGCCGTCGGCGACCCCGACACCATCGGCAAGCGCACCACGCTGTACTTCCTGATGATGGTGCTCAGCGTGCTGCTCGCGATCGCCACCGTGATCCTCGGCAAGCGCCTCGCGCCGCGCCTGGGCAACTGGTACGCGACCGTGGCCGCCGGTGGGTTCTTCGTCCTGGCCGTGGGGGTCGCGTACGCCTTCCTGCCCGGGATCAACGAGGTGCCGGAGCACTTCCCGGCGGCGCTGCTGTGGCAGTTCCGCCTGGCGGCGCTGGCGATCCAGCTGACGCTGTGGACCTCCTTCGGGCTGGTCTTCGGCCACCTGGCCGGACGCCTGCTGGAACCGGCTCCGGCGGCCGCCCCCACGGGGCGCGACACCGTGGGCGCGGGCACGGCGGCCTCCGTCTAGGCCTCCGCCGCACCGACCGTGACCGCCCGTACGACGCTCAGCGCGTCGTGCGGGCGGTCGTGTGTGCGCCGGTCTCCGCGTCCGTCCGCGCGTCCGTCCGCGCGGAGATCAGCGCGTGCAGCCGCTCCGCCGCGGCACGGCCGAAGGCGGGGTCGTTGATGTGCGTGTCGTACTCGGCGAGTTCCACCCGGCTGCCGCGCAGCTCCTCGCGGAGGGTGCGGAACAGCACCCCGTCCACCGCACGGTCGTGGTACGGCCCGCCCGGCGCCCCGAGGGTGGACAGCCCGCGCAGCGGCAGCAGGAGCGCGGCCGGGCCGGTGGCCGCGCGCAGCTTCGCCGCGACCTGACGGCCGAGTTCGGCGCACTCGGCGGCGGAGGTGCGGATCACCGTCACCGACGGGTTGTGGACGTGGACGTGGCGGGCCCGGAAACGGTCCGGCAGCGAGGCGAGCGGGCCGAACTTGACCATGTCCAGCGCGCCCGGGCTCACCACCTGCGGCAGCCCGGCGCGCCCCGCGGTGCGCAGCCGGTCGGGCCCCGCGCCGAAGGCACCGCCCACCAGCTCGTCGGCGAGCTCGCTGAGCGTCAGGTCCAGCACCCCGCTGAACATGCCCTCCCCGGTCAGTGCCTCCAGGGAGCGTCCGCCGGAGCCCACGGAGTGGAAGACCAGCACCTCGTAACCGAGTTCGGTGAGCCGCGCGCGGGCGGCGTCGACCCCGCGGGTCGTCACCCCCGCCATGCTCGCCGCCACCAGCGGCCGGTCCCCGGCGGGCGGGGCGGGTGTCCCGGCGAAGCCCCTGGCCATGCCGGCGATGGCGTCCGCCGCGTTGGCCAGGATCGGCGCCGACACCCGGTTGACGCCCGCGATGTCGACGACGCTGTACATCATGGCGATGTCCGTCGAGCCGACGTACGGGGAGACGTCGCCCGCGGCCATCGAGGAGACCATCAGCTTCGGCACGCCGAGCGGCAGCGCCCGCATCGCGCGGGTCGCGATCGAGGTGCCGCCGCTGCCGCCGATGGCCAGGACGCCGTGCAGCCGGCCCTCGTCGTGCAGCCGGCGCACCACCCGCGCCGCCCCCTCGGCCATGACCGTCACCGCGGCGCCGCGGTCGCCCGCCCTGCGCAGCCGTTCGGCGTCCGCGCCCGCGGCGGACGCCACGACGCTGCGGGGGATGTCCGGGGTGACGAGGGGCTCACCGGCCACGCCCGCGTCGATCAGCACGACCTCCACGGCGCCGCGCAGCAGGCGGTCCCGCAGCCAGCCGTACTCCGTGCCCTTGGTGTCCAGCGTTCCCAGCAGCGCAACGACCGGCATGGACACCAGTGTTGGGCCCGATCCGGGAAGTGACAAGGCCTCATGACGGGGGCACGGGGCGCAGCAGCAGGAGCGCGGTGTCGTCGGTGCGGTCGGTGGCGGGACCGTCGTAGTGCACGAGCACCTCGGCGAGTTCGTCCAGCGGGAGCCGGCCCCGGCAGGACAGGGCCACGGCCAGGGCGGCGATCGCCTCGTCCAGGTCGCCGCCGGGGGTCTCGATGAGCCCGTCGGTGTACAGCGCGAGCACCGCGCCGGGGGGCAGCGTCAGCGTGGTGGTGGGGTACTCGGCGGCCGGGTCGATGCCGAGCAGCAGCCCGGTCGGCAGGCTCAGGATGTCGGTGCGGCCGTCGGGGAAGCGCAGCAGGGGCGGGGGATGGCCCGCGGAGGCCAGCCTCAGGACGCCGTCGGCGAGCTGGAGGTGGGCGTAGAGGCAGCTGGTGAAGAGCCCGGTGTCGAGTTCGTCGAGCAGCCGGTTGGTGCGGGACAGCACCTGGTCGGGGGAGGCGCCGGCGGTGGCGTGCGCGTGCACCGCGGTGCGCACCTGGCCCATCAGGGCGGCGGCGTTGACGTTGTGGCCCTGGACGTCGCCGATGACGGCGGCGGCGCAGGTGTCGTCCAGCCGGATCAGGTCGTAGAAGTCGCCGCCGACCTCCATGCCGCTGGTCGCCGGCAGGTAGCGGGCGGCGACCTCAAGACCGGGCAGGGAGGGCAGGGTGTGCGGCAGCAGTCCCGACTGGAGGCTGCGCGCGAGGTGGTGCTTGGCGTCGTAGATCCGGGCCCGGTCCAGGGCCTGGGCGATCAGCCCGCTGAGCGAGGTCAGGGCGGCCCGTTCGTCGGCGGGGAAGGAACGCTCCCGGGCGAAGGCGAGGATGCAGCAGCCCACGGGACGGCCGGAGGCGATCAGCGGCAGGAACGCCCAGGCCGCCATGCCCGACTGCAGGTCCAGGTCCGGGTAGGTCCGTACGAGGTCCTCGCGTGAGCCGAAGAAGCTGGGGACGCCGCTGGTCAGGGCCCTGGTCGCCGGGAGGCGCGCGGTGAGCGCGGTGCCGTCCAGGGCGGCCATGACCTCGGGCCGGTAGCCGCGGTCGCCGATGACGCGCAACCGGCCGCCCTCCGCGACGCACAGCACGAAGGCGTCGGCTCCGATGGCGGCCGGGAAGAGGTCGGCGACCAGGCGGACGACGTCGTCCACGCCGACGGCCTCGGTGAGGGCCGTCGCGAGGTGCATGAGGTGGTAGATCGCCCCGATCCGGATCGGCACCGCGGCCTCGTCGTAGGGCGCGGCCCACGGGGCGGGACCCGCACCCGCGTCGGTGGGGGAGATCCGCACGCTGACCCCGGTCGCGTCCGGGTAGAGCTGGACGAGCAGCCAGTGGTCGGGCGGTCGCAGGGCGGTGAACGAGACCGGCTGTCCACTGAGTACGGCGGCGCGGTAGCGGTCCTCGTGGGCGGGATCGCGCAGCCAGCGCAGGCTCTCCCAGGGGAAGGTGCCCACGAGTCGCTCGACGGGCACGCCGACCAGCTCGGCCGCGCGGGGGGTGACGTAGGTGAGCCGACCGTCGAAGTCGAGCGCGCAGGCGCCCTCGGGCAGCCGCCGGGCCCAGTCCGCCGCGGCCAGTGCCTGGTCCGGGTCCACCGGGACCGTCCGCGCGGTCCGCAGCACGCGCGGCTCGGGCCCCGGCAGGATCGGCTCCCCGCCGGCGCCGGCCCGTGCGAGCTGGTCGGAGAGGCGCTCGCGGGCGTGCTCCAGCAGCGCGCGCTCCGCGGGCGGCGCCTCGGCGGGGCGCGGCCGGGACCAGATCAGCACGAGCGTGCCGAGCACGGCCTCGCCGCCGGTGAGCGGGGCGGCCACCATGGACAGGTCGTACGGCATGACCAGGGCCGTGCGCGGATAGCGGTCGGCCAGTTCCTCCCGGGAGCCGATCCGGATCGTCCGGCCCTCCCGTACGGCGTCGGCCACCGGGGTCGAGCGCTCCAGGGGCAACCGCGACCAGGGCATCGACAGCTCCCGGGGCGCCCCGGTGATGACCTCCATGCCCAGCGCGCGGCCCTCGGGCATCATCAGGAAGACCGCACCGACATGGGCGCCCGTCTCACGCACCACTTCGGCGAGCACCTGGTCCAGCAGCTCCCGCGCGGGGGCAGTCACCACCATGTGTGGCTCCACCATCGGGCCGACACCACCTATAAGGGGACGATACGCCCCTCCCCGCCCAGCCTCCTCCTGCCGGAAGCGGCGCCCCGGCGACGGGCGCGCTCGCCCGCGTCCCCGGCTGCCGCCGGGCGACGGGGCCCCATCGGTGGGCCGGGGGAATGGGTGCCGTTGGTGCGCGGAGGTGCTGCGCCGCGGTGGGGCGACAGACGGTCGCCCGAGGCCGCCGGGGTTGCCCGGGCCATGGGCCGCGCCGGGCGGGGGTCGTTGACGTGGCGGCCCAGGTGGGGCGGGACCGTCAGGCACGGCGGGCGCGTACGCCCGCGTCCCCGGCTGCCGCCGCGCGGCGCACGACGGGGCGGGCGACGGTGCGCGGCAGCGAAGCGGTCACGGGTGCACCTCGCCGAACGTGACCGTGGGCGGGACGACGGCGGGTCCGTGGGCGGGTCGTTCGGCGCCGAGGCGGCACGGGCGGCGCCCCTGGCCCGGCGCCTCGACGGCGCGCTCCGGCCGGCTTTGCCGGGGTGACGCGTGGCGACAAGGCGGGTGGGCCCGGCACCGGGCCGCCCCGCGGCGACGTCGTCTGCCCGGGCGCCGGGCGCCGGGCGCCGGGGGCCCGGCCGGCCGGGGGAGGACGGGTGCGGCGGGGCGACAGACGGTCTCCCGACGGCCGCCGGGGCCGCGCCGGCCGGGGGCGTGCGGGATCGGGTGGTCGCCTCCGCGGAGCGGGTCAGCGGGCCGGGGTGGTCGGGATGGCGGCGATCGCGCCGCCGGCCTGGTCGGCGAGGGTGACGGCGACCAGACGGGCCTGGCGGGAGGGGACGGTGCCGGGGGTGGGGAGCAGCATGAAGCGGCCGTGGAAGTGGCCGTTGTGGAAGACGCGGAGCTCGACCTCCTGGTCCGGCAGCCCCAGCGTGTCCGCGTCCCAGGGGCGGCGGCCCCGCACCACGGTGCCGTCCTGCTCGATCCGCGGCGGGTGCCCGACGAGGGTGCCGTACTCGAAACGGCAGCCGCGCAGGTGGAGGAGGCTGACCAGCTGGTCGCGGACGTGCTCGACCACGACGTGCGGGGAGACCGCGGACTGGGCCAGCCGTGCCGTCTCGTGGATGCGCGCGAGGTGGTCGGCGTCGGTGATCGCGATCACCGCGAGCCGCCTGGTGCGGGCCGCGAGCTGGGAGACGGCCAGGCCCACGGCGAGCAGCAGGACCGCCGTCGCCACGTCGCCCGGCCCGCTGATGGTGAACCGCTCGTAGGGCGGGGCGAAGAAGAAGTCGAACCAGGCCGCCGCGGACAGCGCCGCGAGCGCCCCGGCGCGGCGGCTGCCGAGGACGGCGACCGCCACGACCGCGACCACCAGCACCAGGGCCACGAGCGTGTTGGACACCTGGGTGCGGAAGGGCACGAGCACCAGGCACACCAGCGGCGGCAGGAGGAGCGCGGCGGGCAGGGCGAGCCGCGTCGGGTGGGGGAACGGGAAGGAAGAGCGCGTCATGGTCATCGCCTCCGTCGAAGGGGCCTGCCGGGGCCCCCGGGGGTCACCGCAGTGGCGTGGCGGCGTGCAGGGGAAGCCGCCAGGCGTTGCGGCGGTGCACGTCGTCGAGGACCTCGTGGAGCGGGGAGCGGGGTACGGCGAGCACCGGGCAGGCCGCGTGGACCAGGCAGTGCCGGGCCACCGAGGGGCTCAGCAGGCGGCGCAGCCGGCCGCGGCGTCCGGCGCCGACGACCAGCAGGTCGTCCGGGCGGTCCGCGACGTGGGTCAGCGCCCATCCCGCGGGCCCGCGGACGAGGAGCGCGCGCAGGGGGAGGTCCGCCGGGAGGCCGCCGAAGGCGGACTCGACGGCGCCGACCAGCTGCTGCCGGGCCCGGTCCTGCCATTCCCGCAGCAGCGGCGGGCAGGGGGAGCGCCGGTAGGCGAACTCCCCGCCCGGCGGTTCCCAGGCGAGCACGGTGACCAGCACCGCGCCCGTGCGGCGTGCCTCGGCGGCGGCCCGGTGCAGCGCCGTGAGGCTGCCGAGGGAGCCGCTCACCCCGACCACCACGCGGTGGTTTCCGGCGTCATCCATGCCGTCCATGGAAGACCCGGGCGGGGTGCCGCGGGGGCTTCTTGTCGTCCCCTTGTCGCCGGGCGGCGCACCCCTGACGCCGCCCTGACCCGCCGGTCCCGGCCCGCCGGGGTTCAGGCCGGATAGGCGTGCGCCTGGGCCGCCTTGACGGTGGCCCACACCTCGGCGCCGGGGTGCAGCCCGAGTTCGGCGGTGGCCATCGTGGTGAGGTCGGCGGCGAGCGGGAGTTCGCCCTGGACGTCGACGCGGATCTGGTCGCCGTGCGACTCCAGGCCGGCGACCCGGCCGTGCCACAGGTTCCGGGCGCTGGAGCCGGTGGGGCGGTCCCGGTGGAGGGTGACGGCGCCGGGCGGGAAGGCCACGAAGGCCGGGCCGGAGAGTTCCTCGGTGGTGGTGATGGCCGGTCCGCCGTCGATCCGTACGGTGTGCCCCTCGGCGCGGCCCCGGTAGAGGTTGAGGCCGACGAGGTGCGCGATGTAGTCGGTGCGCGGGCGGCGGGCGATCTCGGCGGGGGTGCCCTCCTGGACGGAGCCGCCGTGCTCGATGACCACCAGCCGGTCGGCCAGCACCATGGCGTCCAGCGGGTCGTGCGTGACCAGGACGGCCACCGCCTCGAAGTCGGCCAGGTGGCGGCGGAGCTGGGAGCGGACGTCCAGGCGGGTGCGGGCGTCGAGCGCGGCCAGCGGCTCGTCCAGGAGCAGCAGGCGGGGCCGGGTGGCCAGCGCCCGGGCGAGGGCGACGCGCTGCGCCTGGCCGCCGGAGAGCCGGCGGGGCCGGGCGGCGGCGTGCTCGGCCAGGCCCATCCGCTCCAGCCACGCGGCGGCCTCGGCGCGGGCCCGCGCCTTGGGCACGCCGTGGCAGCGCGGGCCGAAGGCGACGTTGTCCAGCGCGGACAGGTGCGGGAAGAGCAGGTAGTCCTGGAAGACCACGCCGACCGGGCGGGTCTCGGGGGGCGTGCCGTCCAGGGCGGCGCCGTCCAGCCGCAGGTGGCCGGCGGTGAGCGGGGTCAGCCCGGCCAGGGCCCGCAGCGCTGTGGTCTTGCCCGCGCCGTTGGGCCCGAGCAGGGCGAGCACCTCGCCGGGGGCGGCGGTGAGCGTCACGTCGAGGCGGAAGGCGCCGCGGTCGACGACCAGCCGGGCGTCCAGGCCCTCGGGGGCCGGGCTGCCGGAGGTCGCGGGTGCTTTGTCCAGGGAGGTCATGGCGTGGTCATCCAGCGGTCGCGCAGCCCGGCCAGGACGGCGATCGAGACGGCGAGCAGCACCAGGCTGAGCGCGATGGCGGCGGCCGGGTCGCTCTGCAGGGCGAGGTAGACGGCGAGCGGCATCGTCTGGGTACGGCCGGGGAAGTTGCCCGCGAAGGTGATGGTGGCGCCGAACTCGCCGAGCGCGCGTGCCCAGGCCAGCACGGCCCCGGCGGCGATGCCCGGGGCGATCAGCGGCAGCGTCACCCGGCGGAAGGCGGTGAAGCGGGAGGCGCCGAGCGTGGTGGCGGCCTCCTCGTAGCGCGGGTCGGCGGCCCGCAGGGTGCCCTCGACGCTGATGACCAGGAACGGCATCGCGACGAAGGCCTCCGCGACGACGACGCCCGCCGTGGTGAAGGGCAGCGTCACCCCGAACCACTGGTCCAGCCACCGCCCGGCGATGCCGTTGCGGCCCAGCGCCAGCAGCAGCGCGACACCGCCGACGACGGGCGGCAGCACCAGGGGCAGCGTCACCAGTGCGCGCACCACCCGGCGCCCGGGGAACTCGGTACGGGCCAGCAGCCAGGCCAGGGGCACGCCCAGCACGAGGGTCACCGCGGTGGCGAGGGTGGCGCAGATCAGGGAGAGCCGCAGCGCCTGCCACACCCCGGGACTGGTGAGCTGCGCGGGCAGTTCGCTCCACGGGGTGCGGACCAGCAGTCCGGCGAGCGGCAGCACCAGGAAGACGAGACCGAGCAGAGCCGGCACCAGCAGCGGCAGGGGCACCGGGGAACGGTGACCCTGCCGGCGGCCGGCGCGGCGCGGCCGGGACTCCAGGAGTTCGGGCGCGCCGCCGTCGTGGTCGGTCACGGGTTGAGGAAGCCCGCCTCGCTCAGCACCTTCTTGCCCTGGTCGGACCGGACGAAGGCGATGAAGGCCTCGGCGGCCCCGGCGTTGGGCGCGTCCTTCAGCAGGACGATCGGGTAGTCGTTGACGGCACCGGCGGACTCGGGGAACTCCACGCCCTCCACCTTGCCGGCGGCGGCCTTCACATCGGTCTTGTAGACCACCGAGGCATCGACCTCCTTCAGCTCCACCTTCGTCAGGGCGCTCTTGACGTCCTGCTCGTAGGAGACCGGGGTGAGCTTCAGGCCGGCGCCGTCCAGCGCCTTCTGCGCCGCGGCGCCGCAGGGCACCTCCTTGGCGCACAGGGCGACCTTCATCCCGGACTTGGTGAGGTCCTTGAGGGACGCGACGTCCTTGGGGTTGCCCGGGACGACCGCGATCTCCAGCTGGTTGCGCACGAAGGTCGCGGGCTCGCCGGCCGCGTCCTTCGCGTCGGTGACGATCTGCATGGTCTTGGGGGAGGCGGCGGCGAAGACGTCGGCGGGGGCACCGGAGGTGATGCTGGCGGCGAGCGCGTCGCTGCCGCCGAAGTTGAAGGAGACCTTGGTGCCGGGATGGGCCGCCTCGAACTCCTTGCCCAGTTCGGTGAAGCTCTCCTTGAGGGAGGCGGCGGCGAAGACGGTGACCGTGCCCTTCAGGTCGCCCGCGGAGGACGTGCCCGCCGAGGGCGAGGACGACGCGGAGGCGCCGGCGGAGTCGTCCGAGGAGGAACAGGCGCTCAGGGCCAGCAGCACCGCGGTGCCTCCGACGGCCAGCTGAAGGGTCCGGCGGTGCGTGGGACGGGTCATCACAGGGCTGCTCCTCCGAGTCTCTACGGTCTCTCGACGACCACGTTGGTCGACTTGATGACGGCGACCGCCGGGACGCCGGGCTCGAGCTTCAGCTCCTCGGCCGACTCCCGGCTGATCATGGACACCACGCGGAACGGGCCGGCCTGGATCTCCACCTGCGCGGAGACGTCGCCGAGGATCACCTCGGTGACGATGCCCGCGAAGCGGTTGCGGGCCGAGGAGCCGGTGTGCTCGCGTTCGGTGCGGTTGAACTCCCGGGCGAAGGCGGCCAGATCGGGGCCCTCGATGATGCGCCGGCCCTGCTCGTCGCGCTCCGCCCGCAGCCGCCCGCCGTCGACCCAGCGCCTGAGGGTGTCGGCGCTCACGCCCATGACTGCGGCCGCCTCGCCGATCCGGTAGGTGTGCATGACTCGATCATAGTGACGCAGATGCGAGGGGGAAGCCCCTTGTCGGATTGCATCAGCCGGATCACGGCGCATGGAGGGTCGCATGTGCGTTTCCACGACCGCCCTGCGCGGGTACGGTGATCGGGGGAGGTGGAAGCCCGTGACCGTGTCCGTTCCCGCGCCGCCGCCGGGGCTCGCCGGCTTCAGCCTGAGCGGCGACCTGGCCCGCCCCGCGCCGCTCACGGTGCCCGACCTGCGCGCCTGGCCCCAGCACACGGCCCGGGTGAGCTTCGAGTGCCGGACCAGCGGTGTGCAGCACCACCGTTTCGAGGGCCCGTTGCTCCACGAGGTGCTGTGCTCGGCCGGTCCCGGCTTCGACCCCGGCCGCCGCAAGGACCGGTTGCGCTTCCTCATCGCCGTGACCGGGGCGGACGGTCACCACGCGCTGCTGTCCTGGGCCGAGATCGACCCGGACTTCGGGCAGGCCCCCGTGCTGCTGGCCACCCGCATCGACGGCACCCCGCTGGACGCGTGCGGCCCGCAACTGGTGCTGCCCCAGGACCGCTGCGGGGCCCGGCACGTCAGCGGCATCACCGCCATCCGGGTGGACGGGGGCTACGGCGGCGGCCCGGCGGCGGGGAGCGAACAGGGCGTCTGAGCGGGCACTACGATCGGCGGAATGCGATCCTCCCCCGCCGGCCTGGTCCGTGAGTTCCACACCGCCTTCGGCCTCGACGTCCGCCCCCGGCCGACCGAGATCACGCCCGAGCACGCGGCGCACCGTCAGGACCTGCTCGCCGAGGAGGTGGCCGAGGTCGCCGAGGCCTCCGGGACCGGACCCCTGGACCACCTCGCGCACGAACTGGCCGACGTGGTCTACATCGCGTACGGCACCGCGCTGGTGCACGGCATCGACCTGGACGAGGTCATCGCGGAGATCCACCGCGCCAACATGAGCAAGCTGGGCCCCGACGGCCGGCCCACCCTGCGGGCCGACGGCAAGGTCCTCAAGGGCGAGCACTACCAGGCCCCCGACGTCGCGGCGGTGCTGCGCGCCCAGGGCTGGACGCCCGCCGGGGAGTAACGCGACGGCGCGGCGTGTGCGACCGTGAGCCATGCTGCTTCGCCAACTGGAGTACCTGGTGGCCCTCGCCAGGGAACGGCACTTCGCGCGCGCCGCCGACGCCTGCTTCGTCTCGCAGCCCTCGCTGTCGGCCGGCATCCGCAAGCTGGAACGCGAGCTGGACGTGCCGATCGTGCGGCGCGGCCGGCGCTTCGAGGGGCTGACCCCGGAGGGCGAACGGGTGCTGCTGTGGGCGCACCGCATCCTGGCGGAACGGGACGCGCTGCGGCAGGAACTCTCCGAGATGCGCGGCGGGCTGGCCGGCGCGCTGCGGCTCGGCGCGATACCCACGGCGCTGACCGCCGCGTCCTTGCTGACGACGCCGTTCTGCGAGCGGTACCCGGGGGTGCGGGTCAGCCTGGAGTCGCTGTCCTCACGGGAGATCAGCGACCGGCTCGCGGAGTTCGAGCTCGACGCGGCGATGACGTACCTGGACGACGACGCCCTGCGCCATGTGCGCCGCTTCCCGCTCTACGAGGAGCGCTACCTGCTGCTCACCCCCGCGGACGCGCCGCCGGCCGGGCTGCCGGTGGCGCGTTGGGCGCAGGCGGCCGCGCTGCCGCTGTGCCTGCTGTCGTCGCGGATGCGCAACCGCCGGATCATGGACGAGTGCTTCGCCGCGGACGGGGTCACCGCCTCGCCGGCCGTCGAGACCGACTCGGTCGCCGGGCTGTACGCGCACCTGACGGGCTCGGGCGGGCGCTGGTCGAGCGTCATCTCGCACGCCTGGCTGCACATGTTCGGGGTGCCCGCGGGGATGCGCGTGGTGCCGCTGGAGGGGCCGGCGCACGGTCCCCGGGTGGGGCTGGTGATCGCGGACCGGCGGCCCGAACCGGTGCTGGCCAGGGCCCTGCTGGCGGTCGCCCGGCAGGCGCGGGTGCGGGACGCGCTGGACGCGCTGGTGGAGGCGCACCTGGGCGGCTGATAGCGCCGCGCTATCACGCCATAGCGACGTTCGCTTTGACCCCCCGGCGGCCGGGCCGCGACCGTGAAGTGACCTTCCGCAGCGTCCACTTCACGGATGAGGAGCCGCAGTCATGGCAAAGGTGCTGTGCGTCCTGTACGACGACCCGGCCGACGGTTACCCGACCACGTACGCCCGCGACGACCTGCCGCGCATCGACCACTACCCCGGCGGCCAGACCACCCCCACGCCGCAGGCGACCGACTTCACCCCCGGCGCGCTGCTGGGCAGCGTCTCCGGCGAACTCGGCCTGCGCCGCTTCCTGGAGGAGCGCGGCCACACCCTGGTCGTCACCTCCGACAAGGACGGTGACGGATCGGTCTTCGACCGCGAGCTGGCCGACGCCGACGTGGTCATCTCCCAGCCCTTCTGGCCGGCCTACCTGACGCCCGAGCGCATCGCCGCGGCCAGGAACCTGAAGCTGGCCGTCACGGCGGGCATCGGCTCGGACCACGTCGACCTGGACGCGGCCGTCGCGCGCGGCATCACCGTCGCCGAGGTCACCTACTGCAACAGCATCAGCGTCGCCGAGCACGTGGTGATGATGACGCTGTCGCTGGTGCGCAACTACCTGCCCTCGCACCGGGTCGTCCTGGACGGCGGCTGGAACATCGCCGACTGCGTGGCCCGCTCCTACGACCTGGAGGGCATGCACGTCGGCACGGTCGCGGCGGGCCGGATCGGGCTGGCGGTGCTGCGCCGGCTGGCGCCCTTCGACGTGAAGCTGCACTACACCGACCGGCACCGGCTGCCCGAGGCCGTGGAGCAGGAGCTCGGGCTGACCTGGCACGAGAGCGCCGCCGCCATGGTGCCGCACTGCGACGTCGTGACCGTCAACGCCCCGCTCCACCCCGAGACCGAGGGCCTCTTCGACGACAAGCTGATCGACACCATGCAGCGCGGCGCGTACCTCATCAACACCGCGCGGGCGCTGATCGTCGACCAGGACGCCGTCGACCGGGCCCTGCGGGACGGACGGCTGGCGGGCTACGCGGGCGACGTCTGGTACCCGCAGCCGGCGCCCGCCGACCACCCCTGGCGCACCATGCCGCACCACGGGATGACCCCGCACATCTCCGGTTCCTCGCTGTCGGCGCAGGCCCGCTACGCGGCGGGCACCCGCGAGATCCTGGAGTGCTGGCTGGACGGCAGGCCGATCCGGGACGAGTACCTGATCGTCGCGGGCGGAGCGCTGGCGGGTACGGGGGCGCACTCGTACTCCATCAGCGGCTGACCGGCTCCGGGCCGCCGACCCGCAGGGCGCGCGGGTCGGCCGCCCGGTCGGCGCACAGGGCCGCCCCCGCCCACCCCGCCCACCCCGCCCTTCCCGCCCCGGGCCGGCGGGAGGGAGAATCGGCCCCATGACGGAGCGCAAGCCACCGGGCGTCCCCTTCGAGTCCTGGGTCGACAAGCAGATCCGGGAGGCGGCGGAGCGCGGCGCCTTCGACAACCTGCCCGGCGCGGGCAAGCCGCTGGCCGGTCTGGACCGGCCCTACGACGAGCTGTGGTGGATCAGGGAGAAGATGGCCCGCGAGGGGCTGTCCCACCTCCCGGCCGGCCTCAGGCTGCGCAAGGAGGTGGAGGACGCGATGGACGCCGCCTCCCGTGCCCCCTCCGAACCCGAGGTGCGTCGCATCGTCGAGGAGGTCAACGAAAAGATCCGCGCGGGCCTGCGCACCCCCATGGACGGCCCGCCGCTCAACCTCGTCCCGTACGAGGTGGAGGACGTCGTCGCACGGTGGCGCGCGGAGCGCGGCTGAGGGCGCGCCGCAGGCGCCCGCCCGCCGGTGGCCCAGGGCGCGGACAACTCGCGGCGGCCCGCATCCGGTTCGCCCGGGCGGCCGGTGGGCCGGCGGCGGCGCCCCCCGGTTGCGGGGCCCGGCGGGCTGAAAAATAGTCGGACTGTGAAAGGGCGGCCACGGGTCAGGATCCCGGAGGGGCTCCGTGCGCGGTTCGCGGACCTGCCGGGGCGGGCGCGCGCCCTGCGGGCCGACGCGGAGCGGCGGTTCCCCATCATCACCCGGCTCGCCGCCCGGCTGCTGAGCGTCAACGTGCTGGACGCCGCCACCCGGCTGGCCGCCCAGGCCTTCCTGACCGCCGTGCCGCTGCTGTTCGTCATCGCGTCCCTCGCGCCGGAGGGGGTGCGCAAGGAACTCCTCGACTCGCTGGTGCGGGTGCTGGGGCTCTCCGGTCCCGCCCGTGACCAGCTGCGCTCGGTCTACGAGTCCGATCCCGGGAACCTGCGGGGGACGGTGGGCGTGGTGGGCACCCTGATGGCCCTGCTGTCGGCGACGGCCTGCAGCCGGGCGATGCAGCGGGTGTGCGAACGCGCCTGGCACCTGCCGAAGTCGGCGGCGCGGATCGCGGCCTGGCGCTGGTTCGCCTGGGTGTGCGCGGCACTGCTCTACCTGGCGGTCCAGGGGCCGCTGCGGGAGGGCTTCGGCGCCGGCCGCTGGCTCGGCGTCCCGCTGTCCCTGGTGAGCGCGGTGGGCCTCTGGTGGTGGACGCAGCACCTGCTGCTGGGCGGCCGGATCGGATGGTGGCCGCTGCTGCCGGGTGCGCTGCTCACTGCGGTGGTCCTGGAGACGGCCGTCTTCGCCGCGCCGCTGTACGTGCCGACGGCGCTCAACCGCAGCCTGCAGACGTACGGCTCGCTGGGCTCGGTGTTCACCCTGCTGTCCGGGCTGATCGCGTTGTGCGTCGTGGCGACGGTGTGCCTCACCGTGGGCGCGGTGTTCCACGGCGACCAGCCCGGGGGCGGGGCCGCGCCCGCCGCGCCCGGCCCGCGGCCTGGGGAGGGCCGGGCGGGCGGCGGTCAGGCGGCCGGTGAGCGCTCCGGCCGGTAGTGGGCGAGC
This sequence comes from Streptomyces sp. NPDC059718, assembly GCF_042733315.1. Classification (NCBI taxonomy): domain Bacteria; kingdom Bacillati; phylum Actinomycetota; class Actinomycetes; order Kitasatosporales; family Streptomycetaceae; genus Streptomyces; species Streptomyces sp. NPDC059718. The sequence continues at coordinate 328,324 of NZ_JBHWGA010000002.1, forward strand.
GCCCAGATGATGAAGATGTCGAGCGCGATCAGGATGACCGACCAGAACGGCAGGTAGGGCAGGTAGAGGAAGTTCACGATGATGCCCAGGCCCGCCAGGACGACACCCATGATGCGTGACCAGAGCGCGGCGCCGCTGAGCAGCCCCGTTCCGGTGACCACCAGGAGCACTCCGAGGACCAGGTGGATCCATCCCCACCCGGTCAGGCTGAACTTGTAGACGTAAGTGCCGACGCGCGCGTACACGTTGTCGGCGGCGATCCCCGAGATGCCCTGGAAGATCGCCAGGACACCGTCGACCAGCAACAGGACGCCGGCGAAGGTGACGCCGCCGCTGACCCAACCGTTGCGGTGGTTGCCGGTCCTGGGTGTCGTGCCGGTGGCTGCCATGGCTGCCTCCTCGCGGTGATGGTGCTTCAGTGCCGCAGCGCCCGCTCCACCTGGGCCTTGACCGTGCCCGTCAGGTCGCGGTTGCTGCGTACCGTGGCCTCGCCGGACTTCTGCGGGGCCACGTCGGCGACGTTGACCACGGCGGCGTCGAGGAGGTTCCCGCTGGCGTCGCGGAAGGTCACCTCGACGGTGTACGTGGCCTGCTTGTCGCCGCTGTTGGTGGCCGTGACCTTGGTGGTGGCCTTGCCGCCCTCGACGGTCACGGGGTCGAGCTTGACGTCGTCCTTCGCGTTGACACCGTTCTTGATCTTCGCCAGCTGGGACTGCGCGGCGGCGGTCGCCGAGGCGACGGCCTCCGCGCCCTCGGACACCAGCGAGGACGCGGCGGACGCGGCCTTCGACGCCTTCTCGGCGGGGGTGCTGTCGTTGTCCGAGCAGGCGCTCGCGGTGAACGCGACGGCGGACAGTACGACCGCCGCGCACACCGCGCGGCTCCGGTACGGCCTCGTCATTCCCTACCTCCACAGACTCATGCGCCTCAAATGGCACATCATTCACCATACGTATTAAATTGCCGTGTCGCGTGGTGAAGGAGAGGCGGCGGTGACATGGCGGATGCAGCGCCCCAGGGGCGTGACGATCTCGCCGAACTGCGTGCCCGGCTGTCGGCGCTGGAGGCGCGGGAGGCCGTTCCCGCAGGCGCCCGACCGCAGGCCCCGCCGCCTCACCGACGACGCCCCGTGCGGGCCTTCTTCTCCGCCCTGTTCATCGTCGTGGCCTGCGTCTTGGTGCCGCTGAGCGCGCTGGCCGTCTGGGTCGACTCCGAGATCGGGGACACCGACCGCTACGTCGCCACCGTGGCGCCCCTGGCGAGCGACCCCGCCGTCCAGAACGCCGCCGCCAACCGCATCACGTCCGTGGTGATGCAGCAGATCGACGTGAAGAGCCTCCTGGACGAGGTCGCCCCGCAGGACCGCCCCCGCCTGGACGAACTGCTGAGCCGTGTCTCCGGCCCCCTGACCAGCGGCATCGAGAGCCTGGTGCACTCGACGGCGGACAAGGTCGTGCGCAGCGACGCCTTCGAGAAGGCCTGGACCGACGCCAACCGCAGGATCCACGACTCGCTCGACAAGGCGCTGACCGGCCAGGGAGGCGGCGCGGTCAAGCTCACCAACGACACCGTGGCCATCGACCTCGCCCCGGTCATCGACCAGGTCAAGCAGCGGCTGGTCGACGCGGGCCTGACGATCGCCGCGAAGATCCCCGAGATCCACACCGACCTCACCGTCGTCCGCTCCGACAAGGTCGGCAAGATCAGGACCGCCTTCCGGCTCCTGCAGCTCGCCGGTCTCTGGCTGCCGATCGTCGCCGTCGTCCTCGCGGCCGCGGGTGTGCTGCTCGCCGTCCGCAGGCGGCGCGCCCTGGTCGCGGCCGCGCTCGGCTTCGCGGCCGCCGCCCTCGTGCTCGGTGCGGCGCTGACCGTCTTCCGGGCGATCTACCTCGACGCGCTGCCCGCGAGCGTCGACCAGCAGGCCGCGGGGACGGTCTACGACACCCTGATCCGCTTCCTGCGCGGGACCGTCCGCGCCGTGTTCGTGCTGGGCGTCGTCGTCGCGCTGGGCGCCTGGCTGAGCGGGCCCGGGCGGTACGCCCGCCGCACCCGCGGGGTGTGGGAGTCCGTGCTGGGCGGCGCGGGCGACGCGGCGCACCGGGTGGGGCTGCGGACCGGTCCCGTGGGCCCCTGGCTCGTCCGCCACAAGTTGCCGGTCGGCTGGATCGTCGTCGCCGCCGCGGCCCTCGCGCTCGCCTTCTGGTCCTACCCGACCGGCTGGGTCGTCCTCGGGCTGGCCCTCGCCGTCGTGTTCGTCCTCGCCGTCGTGGAGTTCCTGGCCCGGCCCGACTGACCGCTCACCCGATCGGCCGCCCCGCGCTGCGCCGGGAAGGCCGCCGCCGGAGGCTGACGGAAGAGCCCGCCGGCGGAGGAGACCAGCCATGAGCCAGACGCAGCCGGCGGGCGGGCGATGACCTTCGGCCTGGCACGCCGCCAGGAGCGGCCCAGGGTGCCGCTGCGGCACGGCGAAGGGGACCGCTCCCTGCTCACCAGCGTCCAAGGGCTCGCCGCGCTGTCGCTGGACGCCCTCAGCTCGGTGGCGTACGGCCCCGAGGCCATCGTCCTCGTGCTGATCGCCGCCGGGACCGCGGCCCTGACCGTGACGCTGCCCGTCATGCTGGTCATCGCGGGGCTGCTGGTCGTGCTGGTCATCTCGTACGGGCAGGTCATCGCGGTGCACCCGGACGGCGGCGGCTCCTACGCCGTGGCCAAGAAGGACCTCGGGACGCGGGTGAGCCTGCTGGCGGCGGGCAGCCTGGTCGTCGACTACGTGCTCACCGTCGCCGTCAGCCTGGCCGCCGGCGCCGCCAGCCTCGCCTCGGCGTTCCCCTCGCTCACCCCCTACCTGCTGGAGATCTGCCTGGGCGGGCTGGCGCTGCTCACCCTGGTGAACCTGCGCGGCGTCGCCGACAGCGCGCGGGTGCTGATGCTGCCCGCCGCGCTGTTCGTCCTGTCCATCGGCGGGATCGTCGTCGCCGGCCTGCTGCGCGACCAGCCCGCGGCCGTCGTCGGCACCCCGCAGCCCGTCCACGTCACCGAGGCGCTGAGCGTCCTGCTGGTGCTGAAGGCCTTCTCCTCCGGCTGCTCCGCCCTGACCGGGGTGGAGGCCATCGCCAACGCCGTGCCCTCCTTCCGGCAGCCCAAGGTGCGCCGCGCCCAGCGCACGGAACTGATGCTCGGCGCGCTGCTGGGGCTGATGCTGATCGGGCTGGCGTTCCTCATCCGCCGGGACGAGGTCGCCCCGCGCGGCGGCGTGACCTTGCTGGCCCAGCTGACCGCGGGCTCCTTCGGCACCGGGTGGCCGTACTACGTCAGCAACCTGCTGGTCACCCTCGTCCTCGGGCTGGCCGCGAACACCAGCTTCGGCGGCCTGCCGGTCCTGATGAGCCTGCTCGCCCGGGACAACCGGCTGCCCCACGTGTTCGGGCTGCGCGCCGAGCGGCCCGTCTACCGCTACGGCGTGGTCGCCCTGGCCGTGGTGGCGGCGCTGCTGATCATCGCCGTCGACGCGCAGACGCAACGGCTCATCCCGCTCTACGCCATCGGGGTGTTCACCGGCTTCACCATCAGCCAGACCGGGCTCGTCCGGCACTGGGCGGGGGCGCGCCCGCGCGGCTGGGTGCCGCGCGCGGCGCTCAACGGACTGGGGGCCCTGCTGACCGCGCTGGCCGGGGTGATCCTGGTGACCACCAAGTTCACCGAGGGCGCGTGGATGGTCGTCGTCGTGGTGCCCCTGCTGATGCTGCTCTTCGCCCGCATCGAGCACTACTACGCGGAGGTCGGCAGGGAACTCGGCCTCGGCACCGTCCCCGACCGGCCGCGGCGCACCAACAGCCTGGTCATCGTGCCCCTCGGCGGGGTCAGCAGGCTCGCCCGGCACGCGCTGACCGCCGCCATCGCCCTCGGCGACGAGGTCGTCGCGGTGACCGTCGAGCCCGACCAGGCCAAGGCGCGCGACCTGCTCGACACGTGGGCCCGCTGGCAGCCCGGCGTCCGCCTCGACGTCATCGAGAGCCCGCACCGCTCACTGGTGCTGCCGATCCTCTCCTACGTCCGCCGCATGTCGCAGGACGGCCGGCAGATCGCCGTCCTCATCCCCGAGATCCAGCCGCGCCACGCCCGGTACCGCATCCTGCAGAACCAGCGCGGCATCCTCCTCGCCACGATCCTGCGCGCCCGCACCGACGCCGTCGTCTGCCTCCTGCCGTACCGGCTGGACATCTGACGGGTACTGGGCGCCTCCGACGGAGGTCTCCTGGTCAGCGCGATACCGGGGGGTGTCCCACTGCCGCGGCTCCTCGCTAGTGTGTGCCTCCCGTGAAGGGGAAGTGATGGCCCTGTGTTCCTCGGCCATCTCCGGGCAAGGTCAACAGCGCACGGGCGCCATGCGGACGACGCCGTCCGCAGTCGTATGGGGAGGGAACCACATGAGCAACAACCCGCAGCAGCCGCAGGGGTGGGGTCCGAGGCCGCAGCAGCCGGGAGCGGTACAGCCGCCGACGAACCCGTACGGCGCCCCCGCCGCGCCGAGAAGACCGGACTCCAGGCCGCTGTACAAGCGCAAGCGCGTCTGGCTCGGGGGAGTCGGGCTCTACCTGATCGGCACGCTGATCACGGGTCTGGGTACGCAGGGCACCGTCGACGAGGCCCATGCGAAGGTGAAGGCGAGGCCGACCGTCACGGCGAAGGCCACCGTCACCGCGACCGCCACGGCTACCGTCACCGCCTCGGCGGAGCCCGCTCCGACCGTGACGAAGACCGTCAAGGCGAAGCCCCTGCCGAGGGTCACGGTGACCAAGACCGTCAAGGCCGCCGGGTCCGGCAGCGGTGGCAGCAGCTCCGGGGGTGGTGGCGGCGGCAGCGCGTACTACGCGAACTGTGCTGCGGCCCGTGCCGCTGGGGCCGCTCCGCTCTACGCGGGTGACCCGGGCTACCGGAGTGGGCTCGATCGTGACGGCGATGGAGTCGCCTGCGAGTAGCCGCCTTCGGGGGCGGCGGGGTGCCGCCGCTCGTGGCGACCTGCAGCGGGTGGTCGCCCGCATCGTCGACGACGAGCAGAGCGTGGCCGCCGCGGCGGACGCCGACGCGGCGCGCGGGGACGGCCGATCAGGCCGGGTCGAACAGGGCGCTGACCGACTCGCCGTCGTGGATCCGCCGCACGGCCTCGGCCAGGGCGGGCGCCACGGAGAGCACCCGCAGCTTCTCCGTGTGCTGCTCCTCCGGCACGGGCACCGTGTTGGTGCACACGATCTCCAGCACGTCCGGCTGCTCCGACAGGCGCTTGAGGGCGCCCGCCGCGAACAGGCCGTGCGTGCAGGCGACGCGGACCGAACGGGCGCCGAGCTCCCGCAGCCGCGCCAGCAGTTCCAGGACCGTGCTGCCCTTGGCGATCTCGTCGTCCAGGACGATCACGTCCCGGCCGGCGACCTCGCCGATCACCGATCCGATGCTGACCCGGTCGTCGGCGAACCGCTGCTTGGCCCCGGCCGCGACCTGCACCCCCAGCATCCGGGCGAAGGCGGCCGCCTCCTTGGCGTTGCCCAGGTCCGGGGAGACGACCGTGGTGCGCGACAGGTCGTTGCCGCGGAAGTGGGCGGCCAGCTCGCGCAGCGCGTGCAGGTGGTCGACGGGGACGCTGAAGAAGCCGTGCACCTGCGGGGAGTGCAGGGTCATGGTGAGCACCCGGCTCGCGCCCGCCGCGACCAGCAGGTCGGCGACGAGACGCCCCCCGATCGAGATCCGGGGGGCGTCCTTCTTGTCCGAGCGCGCGTAGGCGTAGTGCGGCATGACGACGGTGATCCGGCCCGCGGAGGCGCCCCGTGCGGCGTCGCACATCAGCAGCAGCTCCACCAGGTGCTCCTGGACCGGGGCGACCAGCGGCTGGATCAGGAAGACGTCCCGTTCGCGGCAGTTGGCCTGCAACTGCACTTCCAGGCAGTCGTTGGCGAAGCGGCTGACGCGCGCCGGGCTGAGCGACACGCCCAGATGGGCGCAGAGCTCCGAGGCCAGTCGAGGGTGGGCACTGCCGCTGAAGACCGCGATGTCGCGCACGGGGTCATCCTAGGGGCCGGGTTCACCCAGACGGCGCAGCACCGTGTCCCAGTCGGGGGCGAGCGGCGGCAACCGCAGGGAACCCACCGAGGCGTCCTTGAAGCCGCTGGACGTCGACACGCACACCACCGGACCGTCGAAGCGGCCCGCGCCGTACTGGCGGAGCCCGGCCAGCCCGGCCGCGGCGGACAGCTCCGTCCACAGGCCCGCACGGGCCAGCTCGGCGCGCGCCGCGGCCAGTTCGGCGTCGGTGACGAGCAGGGCCTCGCCGCAGCTGTCACGTATCGCCGGGACCCCGCGGTAACTCCCCACCTGGCAGGCGATGGAGTAGGCGGCCGTCGGGGCGACCGGCACGGTGACCGCGGGCAGCCCCCGGCGGAGGGCCGCGGCGAGCGGGCCGCCCGCGGCGGGCTCGCAGCTGAACAGGCGCGGGACGGCGGAGGTGAGGCCGAGGCGGCGGAGTTCGGTGAAGCCCTTGGCGATGCCGAAGAGCAGCTCCCCGTAGCCGGTGGGGACGAACACCGCCGCGGGGGCGCCGACGTCGCCGAAGACCTCGTACGCGACGGTCTTGTAGCCCTCCGCGCCGAAGGGGTGCCCGGTGTGCGTCGGGGTGAGGTTGCTCACCGGGTGGAGGCCGTACTCCTCGCTGATGCGGCGGACCAGCGGCCAGCGCGCCTCCACGGGCACGGGCAGCACCTCGGCGCCGTAGGCGTGCAGGAAGGAGACGACCGCCGGGGGTGCCTGCGGGGAGGTGAGGACGACGCAGCGCAGCCCGGCCCGGGCGGCGTACGCGGCGGCGGAGGCACCGTGGTTGCCGGAGGAGGCGACGACGACGCCGGGCGCGCCGCAGGCGAGGGCGGCGCTGACCGTGCAGCGGTTGAGGCGGTCCTTGTGGCTCCAGGTCGGATTGCGCGACTCGTCCTTGACCAGGACTCCGCCGCCCAGGTCGACCAGCGGGGTGCCGCCCTCGCCCAGTCCCGGCGCCGTGAGCGGCGGCAGCAGGGGTGCCCAGCGGTCCAGGCCGTGCCGGGCGGTGGCGCCCGGGGTGCCCGCGGCGCCGAACAGGCCGTCCGGGACGCGGTCGTAGGCGTAGTCGACCTCGACGGGGTAGGAGACGGTGTCCGTGCTGGTCCGCGGGCAGCCCTCCGTCAGCGGCGGCCACAGGGGGTAGCCGACGGCGGGGTCGCCGAGCGAACGCTGGCCGACGGCCAGGGAGTCCGTTGCCACGCGTCCGAGCGTAGTGGCCCCGGGCCCGGGGCTCACCTGGCACTTCACGTAGAGTGCGGCTGCTGTGCCCGACCGTTCCCGCCGACCTCCGAGGTGACCGTGATGGACGACGACGCGTCCGCCCCCGTGGCCGTCGTCGGGATCGGCGCCGACGGCTGGGCCGGGCTGCCCGCGGCGTCGCGGGAGGCGCTCACCGGGGCAGGGGTCGTCCTCGGAGGCACGCGCCAACTGGAGCTGCTGCCCCCCGAGGTGACCGCCGAGCGGGTCGCCTGGCCGTCGCCGCTGCGGCCGGCCGTGCCGGGGCTGATCGCCGCGCACGCGGGGCGGCGGATCGCGGTGCTGGCCAGCGGTGACCCCATGTTCCACGGCATCGGCCGGACCCTCACCGAGGTGCTGGCAGCGGACCGCCTCCGGGTGCTGCCCCACCCCTCCTCGGTGTCGTACGCCTGCGCGCGGCTCGGCTGGGCGGTGGAGGACACCGACGTGGTGAGCCTGGTCGGGAGGCCACCGGCCACGCTGGCGGGCGCGCTGTACGACGGACGCCGGGTGCTGGTGCTGAGCCGGGACGCGGACACCCCGGCCGCGGTGGCCGGGCTGCTGCGCGAACGGGGCTACGGCGTCAGCCGGTTGCGGGTGCTGGAACAGCTGGGCTCGCCCCGCGAACGGATCCTGGACGGCACCGCCGGCGACTGGCCGCACCCGCCCGGCGATCCGCTGAACGTCGTCGCGGTCGAGTGCGCCGCGGAGCCGGCGGCCGCACCGCGGCTGGGCCTGGTCCCCGGGCTGCCCGACAGCGCGTACGAGCACGACGGGCAGCTCACCAAGCGCCACGTACGGGCCGCGACCCTGGCCGCGCTCGCGCCCGCGCCCGGCGAGCTGCTGTGGGACGTGGGCGGCGGCTCGGGCTCGATCGCCGTCGAGTGGATGCGGGCGCACCGCACCTGCCGCGCGGTCACCGTGGAACGCGACGCCGTCCGCGCGGAGCGCATCGCCCGGAACGCGGCCGCGCTCGGCGTCCCGGCACTGCGGGTGGTGACCGGCGCCGCTCCGGCCGCGCTGGACGGACTGCCCGTCCCCGACGCCGTCTTCGTCGGCGGCGGGCTCACCGCGCCCGGCCTCCTGGAGGCCTGCTGGGCGGCCCTGCGGCCGGGCGGCCGGCTGGTCGCCAACACCGTCACGCTGGAGTCCGAGGCCCTGCTCGCGCGGTGGTACGCGCGGCACGGGGGCGAACTCGTCCGGCTCGCCGTCGCGCACGCCGCCCCGGTCGGCGGCTTCACGGGCTGGCGCCAGGCCATGCCCGTCACCCAGTGGTCCGCCGTCAAACCCGCGGGAGTGCAGCCATGACCGTCCACTTCATCGGCGCCGGACCCGGCGCCGCCGACCTGATCACCCTGCGCGGCCTGCGGATCCTGGCGGCCAGCAAGGTGTGCCTCTACGCCGGGAGCCTCGTCCCCCGAGAACTGCTCGCCGAGTGCCCGGCGGACGCCCGGCTCGTGGACACGGCGCAGCTCACCCTCGACCAGATCACGCAGGAACTGGTCCGCGCCCACGAGGAGGGCCACGACGTGGCCCGGCTGCACTCCGGCGACCCCTCCGTGTTCAGCGCCGTCGCCGAGCAGATGCGCCGCCTCGACGCGGCCGGCGTCCCGTACGACGTCGTCCCCGGCGTCCCCGCCTTCGCGGCGGCCGCCGCGGCCCTGAAGCGGGAGCTGACGGTGCCGACCGTCGGCCAGACCGTCATCCTCACCCGGATCGCGCAGCAGGCCACGCCCATGCCGGAGGGGGAGGACCTGGCGACGCTGGGCCGCAGCGGCGCGCTGATCGTGCTGCACCTGGCGGCCCGCTACGTCGACCGCGTCGTGGCCGAACTCACCCCGCACTACGGGGCCGACTGCCCGGCGGCCGTCGTCGCGATGGCCTCGCGCCCCGACGAACTGGTGCTGCGCGGGACGCTCGACGACATCGCGGAGCAGGTCAAGGCGGCCGGCGTGGTCCGCACCGCGGTCATCATCGTCGGCCGCACGCTGGGCGCGGAGCAGTTCCGCGACAGCCACCTGTACTCGGCCGAGCGCATCCACCGGCACGCGGCGGACTGCGGCGCCTCCTCCTAGGGGTTCCCGCCCGGGAGCCTCGGCCGAGGTCGTGGTCGTGGTCGAACCGGATCCGGTGGGTGCCGCCCTCGTCGATCGCGAGCCCGGCCGGTGCCGGTGATGCCGGTCGGTGCGGCGGCGCCGCTCGTGGGCACGACGACGGAGAACCCGGCGGCGCGGTCGCTTCCGGAGGCCGTCGCCGGGTGCGCGGAGTCGAGGGTGCCCTCGCCCTCGAAGGTCTTCCCGATCGTGGCGACCCCGACCGGGGTCCGGTGGTCACGGCGATGGCCAGTTCCCGTACGAGCCCGGTCGGCACGAATGCCGTGACGGTGAACGTTCCCGCGGCTCGCACGCGTCGAGCCTGGCGGCGGGGCCGGCCCCGCGCGGCGGGTCAGCCGGCGCGGCCGACGATCGTCCCGGCGCGGTCGATGCAGATGACGTCGACGGCGACGGGGGCCTCGCGCAGGACGCCGACGGCGGTGCGGCGGGCGGCCTCGGCGACCAGGTCGCCGAGGGGGACGCCGTGGGCGAGGCACGACTGGACGGCCTGGAGGCCGGTGTTGGCGGTGGCGACGGCCTCGGCCAGGGCCTCGTCGGCGCCGCCGCGGCGGGCCAGGTCCGCGAGGAAGGCCTTGTCGACCTGCGAGCGGGAGGAGTGCAGGTCGAGGTGCCCGGCGGCCAGCTTGGACAGCTTGGCGAAGCCGCCCGCGAGGGTCAGCCGCGGCACCGGGTGGCGGCGCAGGTACTTCAGCACGGCGCCCGCGAAGTCCCCCATGTCCAGCAGCGCGTCCTCGGGCAGCCCGTGCACGGCGACGGCGACCTTCTCCGACGTCGACCCCGTGCAGCCCGCGACGTGGGTGCGGCCCGCCGCCCGTGCCACGTCCACCCCGCGCCGGATGCTGTCGATCCACGCCGAGCAGGAGTAGGGCACGACGATGCCGGTGGTGCCGAGCACCGACAGTCCGCCGAGGATGCCGAGCCGCGGGTTCCACGTGCTGCGCGCCAGCTCCTCGCCGTCGTCGATGGAGAGGGTGATCTCGGCGTCGCAGGCGGCGCCGTGGCGGGCCGCGACCTCGGCGAGGTGGTCGCGCATCATCGTGCGCGGGACGGGGTTGACGGCGGGCTCGCCGACGGCGAGCGGGAGCCCGGGCCGGGTGACGGTGCCGACGCCCGGGCCGGCGCGGAAGACGACCCCGCTGCCCGGGGCGCCGTGGCGCACGGTGGCCCGGACGAGCGCGCCGTGGGTGACGTCGGGGTCGTCCCCGGCGTCCTTGACGACGCCCGCGGTGGCCCAGCCGGGGCCGCGCTCCTCCACCGCGAGGGCGAAGGCGGGGCGCTGCCCCTTCGGCAGGGTGATCGTCACCGGGTCGGGGAACTCGCCGCCCAGCAGGGCGGTGTACGCGGCGGTGGCGGCCGCCGTCGCGCAGGCGCCGGTGGTCCAGCCGTGCCGCAGCCCGGTCCGCTCCAGCTGGGCGCTCCGGCCGCCGCTCACGGCGCCCCGTAGGGTGCGGGGGTGACCGGCAGACAGCAGCACGTCCTCGTCCTGGGCGGCACCACGGAGGGCCGCCGACTCGCGGAGGCGCTGGCCGCCGAGCCGGCGGCGTGGCGGGTCACCAGTTCGCTCGCGGGGCGGGTGGAGCGGCCCCGGCTGCCGCCGGGGGAGGTGCGCACCGGCGGCTTCGGCGGCCCGGCGGGGCTCGCGGCGTGGCTGCGCGCGCACGCGGTCGACGTGGTCATCGACGCCACCCATCCTTTCGCCGGGACGATGTCCTTCAACGCCGCCGAGGCGGCCTCGGCCACCCATGTTCCCCTGCTCGCGCTGCGGCGCCCCGGGTGGGTCGCCGGTCCCGGCGACCGCCGGCACCCGGTGGCCTCGCTGGCGGAGGCGGCCCGGGTGCTGCCGGAGCTCGGGCGGCGGGTCTTCCTCACCACGGGCCGTACGGGGCTGGCGGCCTTCGCGGGGGTCACGGACCTGTGGTTCCTGGTGCGTTCGGTGGACGCCCCGCGGCCGCCGCACCCGCCGCGGATGGAGGTGCTGCTGGACCGGGGGCCGTTCACCCTGGACGGGGAGCGGGAGCTGATGCGCCGGCACCGCGTCGACGTGCTGGTCACCAAGGACAGCGGCGGCACCGCGACCGCGCCCAAGCTCGCGGCCGCCCGCGAACTGGGCCTGCCCGTGGTCGTCGTGGAGCGCCCGCCGGTCCCGGAGGGCGTCCCCGTCGTCCCGGACGTGCCGGGCGCGCTGGAGTGGCTCCGCGCGCGCACGGCCTGAACGGGGTCCCCGGCGTCAGGCCGGGTAGCGCCGCGGCGTCCACACCACCGTGCTGCCGTCGCCGCGCCGCACCGTCCTGGTCTGCGACGAGCCGACGAGCAGCACGCACCGCATGTCGACGGTCGCCGGGTCCAGGTCCTCCAGCGTCGTGACCCGTACGGCCTGCTCGGGTCCGCCGACGTCCCGCGCGACGACCACGGGCGTCCCCGGCACACGCCCCTCCCGGAGCACCTTCAGCGCGGTCTCCAGTTGCGTCCTGCGGCTGTGGGAGGCCGGGTTGTAGAGCGCGAGCACGAGGTCGGCGGCCGTGGCGGCGCGCAGCCGTTCCTCGACGACCGTCCACGGCTTGAGCCGGTCCGACAGCGACACGACCGCGTAGTCGTGACCGAGGGGCGCGCCCGCGAGCGCCGCCGCCGACTGGGCGGCGGTGATGCCGGGCACGACCCGTACGCGGACGCCGAGGTAGGGATCGGCGGAGGCGGCCTCCAGCACCGCCGTGGCCATGGCGAAGACGCCCGGGTCGCCCGAGGACACCACGGCGACCTTCCGCCCGCGCCGGGCGAGGTCGAGGGCGAACTCGGCGCGTTCGGCCTCGACGCGGTTGTCGGAGGCGTGCCGCGACTGCCCGGGGCGGACCGGGACGCGGTCCATGTAGGTGGTGTAGCCGACGAGTTCGTCCGCCCCGGCGAGCGCGGACCTCGCCTCCGGCGTCAGCCACATCGGCCCGGCCGGGCCGAGCCCGACGACCACGACCTCGCCGTCCGCCGGGGACGGGTCGGGGGCGGGCCGTTCGTCGACGCGGCTGGGCAGCACGGCGACGGCGAAGTAGGGCACCGACTCCGGGTCGACGTCGGCCAGCATCTCCCGGCGCTCGGCGTCCATCGTGGCCCGCTCGACGTAGTGCGCGTCCGCCAGCCGTCCGGCGGTCTCCAGGGCCCGGCGCACGGCGGGGAAGGTGCGGCCGAGCTTCATCACGGCCGCCGCGTCGGCCGTCGCGAGCCGGGCCGCCAGCTCCTCCTCCGGCAGCGTGCCCGGGAGGATCGTCAGGACCTCCTCGCCCTCCACCAGGGGCCGCCCGATGCGGGCGGCGGCCGCGCTGACGGAGGTGACGCCGGGGATCACCTCGGCCGGGTAGCGGTCGGCGAGCCGCTTGTGCATGTGCATGTACGAGCCGTAGAAGAGCGGGTCGCCCTCCGCGAGCACGGCGACGGTGCGCCCGGCGTCCAGGTGCGCGGCGAGCAGCTCCGCGGACTCGGCGTAGAAGTCGTCCAGCGCGCCCCGGTAGCCGCCGGGGTGGTCGGTGGTCTCCGTCGTGATGGGGTACATCAGCCGCTCCTCGATCTGCTCGGGGCGGATGTGCGCCGCGGCGATGGAGCGGGCGATGCTGCGGCCGTGCCGGGCGCAGTGGTACGCGATGACGTCGGCGGAGCGGATGACCTCCACGGCCCGCACGGTCATCAGGGAGGGGTCGCCCGGGCCGAGGCCCACTCCGTAGAGACGGCCGGTGGTCATAGGATTTCGCTTTCCGTCGCAAGGGCGTTGAGGGCGGCGGCCGCCAGGGCGCTGCCGCCGCGCCGTCCCCGCACCACCAGGTGCTCCAGGCGTGAGGGGTGCGCGGCCAGGGCGTCCTTGGACTCGGCGGCGCCGACGAAGCCGACGGGCACGCCGATGACCGCCGCGGGGCGGGGTGCGCCCGCCTCGATCATCTCCAGCAGCCGGAACAGGGAGGTCGGGGCGTTGCCGACGGCGACGACGGCGCCCTCCAGCCGGTCCCGCCACAGTTCCATCGCGGCGGCGCTGCGCGTGGTGCCGAGTTCGGCGGCGAGCGCCGGGACGGCGGGGTCGGAGAGGGTGCAGACCACCTCGTTGTCCGCGGGCAGCCGCTTGCGGGTCACGCCGCTGGCGACCATCTGCACGTCGCAGAGGATCGGTGCCCCGGCGCGCAGCGCGGCGCGCGCGTCCGCGACCACCGAGGGGCTGTAGGCCAGGTCCCGTACGAGGTCGGTCATGCCGCAGGCGTGGATCATGCGGACGGCGACCTGCGCCACGTCCGGTGGCAGGCCGTCGAGTTCCGCCTCGGCGCGGATGATGGCAAAGGACTGACGGTAGATCTCCGGTCCGTCCTTCTCGTACGCGATCACGTCGTCCTCGGGGGTGGTGGGGTGCTGGTGCGGCGGGCGGTGTGCAGGGCGGCGGGCAGGTCCGCGGTGACGTCGGCGGGTTCGGCGGGGACGGCGCCGGCCACGGCGACGCGGTAGCGGCCGTCGGCGCCGGCGACCACGTCGACCCACGAGCCGTCCGGGTGGCCGCAGCGGCGTTCGCAGCCGGAGAAGTGCGCGGGCAGCAGGCGGTGTCCCGGTTCGGGGGCGGCGTCGCGCAGCGCGGCCCCGGCGTCGGCGCGCACGTCCGCCAGCGACTTGGCGCACCCGGGCCGCCCGGCGCAGGCGGTCACCCCGCGCCACGGGGAGTCCTCGCCGGTCAGGAACCCGGCCGCGGCCAGGCGCTCCAGCGCCTCGGGGGCCGCGTCCGCCGGGAGGCCCGGGAGGACGACGCCGCGCCAGGGTGTGACCCGCAACTCGCCTTCGCCGGAACGTGCCGTCTCCGCGAGGAGGCGCCAGGCCCCGGTCGTGAGCCGCCCGAGGCGCACGCCCACGGACAGCGCGCAGGTGGTTCCGTCCGGGTGCGGGACGAGACCGAGCCGGGGCGGGCCGCCCGCGGTGGCGTCCGAGGGGCCCGCGGGAGGGGCGTCCGCCGCGTGCAGCAGCACGGCGAGGGCGGCGCCGTCCGGGTCGATGTCGGTGACGCGCCAGGCACGGGCGCCGCGTTCGGCGGCGAGGGTGAGGAAGGTCTCCGCGGCGCGCACCGCCCAGCGCGGCGCGTCGCCGGCCGGTACCCGGGCGACGGGCCGTCCGGCGATGCGGAGTTCGGCCGTGGCGGTGCCGGACCGCGCGATCAATGTCACATCGGCGCCGAGCGCGGCGGTGTCACCGCGGCCGTCGTCGAGGGCGAAGAGGAAGCGGCCGGAGAGTCCCGCGGCGGCCGGTGAGGCGCACAGCAGGGCGTCCAACTCGCGTATCCAGCCCCGCAGGTCGCCGTGGCCGCGGCCGTCGAGCCCGGCGAGCGGCGAGGCGACGACGTTGCGGGCCCGTTCGTGGGCCCCCGAGGGCAGCAGTCCCGCCGCACCGAGCAGCGCCGCCAATTCCGTCCCCGCGCCGGGGTCGCGCAGTCCGCGCACCTGCAGGTTCCCGCGGGAGGTGAGGTCGATGCGGCCGTCGCCGAGGCGGTCCGCGGCGGCCGCCGGCGCGTCCGCCTGACGTGTCGTCAGCAGGCCGCCGGGGATGCGGATCCGGGCCAGCGCACCGTCGTCGGCGGCGTGCAGCCGCAGCGCGCCGGGGCAGGCGTCGTCGCGTCCGCGCCCCGCCGTCGCTGCGGCGAAGGCGCCGCTCACGGGGGGATCGGAGGGCGACGGCATGGCCGCGAGCATACCCGCGGGGTACTCGGGGACGTACGGGCCGCGGGGCCCGTGCGAGCGGCCCAGCGCTTACTATGCTGCGCGGGCAGGTCACCCAGCCGCGCCCACGCCATCGACGGCATCAGCGGAGGAAACCGGTGCGATTCCGGTGCGGTCCCGCCACTGTCACCGGGGGCCGGCGTGCGAACGCCGGGCCCCGGGAGCCAGGAACTCCCGCCGTCCTCCACCGGCCCGGGGCGCGGACCCCGAGGAAGGCACGCCTGACGTGATCCTGCTGCTGTCGACCTCCGACACCGACCTGCTCAGCGCCCGCGCCGCGAACGCCGCCGGCGGTGCCGTCCCGTTCCGCTTCGCCAACCCCGCCCGGCTGGGGCAGGAGGACCTGCCCGGCCTCCTCGACGGCGCCGACCTGGTCGTCGTACGGCTCCTCGGCGGACGCCGCGCCTGGGAGGAGGGCCTGGACGCGCTGCTCGCGGGGCCCCGGCCGGTGGTCGTGCTCACCGGTGAACAGGCCCCGGACGCACAGCTGATGGAGCTGTCCACCGTGCCCGTCGGCATCGCGGCCGAGGCCCACGCGTACCTCGCGCACGGCGGCCCGGCCAACCTGGAGCAGCTGGCCCGCTTCCTGTCCGACACCGTGCTGCTCACCGGCCACGGCTTCGAACCCCCCGCCTCCGCCCCCTCCTGGGGCAGGCTGGAGCGCGCCGCAACCGTCACCGACGGCCCGCTGGTCGCCGTCCTCTACTACCGGGCCCACCACATGAGCGGCAACACCGCCTTCGTGGAGGTCCTCTGCACCGCGATCGAGCAGGCCGGCGCCCGGGCGCTCCCGCTGTACGTGGCCTCGTTGCGCGCGCCCGAGCCCGAACTGCTCGACGCCCTGCACGGTGTGGACGCCGTCGTCACCACCGTGCTCGCGGCCGGCGGCACCCGCCCGGCCGACGCCTCCGCGGGCGGCGACGAGGAGGCCTGGGACGCGGGTGCGCTCGCCTCGCTGGACGTGCCGGTGCTGCAGGCGCTCTGCCTGACCTCCTCCCGTGAGACGTGGGAGGGCAGCGACGAGGGCCTGTCCCCGATGGACGCCGCGACGCAGGTCGCCGTCCCCGAGTTCGACGGCCGGCTGATCACCGTCCCGTTCTCCTTCAAGGAGGTCGACGAGGACGGCCTGCCGGTCTACGCCGCCGACGCCGAGCGCGCCGCCCGCGTCGCGGGGATCGCCGTCCGCCACGCACGGCTCCGGCACGTCCCGGTCGCGGAGCGCCGTCTGGCGCTCGTGCTGTCCGCGTACCCGACCAAGCACTCCCGCATCGGCAACGCGGTGGGCCTCGACACCCCTGCCAGCGCGGTCGCGCTGCTGCGCCGGCTGCGCGCCGAGGGCTGGGACTTCGGGCCCGGGCAGGAGATCCCGGGCCTGGTCTCCGGTGACGGCGACGAGCTGATCCGGGCCCTGATCGACGCGGGCGGCCACGACCAGGAGTGGCTGACCGAGGAGCAGCTGGCCGCCAACCCGGTGCGCATCCCGGCCGCCGACTACCGCCGCTGGTTCGCCGCGCTGCCGCGGGAGCTGCGGGACGCGGTCACGGAGCACTGGGGCCCGCCGCCCGGCACGATGTTCGTCGACACCAGCGCCAATCCCGAGGGCGACATCGTGCTGGCCGCGCTGCGCCGCGGCAATCTGCTGATCCTCATCCAGCCGCCGCGCGGCTTCGGCGAGAACCCGATCGCGATCTACCACGACCCGGACCTGCCGCCCTCCCACCACTACCTCGCCGCGTACCGCTGGATCGCCACCGCGCAGGCCGACGGCGGCTTCGGCGCCGACGCGATGATCCACCTGGGCAAGCACGGCAACCTGGAGTGGCTGCCCGGCAAGAACGCGGCCCTGTCCGCCGCCTGCGGTCCCGACGCGGCCCTCGGGGACCTGCCGCTGATCTACCCGTTCCTCGTCAACGACCCCGGCGAGGGCACCCAGGCCAAGCGCCGCGCGCACGCCACCCTCGTCGACCACCTGGTCCCGCCGATGGCCCGCGCGGACTCCTACGGCGACATCGCCCGTCTGGAGCAACTGCTCGACGAGCACGCCGCGATCGCCTCCATGGACCCGGCCAAGCTGCCCGCCGTCCGCGCCCAGATCTGGACGCTGATCCAGGCCGCCAAGCTCGACCACGACCTGGGCCTGGAGGACCGGCCGCACGACGCCGAGTTCGACGACTTCCTGCTCCACGTCGACGGCTGGCTCTGCGAGATCAAGGACGCCCAGATCCGCGACGGCCTGCACGTGCTGGGCCAGGCCCCCAGCGGAGCCGGGCGGGTCAACCTGGTGCTGGCCATCCTGCGCGCCCGGCAGATCTGGGGCGGTACGGCCGCGCTGCCGGGGCTGCGGGAGGCCCTGGGCCTGGACGAGTCCGCGGCCACCCGCGTGACCGCGGACGCGGCCGAGGAGCAGGCCCGCGCCCTGGTGCAGGCCATGGAGGACGCGGACTGGGCGCCGGAGGCCGTCGCCGAGGTCGCGGGGGGCCTGCCCGAGGACGTCGCCCGCGTGCTGGACTTCGCCGCCCGGCAGGTCGTGCCGCGGCTGGCCCGTACGACGGACGAGACCGAGGCCGTCGTGCACGCCCTGAACGGCGGCTTCGTGCCCGCAGGCCCGTCCGGCTCGCCGCTGCGCGGCCTGGTCAACGTGCTGCCGACCGGCCGCAACTTCTACTCCGTCGACCCCAAGGCCGTGCCCAGCAGGCTCGCCTGGGAGACCGGCCAGGCCCTCGCGGACTCCCTCCTGGCCCGGTACCGGGAGGACAACGACGGCACCTGGCCGCAGTCGGTGGGCCTGTCGCTGTGGGGCACCAGCGCGATGCGCACCGCGGGCGACGACGTCGCCGAGGCGCTGGCGCTGCTCGGCGTGCGGCCGGTGTGGGACGACGCGTCCCGCCGCGTCACCGGCGTCGAGGCCGTTCCCGCGAAGGAGCTGGGCCGCCCGCGCGTCGACGTCACCCTGCGCATCAGCGGTTTCTTCCGGGACGCGTTCCCGCACGTCGTGGGCCTGCTGGACGACGCGGTGCGGCTGGCCGCGGGCCTGGACGAGCCGGACGAGGTCAACTTCGTGCGCGCCCACACCCGCGCCGACCTCGCCGCGCACGGCGACGAACGGCGCGCGACCACCCGCATCTTCGGCTCCCGGCCGGGGACGTACGGGGCGGGTCTGCTGCAGCTGATCGACAGCCGCGACTGGCGCAGCGACGCCGACCTCGCCGAGGTCTACACGGTCTGGGGCGGCTACGCCTACGGGCGCGGCCTGGACGGGCGCCCGGCCCGCGAGGAGATGGAGACCGCCTACCGGCGGATCGCGGTGGCCGCGAAGAACACCGACACCCGCGAGCACGACATCGCCGACTCCGACGACTACTACCAGTACCACGGCGGCATGGTCGCCACCGTCCGCGCGCTGACCGGCCGTTCCCCCGAGGCGTACATCGGCGACTCCACCCGCCCGGAGACGGTGCGCACCCGTTCCCTGGCCGAGGAGACCTCCCGGGTCTTCCGCGCCCGGGTCGTCAACCCCCGCTGGATCGAGGCGATGCGGCGGCACGGCTACAAGGGCGCCTTCGAACTGGCCGCCACCGTGGACTACCTCTTCGGCTACGACGCCACGACCGGTGTCGTCGCCGACTGGATGTACGACAAGCTCGCCCGCACCTACGTCCTGGACCCGGAGAACCGCGCCTTCCTCCAGGAGGCCAACCCCTGGGCGCTGCACGGCATGGCGGAGCGGCTGCTGGAGGCGGAGGCGCGCGGCATGTGGGCCGAGCCGGACGCGGAGGTCGTCGAGCAGTTGCGGCAGGCCTTCCTGGAGACCGAGGGCGACCTGGAGGGCGGGTCCCGGGCCGACACGGCCTGAGGGCCCCGGACACGCCTCGGGCCCGCCTCCCGGAGGGGACGGCGGGCCCAGGGCGCCGTGGACGGGTCTCAGTTGGCGAAGTTCGCGCCCACTCGGGGAGAGCCGGTCAGGGAGACGCCGAGCGTGCCGGAGAAGGCCTTGGCGCCGGTCGTGGCGATCTTCGAGCCGTTGGAGAGCAGCACGGTGACGTTGCCGTCGCCACCGTTCTCCCCGATGGCGTCGACGGTCAGGTCGGCCTTGCCGTCACCGTTGACGTCGTCGAGGTGGACCTCGGTGCCGAAGCCGTCGTAGTTCTCGTTGCCGCCCGGGACTCCGGCGGTGTCCTGGGAGAAGAGCTGGGTGCCGCTGGTGGTGTTGAGGCCGTTGGGCGAGCCGTAGAGGACGGTGACGGTGCCGGCGTCCTTGTACACGCCGAGGTCCTCGCCCGGGGCGCCCACCGCCAGGTCCTGGAAGCCGTCGCCGTTGACGTCGCCGAGGTGCAGCTCCAGGCCGAAGCTGTCGCCGGTCTCCGAGCCGCCCGGCACGTTCCCCGTCTCCTGGCTGATGGAGGTGGCGCTGCCCGGGCCCGAGGCGTTGCCGTAGATGATCCGGACCTTGCCGCCCTTGACCGATCCGGGGACGCCGGAGGTGGCGTCCCAGTCGACGCCGATCACGATGTCGCCGTAGGAGTCGCCGTTGACGTCGCCGATCGCGGTGATGACGCCCGCCTGGAGCTTCACCGCGGCCGAGGCGACGAGACCGGACGCGGAGCCCGGGACGTAGTAGTTCGCGTTCCAGCCGTTCGCGCTGGTGGTCTCGTAACCGTCGACGACGAGATCGACCCTGCCGTCGCCGTTGACCTCGCCCGCGGTGAGGTTGAGCGGGCCGGCGTCGCTGCCCGACTGGATCGGGGCCTTGACCGTGTAGCGGCCTCCGTAACCGCTGCTGGTGATGCCGCCCTTGTACACGTAGACGCTGCTCGAGGACGAGCCGATGGCCAGGTCGTCCTTGCCGTCGCCGTCGAAGTCGCCGGCGGCGAGCGCCTTGCCCCAGCGGTGGCCCTTGGCGGGGGCGGGGTCGGCGATGTTGGTGCCGCCGGTCAGGCCGCCGGCCGAGCCCCAGAGGACGGTGACGGTGCCGCTGTCGGCGCCGGCGGTGAGGTCCTCGCGGGAGGAGCCGACGGCGAGGTCGGTGTAACCGTCCGCGTTGAAGTCGCCGGCGGCGCTCGTCCAGCCGAAGGCGTCCCCGGTCTCGGCGCCGCCGGGCACGCCGGCGGTGTCCTGGCTGACGGTCTTGCGGTGGGTCGCGGAGAGGCCGGAGGCCGAGCCGTACATGGCGACGATCTGGCCGGCGCCCTTCTTGCCGTTGACGTAGGCGTCTCCGGCGGAGAAGGCGACGTCGGCGTAGCCGTCGCCGTTGAAGTCGGCCTTGTGGCCGGTGCCGGTCGCGGAGGCGGTGCCCGTGGACATCGCCAGCAGGCCGCCGGTGAGGGCGGCCGCGGCGGTGGCCGCGAGGGTGATGCGTATGCGCTGGTGCATGCGGCTGTATCTCCTGTGCATGCGGGGGCACCTGGGGGGCGCCCACGGTCTGTGGTGTGCTGCGCGCCCTGTTCCCCCGGTGTTCACCGGGGCGCAGTGTCGCGTTGGCGTATCCCAGACTCGCGGCGGCACGGGGAGGTTGCGGGGGAGCGGGAAGTTTCTCGTGTGACTTTCGAGATGCGAGATGCGCGGTGCGAGATGCGCGGTGCGAGATGCGCGGTGCGCGGTGCGCCCGAGGGCCGCGGTGATGGCGTCACCCGATGGTCGGCGCCGCCGAGGGCGAGGGCGGCGCGGCCGAGGGGTTGACGACGAGCGTCGGCTCGCCCGGGACGGGTGTCGGCGCGATCAGGTCCTTGGGGTCCGTGGTCGGACTGGCGGTGGTCTGCGCGACGATCGTCGGGAAGTCCACCAGCCCGGTCCGCTCCATGACGGTGATGTGGTCCAGCACGGTGTCGTTGGCCTGGTCGGCCAGCTGCCGCACGAGGCTGTTCATGGTCGTGGAGCGGACCTTGGCGATCGTGTTGAAGATCTGGCCGTGGGTCAGCCGCAGGATGTTGGCGAGCTTGCTGTCGAAGTCGCCCCCGGAGGCGGAGGACAGGGTGCCGAGGAAGCCCATCTGCTGCGGGGTGGGCTGGTTGGGCAGCGGTATGCCGAGCTGCGCGGCCACCGTGCGGTCGGCGCTGTCCAGTGCGGTGTGCCCGTCGATGAGGTGCCGCCCGGCGGTCTTGACCGCCTGCGTGGTGCCCTTCTGCTCCGCCATCTGCCCGGCGGGGAACTCCCACAGCCCGGCGAGCCGCACCTTGACGACGAATTCCCGGTCGAGGGGGGTCAGCGGCCCGTACGGGGTGGTCACCGCCTGCACCTCGGGGGAGGACGCCGCGACGTTCGCCCCGGACATCGCCGGGTACACGAGCGCGGCGATCGTGCACACCAGCGCTCCGGCGACCAGGGCGGTCCCCGCCGTGAACCGGTTGGCCTTCATGGCGCCTCCTGGGTCGGGATTCGTACGCGGTTCCGGACGGTAGGGCCCGTCGCGGCGCGGTGGTACTCCTGCGCGATTTCCCTGAGCGCGGGCGGTGGCTGTTGGTACGGTGCAAACTTTCGCCTGTGCAACGGAAAGTGCCCGGGGCGGCGCGGGGCATGTCTCCCCCCGGTCTTGGGCGGGGCGACGGTTCCCCGTAACGCGGACGTCGGCCGGGGGCGCGAGCCTGGGCCCATGGACGCCACCGCGCTGGCACGTTCCCTGCTGGAACCGGTACCGGCCCACCGGACCGCGGGGATCCAGGTGCTGCGGGCCGGGGACTGCGCCGCCGAGGTGGCGCTGGACACCCCGCACGGGCTGACCAACGTGATCGGCAGCCTGCACTCCAGCGGGCTGATCGCCCTGCTCGACGCGGCGGGCCTGGCCGCGGTGATCGCCGCGGTCGAGGCCCCCGGGGAGTTCGACGGCGTGGTGCCGCTCGGGGCCGCCGCGACGGTGGAGTTCCTGGCCCCGGCACGCGGCCGGCTGGTGGCCTCCTGCGCGCTGGGCGAGTCCGCGCGGCGCACGCTGCGGGGTGTGCTGTCCGGGGACGGCGACCGGGCACGGCTGGCGACGGTCGCGGAGATCAGGGACGCGACGGACACCGTGGTGTGCCGCGGGGGCTTCGACTGGAGCGTCCGCCGGGTCCGCCGCGCCTGACCGGGAAACGCCCGGCGAACATCTGACGGCAGGACAGGGAAGACGCCGCCGGGGCCCCGGCGGCGCCGTACGGTGACCGCACTGCAGGAGAGATCACCGGGGAGCGGGGCGAGAGGTGGGCGACTGGCTGAGCGCCGACAACGTGGTGGCGGTGCTGACCGCGCTGCTCGGTCTGGTGGTCTCCGTCGGCGTGGTCTGGTACGAGCGCCGCGTCCCGCGCCGGCGGCGCATCGGCTACCGCGTCCAGATGGACACCCCCATCGGCAGCGACGACTCCGACGGCGGGGGCGGCGGCCGCAGCGTACGGCTCGGGCTCTTCAACGACCTCCCCGACATGTCGGACGCCACGCTCGTCCTGATCCGGGTCGAGAACGACGGCGGCGAGGCCGTCACCGACACCGACTACACCAACCGCGACCCGGACCGCGCGCTCACCGTCGTCTTCGCGGGCCGCACGGTGCGGGGCGTGGCCGTCACCGAGGCCGACGCCGGGCCGCTGATGGACCACTTCGCCCCCGCGGGGGACACCGGCGGCGTACGGCACCAGGGCAACGTGATCCACCTGCCCCGGGTCCCCCTCAACCGGGGCCAGCACTTCAAGCTGCTCGTGCTGCTCACCGGCGGCCACGTCGGCGGCGGCGTCCGGGTCACCGGCGGCGTCCGCGACGGCGTGGTGGTCCCCAACAAGGCCATGCCGGTGGACGCCAAACCGCCGCTGTTCAGCCGGGCCGCCCGGTGGATCACCATCCTGCTCACCCTCTGCGTGACCGTCCTGGCCTGCATCATCGTCGTCCGCGAGGACCCGCCGCCGCCCATCGGCTGCGCCGCCGGACGGCTCACCGTCACCGGCTCCACGGCCTTCGCCCCGGTCATGGACGAACTCGCCCGCCGCTACGCCGAGGACTGCCCCGACGCGAGGATCACGGTCGACGCGCACGGCAGCAACGAGGGCGTCCGTGAACTCGCCGACACCGGGGCCTCCGGCGTCGTCGCCCTCTCCGACGGCCCCAAGCCGGACGGCGAGCCGCGCCTGGAGGAGAACCGCGTCGCCGTCTCCGCCTTCGCGCTGGTCGTCAACGACGACGTCCCGGTCCGGGACCTGACCGTCGAGCAGATACGTCGCGTGTACAGCGGGTCCGTCGTCAACTGGAGCCAACTGGGCGGCCCCGACCTGCCCGTCCTCCTCGTCAGCCGCAACGCCGACTCCGGCACCCGCGACCTGTTCCGCCGCCACATCCTCGGCGGCCACGGCGAGCCCGCCTTCACCTCGCGCGACTGCCGCACCCGCAACTCCCCCGAGGACAAGGCCATCCGCTGCGAGCTGGACAGCACGGAACAGGTCCTCAAGACCGTCGCCCGCCTCCCCGGCGCCATCGGCTACAGCGAACTGCGCGCCGCCACGGCCTCCCAGGGCCTGCACACCCTGAGCATCAACGGCCGCACCCCCACCCCGGCCGCCATCGGTGACAGCAGCTACCCCTTCACGGAGATCGAGTACGCCTACACCTACGGCCGCCCCGCCACGGGCTCGCTCGCCGCGAGCTTCCTCACCTACATGATCCGCGGCGCCGGCCAGGACGTCGTCAAGTCCCACGGCCACCTCCCCTGCTACAGCCCCGAAGGCCTGGAACGCTGCCGCCGCTGACCCCCCGCACCCCCCGGCTCACCCGCCCGCCCGGCCACCCCGTCTGCGCACCCACGACCGGACGCCGTGCCGTGCGCCCGCGCCGAGGACGAGCGCGACGAGGGCCGAGACGGGGGTGTTACCCACGGCCGTGGCATGGGCCTGCTGTGGGCCCGACCGGGCGAGCACGCAGGCCGCCGTCGAGGAGGTCGGGGCCGTGGTTGTGGCCGGGGCGCCGCTTCACTCCCATCGTGTGATCTTGAAGCACGCCGGGGCACGGGAGATGGACCGGTGTACGTCATGTGGGGTTCGCCGGGGCGTGGGGCGGGGTGGCGGGGGGCAGGGTTACGGTGGGAAAGGCGTACGCCCGTTCCCGCGGACCCGGAGGTGAGAGGCGGCATGACGACGCTCCCGCACCCCGCGGACCTGGATCTGCTCGCCGGGATGCAGGTCGACTACACCGACCAGGACGACCCCGTGCTGATCCGGCCGGACGGCAGCCCGGTCGAGACGTGGCGCGAGAACTACCCGTACTCCTTCCGCATGGAGCGCAAGGAGTACGAGTGGCACAAGCGGCTGCAGCAGATAGAGCTGCTGAAGCTGCAGAGCTGGATCAAGGAGACCGGCCGGCGGCTGGTGATCGTCTTCGAGGGGCGCGACGCGGCCGGCAAGGGCGGGACGATCAAGCGGTTCACCGAGCACCTGAACCCGCGCGGGGCGCGGGTGGTGGCGCTGGAGAAGCCGACCGAGCGTGAGCGCGGGCAGTGGTACTTCCAGCGGTACGTGGAGCACCTGCCGACCGCGGGGGAGATCGTGCTCTTCGACCGGTCCTGGTACAACCGGGCCGGCGTGGAGCGGGTCATGGGCTTCTGCACGGAGGACGAGTACCAGCGGTTCATGCGGCAGGCACCCGCTTTCGAGCGGATGCTCGTGGACGACGGCATCGACCTGGTGAAGTTCTGGTTCTCCGTGTCGCGCGACGAGCAGCGGACCCGCTTCACGATCCGCCAGGTCGACCCGGTGCGGCAGTGGAAGCTCAGCCCGATGGACCTGGCCTCCCTGGACCGGTGGGACGACTACACCGAGGCCAAGGTCACGATGTTCCGGGAGACCGACACCGAGCAGGCGCCCTGGACGGTGGTGAAGAGCAACGACAAGAAGCGGGCCCGCGTGGAGGCGATGCGCACCGTGCTGGGCCGCTTCGACTACGGCGACAAGGACGAGGAGGTCGTGGGCGTGCCCGACCCGAGGATCGTCGGTGCCGCCGCGAACCTGCTCGAGGCCGGCGAGGCCTGAGCCTTCGCCCCGCGCGGGCGTGGTGGATGATCCGTCCATTCCCGGCTCCTGATCGGGACGGATCATCCTCTGGTGGCGGCCCGCGCGCCGGGACTACCGTCCACATCCAGCCCTGGACCTGGGGTGATCCCTGCGCCCGCCCACCCCCGCGGTCGTGCTCCCACCCCCGTACGCCCCCGCGCGACCCCAGGAGCCCGCTTTGGCCGACATCCCCACCGCCGCCAGCGCGGCGGCCGGTACTGGTTCGCCCACGGCTGGAACTGGCGCGGCATGACCGCGTGGTGGGTCTCCGCCGCGCTCGGCGTCGTCTTCACCAACATCCCCGGCCAGTTCGTCGGCCCGCTGGGCGACCTCGCGGGCGGTGTCGACATCAGCCTGCCGCTCTCCCTGGTCACCGCCGCGGTGCTCTACCTCGGCCTGCTGGCGGCGTTCCCCGAGCCGCGCGGCGCGTACGGGCCCGAGGGCGCCCGGCTGGTCCGCACCGCCGACACCCCCGTGCCGCCGATCACCGGGCCGGGTGCGGACGACGCGGACCGGGCCGCCCTCGCCGGAGCGGAGGCATGAGCGTGGCCGCCGGTGGCCCGGGGTGGGTGGACCTGTCCGTGCCCGTGGTGACCGGCATGCCGGTGTACCCCGGCGACCCCGAGGTCGAGGTCGCTCCCGCCCTCCGGGCCGCCGAGGACGGGGTGAACGTGCTGCGGCTGCACCTGGGCTCCCAGTCCGGCACGCACGTCGACGCCCCCTTCCACGTGGACGACGCCTGGCCCGCCCTGGACGAGCTGCCGCTGGACCGCTTCGCGGGACCGGCCGTCGCCGCCGACGTGCGGGGTCTCGCCCCGCGGGCGGCCATCACGCCCGGGGCGCTGGCCCCCGTGCTGGCGGCGGCCCGCCCCGGCTCGGTGCTGCTGCTGGCCACCGGCTGGTCCGCCCACTGGGGCACCGACCGCTACGCGGCCCACCCCTGGCTCACCCCGGAGGCGGCGCGGGCGGTGGTGGACGCCGGGATCCGCACGGTGGCCGTCGACGCCCTCAGCGTCGACCCGACGCCCGATCCAGGCGACCCGGACCCGGATTACTCCCTCCCCGCCCACCGCGTGCTGTGCGGGGCGGGCGGGGTCATCGCGGAGAACCTCACCAACCTGGCCCCGGTCCTGGCCGCCCTGGCCGAGGGCCGCGCGGTCGACGTCGCCCTCTTCCCCCTCCGGCTCCTCGCCGCGGACGGCGCCCCGGTCCGCGCCGTCGCCCGCGTCCACGGCTGACCCGCGACGCGGGCGAGGCCGCCCCGGAGGTTCCGGGGCGGCCTCGCCCGTGTGCGTCGTGCCCGTGTGCGTCCGCCGGACGGCGTCACTTGGTGAAGTACAGGTACTTCCACGAGCCGTAGGTGGTGGCGTTCAGGCTGTCGCCCGAGCTGCCCTTGATGTACGAGGAGCGCATGCGGGCCCGGATCCCGGCCTCGCCCGGGGCCCCCAGCTGCACGCGGCACTTGCCGTCGGTCCCCAGCTGGAAGTACTCGGTGCCCGCGGAGTACCAGCGGCCCTGGTAGTAGACCTGCAGCTCGAACCGCTGCGAACGGCCCGCGTGGTAGGTCATCGACGTCGTGAGCAGCGGGTCGGTGTTCTTGTGGAACCAGTAGTACGTGGTCGAGCCGATCTTCCCCGTCTTGTAGTGCCGGGAGACGGACGTGGAGACCTTGACCTGCGTGCCGATCGAACGGGACACCGACTTCGGCGCGTAGGAGAAGTCACCGCCGAACGAAGCCCAGAACGTGGTGTTCCGGGTGACCTTGTAGGTGACCTTGAAGTCGCCGGAGGAGTTGACCGTGCCGGTCTTCACCAGCTTCTTCGTGCCGTCCGACGCCTTGGCGTAGATCGACAGCACACGGCTCTTGCCGGTCTTCCCGAGGTGACCGGTGACGGTGGCGGTCGAACCGTAGGAGTAGGTCGAGTGGTTGGTCTTGACGCTGACCGAGGTGGCCGCTCGGGAGACCGCGACGCTGTCCTTGCCCAGGGCGGCCACGTGCGTGGCGTCGCCCGCGTAGTGCACGGAGTAGGTGACGGTGCCGCCGGTGTACGGGGTGTCCGTGAAGCTGAACGTGCCGTTCGACGCGACCGTCTTGGTGCCGAGCGACTTGCCCTTCGGGGTGGTGAGGTCGGTCCGGGTCACCGTGACCTTGGTACCGGCCGGGAAGGGCGCGGAGGCCGTGAGCTTGCCGCTGACCGTGATCTTCGTGGCCCGCTTGGCCGACGTGGGGGCGTTCACGGTGAGGGTGGTCGCCGCCCGCGTGACGTTGACGGTGTCCTTGGCCGTGGCGGCGGCGTGGGTGGCGTCGCCCGCGTAGGTGACCGTGTAGGTGTTGTTGCCCTGCGCGGCCGGGGTGTCCTTGATCTGGAAGGTGCCGTCGCCCGCGACGGTCGCGTTGGCCAGCGGGGTACCGGTCGTGCTGCGGCTGTCGGTACGGGTGACGGTGACCTGGGTGCCGGCCGTGAAGGGTTCGGTGGAGCCGAGGGTGCCGGTGACCGTGACCACGGCGCCGGGCAGCGCCGAGGTGGGGGCGTTGACGGTGAGGGTGGTCGCGGCCACGTTGACGTTGACGGTGGCCGCGGCGGTGGCGGCGGCGTGGGTGGCGTCGCCCGCGTAGGTGACCGTGTAGGTGTTGTCGCCCTGGGCGGCCGGGGTGTCCTTGATCTGGAAGGTGCCGTCCTCGGCGACCGTCGCGTTGCCGAGCGGGGTGCCGGTCGTGTCGGTGGCGTCCGTGCGGGTGACGGTGACCTGGGTGCCGGCCGTGAAGGGTTCGGTGGAGCCGAGGGTGCCGGTGACCGTGATCTCGGCGCCGGGCAGCGCCGAGGTGGG